>NZ_JAMFSB010000002.1 GCF_026225065.1 Paraburkholderia sp. | reverse complement strand
GAGAACAACCGTTGGGTGGCGGCTCACCATCCGTTCACGAGCCCGAAGGACGAGCACCTCGAGTATCTGGAAACGGATCCGGCCCGCTGCCTGGCGAAGGCCTACGACATGGTGCTGAACGGCTGGGAAATCGGCGGCGGTTCGGTGCGTATCCACCGTGAAGAAGTGCAGAGCCAGGTGTTCCGCGCGCTGAAGATCAACGCGGAAGAAGCACGCGCCAAGTTCGGTTTCCTGCTCGACGCGCTGCAATACGGCGCGCCGCCGCACGGTGGTATCGCCTTCGGTCTGGACCGCATCATCACGATGATGGCCGGCGCCGACTCGATCCGCGACGTGATCGCGTTTCCGAAGACACAGCGCGCACAGGATCTGCTCACGCAGGCGCCGAGCGAAGTGGACGAGCGCCAGTTGCGCGAGTTGCACATCCGTCTGCGTCAGCCGGAAGCGAAGGTGTAAGACTTGCCGGCCGTCTGAGCGGATCATTGAGCGGCTCATTCAGCCGCTCAATGACTCGCGGTCAAGCAAACGAAAAGGCGCGTCACGCGCCTTTTTCGTTTTTTGCGTTACAGTCGTAGCAACGGGTGAAACAATAGCCCAGATAAAACCGTAGACCGACATGTACCGCGCGCAACACGCGCCTAGTCTTACCGCCATGCCGAAACCGCCGAAGATTCCCGAATCCGTACTTGTGGTGATCCATACTCCGGGGCTCGATGTGCTGCTCATCGAGCGTGCCGATCGCGCGGGCTTCTGGCAATCGGTGACGGGCTCGAAAGACACGCTCGACGAGCCGCTTGCCGCGACTGCCATACGCGAAGTGGCCGAGGAAACCGGCATTGTGATCGGCAGCTCTGTCGTGCCGCGCGAGGCGCTGTTCGACTGGCAGTATCAGATCGAGTACGAGATCTATCCGGTCTGGCGGCATCGTTACGCCGAGGGCGTGACGCACAACACTGAACACTGGTTCAGCCTCGAGGTGCCGCGGTGTTGCGAGGTGACGCTAGCGCCGCTCGAGCACACGGCGCACCTGTGGCTACCCCATGAAGAAGCCGCGGAGCGGTGCTTTTCCTCATCGAATGCCGATGCGATCCTGCAGTTGCCGCAGCGGCTGAAAAGGCGGCTCCGATGACGGGCGGCGGTCCGCGGCATTTCGAGCGGCTTCGGCAGACCCTGTTCGGTCGTCGTTACTGGTCGAAATTCCGCTTTACCGCCGGTAACGAAGTACAACTGTTCCGCTCCGGCGAGGCGTTTTTTACGTCCTTGATCGCGCGCGTCGATGCGGCGGAGAAAGACGTCGTTCTCGAAACTTACATCTTCTGCAATGACGACGCCGGCCAGGCAGTCAGCGCCGCGTTGCTACGCGCCGCCGCCCGCGGGGTGCGTGTGCGCGTGATCACCGATGGCATCGGTACCGCCCGTCTGCCGATCTTCCACGACTGGCCCGAGCGCGGCATCGAGCATCGGATCTACAACCCGCATCTGTTCGGCCGCTTCGGTTTTTCGCGCACGCATCGCAAACTGGCGGTGGTCGACGATCAGTTCGCGTGGTGCGGCGGCATCAATATCGTCGACGACTACGAGAACGACGGCACGCGCCTGCCGTATCGCCGCTGGGACTTTGCGCTCGAACTGCAGGGGCCGGTGGTCGCCGATGTCCGCGAGGCGTTCGAGAGTCAATGGCACCGGATTCGTTTCGGTCACCGTCCTGTCGAAGCGCTGCAGCCCGACTTCACCTACAAGGACGACACCAGTTCCGGCGCACCGGCCCGCGGCCACAACCGCAGCGCCGATCTGCGCGGCGTCGGCGAACCCGCGGTGGCGTTCGTTGCGCGCGACAACCTGATTAACCGCCGTGCCATCGAAAAGGCCTACCTCACCGCGATCGGTCAGGCGCGCACCGAGGTGCTGCTCGCCAATCCGTACTTCATGCCAGGCCGCAAGCTGCGCCGCGCGCTGGTGTTCGCGGCGCGGCGTGAAGTGGATGTGAAGCTGATCATCGGCAGGAAGGAGTTCGCCGCGCTCGATTACGCGGTGCCGTTCCTGTACCGCTCGCTGCTGAAGGCCGGCGTGAAAATCGCCGAATACGAGAAGACGATGCTGCACGGCAAAGTGGCCGTAGTCGATTCGAGCTGGGGCACCGTAGGCTCGTCGAATCTTGACGCGCTGAGTCTCATGCTGAACAACGAGGCCAACGTCGTACTGGTGCATGACCCGCAAATCAAGGTCTTGCGCGAAGCGATCCTCACTGCATTCGACGAGTCGCGCCGTATCGATATCGAGCACTACGAGGCCCGTCCAGCGGGCGAGCGCGCGCTGAACTGGCTGGCCTACAACACCTACCGCGTCGTGATGAAGCTGTTGACGGTCGGCGGGTACGACTAGACGGGTCTCGCCGCAAGCAAGCTCGGGAACGGCTGCGGTCATCATGCAAGCGGCCGCTCAGAGCCCCAGGGCAAACCCTCCTGCCGAACGTACCCTGCGCGTCCAACTCGCCGAACCGAGCTGCGAGTTGCGGCACGCGTTGAACCAGATCAAGCCGACAAGGCAAACCCCTCTAAAAAAATCTCCCTCGTCCGATTGACGTATGACGCAAAATTGATGCTCCGGTTAGAAACCGGTTTCTAATAAAGTCCTTGTTTCGCGGACGGCAGCACTCAATAATAGTACGGCCGTTCGATTTTCTTTCGGTCACATGAGAACGGTAAAACAGCTATGCGAAAAGGCGAACAAACGCGGGTTGCGATTCTCGATGCAGCACTCGATCTGGCAAGCCGCGACGGACTGGAAGGTCTGACGATAGGGCTGCTGGCCGAGCGCATGCAGATGAGCAAGAGCGGCGTGTTTGCGCACTTCGGGTCGCGCGAGGACTTGCAGGTTGAAGTGGTGCGCGAATATCACCGTCGTTTCGAAGACGAGGTGTTTTTCCCGAGTCTTCGTGAGCCGCGCGGCTTGCCGCGTTTGCGCGCCATGATCTCCCGCTGGATTGAGAAGCGCATCCAGGAAGTCACCACTGGGTGCATCTACATCAGCGGTGCGGTCGAGTACGACGACCGTGCAGACAGCCAGGTGCGCGAGCAGCTGGCGTCGAGCGTGACGATCTGGCGTGCTGCGCTCACCCGGGCCATTTCGCAGGCAATGGAAGAAGGGCATCTGCGTGCGGACACGAACCCGCAACTGATGCTGTTCGAACTGTACAGCTTCACGCTCGGCCTGCATCACGACGCACGCTTCCTGCACTTGCCGGATGCTGTGCCTCTTACATGGGCCGCGCTCGAAAAACTGATTGTTTCGTATCAGAGCGAGAGCCGTTAGCAGGGCGGCCGGATCCAGCGGATCCAGCGGCGCTGAAAAGGTCCGGACTCCGGACCTGGCCTGACGGCCTGGCTCCTTGTCAAACTTTGGAGAGAGTCATGGGACAGTACGCCGCGCCGTTGCGCGACATGCAATTCGTGTTGCACGAGCTGCTTAATGTCGAAGGTGAGATCAAGCAGATGCCGAAGCACGCTGATCTCGATGCCGACACGATCAATGCGGTGCTGGAAGAGGCCGGCAAATTCTGCTCCGAAGTGCTGTTTCCGCTGAATCAGAGCGGCGACCAGGAAGGCTGCACGTACGTCGGCGACGGCGTCGTGACCACGCCGAAGGGTTTCAAGGAAGCCTATAAGCAATATGTCGAGGCCGGCTGGCCGGCACTCGGTTGCGATCCGGAATACGGCGGTCAGGGCCTGCCGGCATTCGTCAACAACGCTTTGTATGAAATGCTTAATTCGGCGAACCAGGCGTGGACAATGTACCCGGGCCTGTCGCACGGCGCGTATGAATGCGTGCATGCTCACGGCACGCCGGAACTGCAGCAGACGTATCTGCCCAAGCTCGTGTCCGGCACCTGGACCGGCACGATGTGTCTGACCGAGCCGCATTGCGGCACCGACCTCGGTATTCTGCGCACCAAGGCCGAACCGAACCCGGACGGCTCGTACTCGATCAGCGGTACCAAGATTTTTATCTCCAGCGGTGAACACGACCTCGCGGAGAACATCGTTCACCTGGTGCTTGCGCGTCTGCCGGATGCGCCGAACGGCACCAAGGGTATTTCGCTCTTCATCGTGCCGAAGTTCGTGCCGAACGAAGCGGGCGAGCCGGGCGATCGCAACACGGTGAAGTGTGGCTCCATCGAACACAAGATGGGCATTCACGCCAATGCCACCTGCGTGATCAACCTAGACAATGCCAAGGGCTGGCTGGTCGGCGAGCCGAACAAGGGCTTGAACGCCATGTTCGTGATGATGAACGCCGCGCGTCTGGGTGTTGGCATGCAAAGCCTGGGGCTGACCGAAATCGGCTATCAGAACTCGCTGACGTACGCGAAAGAGCGTCTGCAGATGCGTTCGCTGACCGGCCCGAAGGCCCCTGAAAAGGCCGCTGACCCGATCATCGTGCACCCGGACGTGCGCCGCATGCTGCTCACGCAGAAGGCCTACGCCGAAGGCGCACGTGCGTTCTCGTACTGGTCCGCGCTGCATATCGACAAGGAACTGTCGCACGCCGAAGAATCGGTGCGCAAGGATGCGGCTGATCTCGTCGCACTGCTCACGCCGATCCTGAAAGCGTTCCTCTCGGACAACGCGTTCGAGAGCACCAACCACGCCATGCAGATCTACGGCGGCCACGGTTTTATCGCCGAGTGGGGCATGGAGCAGTACGTGCGCGACGCGCGGATCAACATGATCTACGAAGGCACCAACGCGATTCAGTCGCTCGAACTGCTGGGCCGCAAGGTTCTCGGCGACATGGGCGCGAAGATGAAGAAGTTCGGCAAGCTGGTGACGGAGTTCGTCGAAGCCGAAGGCATCAAGCCGGAAATGCAGGAGTTCGTGAACCCGCTCGCCGACATTGGCGACAAGGTGCAGAAGCTGACCATGGAAATCGGCATGAAGGCCATGCAGAACCCGGACGAAGTGGGCGCCGCGGCTGTGCCGTATTTGCGCACAGTCGGCCATCTGGTGTTCTCGTACTTCTGGGCCCGCATGGCACGCATCGCGCTGGACAAGGAAGCATCCGGCGATCCGTTCTACAAGGCCAAGCTCGCTACCGCGCGCTTCTACTTCGCCAAGCTGCTGCCGGAAACGGCCATGACGATTCGCCAGGCACGCGCTGGTTCGAAGTCGTTGATGGACGTGGAAGAGTCGCTGTTCTAAAGCCACATCACGGCAGGGCCGCGCGTGCCTGAAACGCATGGCCCTGCCGCCGGTCACGCATTGCGAGGCCCGCGTGCACCGCGCGCGAAACCCACGCAAACATTATGCGACACCCGCATAACTCCCCCGGAGGAACGACGTGAGCAATCTGATCATTCGCAAGGTAGCCGTACTCGGCGCCGGCGTGATGGGCGCGCAGATCGCTGCGCACCTGATCAACGCCAAGGTGCCCGTGCTGCTGTTCGACCTTCCCGCCAAGGAAGGCCCGAAGAACGCGATCGCGCTGAAGGCGATCGAGAATCTGAAGAAGCTGTCGCCGGCGCCGTTTGGCGTGAAGGAAGACGCGCAATATATCCAGCCTGCGAACTACGACGACGATATCGAGAAGCTCGCCGAGTGCGACCTCGTGATCGAAGCGATCGCCGAACGGATGGACTGGAAGCACGATCTGTACAAGAAGGTCTCGCCGCATATTGCGCCGAACGCGATTTTCGCCAGCAACACGTCGGGCCTGTCGATTACCGAACTGTCGCAGGGTTTCTCGGATGAACTGAAGTCACGCTTCTGCGGTGTGCACTTCTTCAATCCGCCGCGCTACATGCACCTGGTCGAGCTGATTCCGACCGCAGCGACGCGTCCGGAAATTCTCGACCAGCTCGAAACGTTCCTGACAAGCGTGGTCGGCAAGGGCGTCGTGCGTGCGAAAGATACGCCGAACTTCATCGCCAACCGTGTCGGCATTTTCTCGATCCTCGCGGTCATCACCGAAGCGGCAAAGTTCGGGCTGCGTTTCGATGAAGTGGACGATCTGACGGGCTCGCGTCTGGGCCGTGCGAAGTCGGCAACGTTCCGCACCGCTGACGTGGTCGGCCTCGACACGATGGCGCACGTCATCAAGACGATGCAGGACACGCTGAAGGACGATCCGTTCTTCTCCGTCTACGAAACGCCGGCTGTGCTCGCCGAACTGGTGAAGAAGGGCGCGCTCGGTCAGAAGACTGGCGGCGGCTTCTACAAGAAGGAAGGCAAGGCGATCAAGGTGCTCGACCCGAAGACGGGCGAGTATGTCGACGGCGGTGCAAAGGCCGACGAACTGGTGGGCCGCATCCTTAAACGTCCGCCGGCAGAGCGTCTGAAGCTGCTGCGCGAATCAGAGCACCCGCAGGCGCAATTCCTGTGGGCGATCTTCCGCGACGTGTATCACTACATTGGCGTGCATCTCGAATCGATCGCCGACAACGCGCGTGACGTCGATCTGGCCATCCGTTGGGGCTTCGGCTGGAACGAAGGCCCGTTCGAAGGCTGGCAGACGGCCGGCTGGAAGCAGGTCGCCGAGTGGGTCCAGGAAGATATCGCGGCGGGTAAGGCGCTGTCGAGCGCGCCGCTGCCTTCGTGGGTGCTCGAAGGTGCGGTTGCCGAGAAGGGCGGTGTGCATACGAACGAAGGTTCGTGGTCGCCGGCTTCGAAGTCGTTCGTGCCGCGTTCTGCTTTGAGCGTCTATGACAAACAGGTGTTCCGTGCGCCGCTGGTCGGCGAGACGGGCGCGGATCCGAAGACCTACGGCAAGACGCTGTTCGAAACCGACGCGGTTCGCGCATGGGTCGATGATCGTGCCGGCGAGAACGACGTCCTGATCGTATCGTTCAAGAGCAAGATGAATACGATCGGACCGT
>NZ_JAMFSB010000205.1 GCF_026225065.1 Paraburkholderia sp. | reverse complement strand
TTGTGCATGATGGTTGGATACTCATGTTGTTTGCGTATGGAACCGCTTTAGCGCGCATGCGGAACGCACGTTGCCACGCCTGTTGCTAAGCTGCGGACGCGCCGCCGTCCGGTTCGAGATAGAACGCGCCCGGTAAGAGCGCGGCGGCACTGGTCACCTCGACCTTGCCGTCCAGATTGCTCAGTATGACTTCAAGTTTGGGCGAGCCCAGCTCGATCATCACCTGACGGCAGGCGCCACAGGGTGCAATCGGGCCGTCGGTTTGTCCAATGACAGCTAGCCTTTTAAATTGCCCTGGACGATAACCCGCTGCGACGGCGCTAAAAAACGCCGTACGTTCCGCGCAATTGCACAGCCCGTACGAAGCGTTCTCGACGTTGCAGCCGTGAAAAATCTTGCCGTCGTTTGTTTCAAGCGCGGCACCGACCAGGAAGCGTGAGTAAGGCGCATAAGCAAGCTCGCGCGCTTTGCGTGCTTCGTCAATCAGATGTTCGTGTGTCACTACGCCTCCGCATCGGGATCAGGAATCCGCGTGGTTCGGTTACTCAGTTGATCAGATCGTACACGGTGGCCGGAACGGGTGAAGCGGTCTCGGCGAGCGTGCACGCCGTCAGGATGTCACGAGCCGCCTGCTCGGCGGCCGGGAGATCGCTGGCGTGAATCTGTGCCAACGGCGTTCCCGCCTCGACGTATTGTCCGAGTTCGACGAGGTCTGTCAAACCGACTTGATAGTTGATCGCATCATCAGGGCGACGCCGGCCGCCGCCAAGGCCGACCACCACGAGGCCTAGCGCGCGGCAATCGATGCGTGTCATATACCCTGCACGCGGTGCGGTAACCGGCAAGATCACGGCCGCACGCCCCAGATGACGCTCGGGCGCATCGATCAGATCAGCGGGCCCGCCTAACGCGCGCACCATCCGCGCGAAGCGCTCCGCCGCCGCGCCGGAATCGAGCACCGCGTTCAGCTTTGCACAGGCTTGTGCGGTATCGCCGGCGAGGCCGCCCAGTACGAGCATCTGCGCTGCCAAGGCCAGCGTGACCTCATGTAAGCGTGCAGGACGACGATGCCCGGTCAGATAGTCGATCGCACAGCGCACTTCCAGCCCGTTGCCAGCGCAGGGGGCCAGCGGCTGGTTCATATCGGTGAGCACCGCAGTCGTCTTCATGCCTGCGCCGTTGCCGACCTCGACGATGCTGCGCGCCAGTTCCAGTGATTTCTCGTAAGTCGGCATGAACGCGCCGGAGCCCACCTTGATGTCCATCGTCAGCCCTTCGAGTCCTGCCGCGAGCTTTTTCGACAGGATGGACGCCGTGATCATCGCGATCGATTCGACGGTCGCCGTTACGTCGCGGATCGCGTAGATCCGTTTGTCGGCAGGCGCGAGTTGCGCCGTCTGACCGATGATCGCCACGCCGACTTCCCGCACGATCCGCTGAAACGTCCTCGCCTCAGGGACCAGGTTGTAACCAGGAATAGCCGCAAGCTTGTCGAGCGTCCCGCCGGTATGGCCGAGACCGCGCCCGGAGATCATTGGCACGAAACCGGCGCAGGCGGCCACCATCGGGCCGAGCAGCACCGAAGTGAGATCGCCCACGCCGCCTGTCGAATGCTTGTCGATCACCGGGCCCGGCAGATCGAACGCATCCCAGGACAGCACCTGGCCCGAATCGCGTTGCGCCAGCGTCAGCGCGACGCGTTCATCCACGCTCATGTCGTTGAAATACACCGCCATTGCGAACGCTGCGACCTGCTCGTTCGCGACGCTGCCGTCGACCACACCCCGGACGAATTCGCCGATCTCATCACGGCTCAGCGCTTGCCGGTCGCGCTTCTTGCGAATGATTTCCTGCGTCAGCGACATAATGATCGGCTCAAGAAAAGGTAGGAGAGCATGGCGTAATCTATGACCGACCGACTCAATGAAACGACAGGAAAATCCCCGCAATTGCGGCGCTCATCAGGTTCGACAGCGTAGCAGCCGCTACGACACGCAACCCATAGCGCGCCACTTCCGCACGGCGTTCCGCAGCGACGGCACTAAAGCCGCCCGTGAGAATCGCGATCGAAGAAAAATTAGCAAAGCCACACAACGCGAACGACACGATCGCAAGCGTCTTCGGATCCAGCACCTGCAAGCCGGCCGCCGCGACCGACTGGGCGCCCTTCAGGTACGGAGACAGATCGACGTACGCGACGAACTCGTTGAGGATCAGTTTCTCGCCGATGAAGTTGCCGGCCAGCGGCGCATCGTGCCAGGGTACGCCAATCAACCACGCGAGCGGTGCAAACACCCAGCCGAGGATGCTTTGCAGCGTGATCTGCGGATGGCCGAACAGGCCCGCGATTCCGCTGACGGTCGAATTCAGCAATGCAATCAGGCCAATAAACGCGATCAGCATGGCGCCGACGTTGATGGCGATTCTCAGACCAATCGATGCGCCCGCTGCCGCCGCCTCGATCACGTTGGCCGATTTCCTTTCGTCGAAATGCAGGCCTTCCAGCACCACCCGGCTTGGCTCCGTAGTCGGGAAGATCAGCTTGGCGAACAGCAGGCCGCCCGGTATGGCCATGAACGACGCAGCCAGCAGATACTCGAGATTGACGCCGAGCCCTGCATAGCCGGCCAGCACCGAACCCGCGACCGAGGCCATCCCGCTCGACATCACCGCGAACAACTCGGCGGCCGTCATCTCGCGGACGAACGGCTTGACGAAGGCCGGCATTTCGCTCTGGCCGAGAAAGATCGTAGCCACCGCGGAACACGCTTCAACGCGGGTCACAGCCAGCAGCTTCTCGAACACGACACCCAGGCCGTTGATGATCCACTTCATCACGCCGATGTGATAAAGCACCGCAATCAGCGCGGTGACGAAGATAATCATGGGAAGCACACGCAGCGCGAAAACGAAGCCGCCACCGCCGAATAGCTGGAACATCTTCGCGTCGACAAGACCGCCGAACATGAACGACACACCGCGGTCGCCCATCTGCAGCACATTGTTGACACCACGCGCGGCGGCCGCGAGCGCTGCGCTGCCAAGCGGCACAAAAAGCACCAGCGCCCCAATCGACACCTGGGCGAGCAGCGCGGGAATCAGCGTGCGCAGACGGATACCACTCCGATTGGTCGACAACACATAAGCGATCAGCAACAGAAAAACAATGCCACATAGACTGCGTAAGATATCCACTTTGTGCTCGCTGTTGGAAATTAGAATTGGGGATGAGCGGACGGACACAAAGCAGATTAAATTTTCCTTCGCATACCTATCTTCCTCCTGTTGTCTCTTTTGTCGATCTTACCCGGCGCGTCGCCGGGGTGTGCACCGTATAGTGCAGCGCAAAGGCACGCACGTCCACCCTCGGCCGGCGAGCGATGCGCTCGCTTCGAGATGCTGCAGCGCGGCGAACATCCGCGTCCGGTCGTTATCGCGTCGTTATAAGGAGGCCGCACCGATGCATCCCGCATTGCCCGGTCCTTCGGGTTTCAATCCTGTCCTGTCGGTCAGGTTATAGATGAACAAAAAAATAAAGTACAAGGGTTTTGTGAGCACGCAGGATTTTGATCGCCTGGCCGCATGTCATGTATGCGGCACGTCCGGGGCAGGAAATTACCGGAGTTTTCTTGCGGTAAAGGTTCTGCATTTATTACATTCAGCCCATCCGCATTGCACGGCAGGCGTGACCGGGCGGCGGCGTGGCACCGCCGCCCTTTCAACTCTCTACGCGCCAATCAATGGTGCGAGCGCGCGGCCCTCGTATGAGCGGCCTTTTTCGCCGCGGCCGACCGGCCCGCAGCGCCCTTGGTGGCAACCGCCTTTTTCGCCGCCGCCGAACGGCTTGCAGCGGGCCGGCGAGCAGCCGAGCTCTTCGCCTGTTTCGACATCGCCGCGCTCGACGCGCCGCGTCCGCTCTCGCGCTTTAGCGCTGTAGTGGCAGCACGCGCGCGCTTCGCCTTCGATTCGGTGCTAGTGCTTTTGGCCGCGGTCTTGTGCTGGCCCGCCGCGTTGTCCTTGGCGGCCTTTTTACGCGTCGCTTCGCTGGTCGTGCCCTTCTTGGGCGCCTTCAGATCGACGCCGGCACGGCGCGCCTTCGACAAACCGATGGCGACGGTCTGCTTGGCCGATTTCACGCCGTGCTTGCCGGCGCGCACGCGGTCGACCTCTTCCTTGACAAACTCCCCGGCCTGGGTGCTCGAGGCTTTGCCGGCGCGCTTGTCCGCGTGGGCACGGTGGATGGTTTTCTGTTCAGGCATGACAGTCCTCCAGATTGGCTGTTGGCCCGTATAACGCAGCAACAGCCGTGCCTCGGTAAAAACGTGCGGTATCCGTGCGGACGGCGTATGGTTATAGCAAGGGCCGGTAGCTGTGCCGGCTGTCCAGTTTCGGACCATCCGGGAGAAGCCGCATGAAGATACCCACCTTACGGGCAGGCACCCACATTGAAGGCGTGCACTGGATTGCAGAATATGCCGAGGACGTCCACGAGATTCGCGTGTTTCGCGAGGGACAGGAAGTGGATGTGCACAACGCGCCGTCGACGCTGTTCGGTGACGAGGAAAACGCCGGCTCGAAAAGCTGCGCCGATCATCGCGCCGCGGAAGCGGCTGTGCTTGCTTACCTGAAGAGCTTCGTCGCCGAGCACGACGCCGAAGAATAGCGGGCGTGGGCGCGGCGATTTTCACCGTAGCCGCCGCGTCTAGCCCGCTTTTGATCTACTGCTTAATGCGTCTTGGCGCGGCGCTTTGCAAACGCGCTTTACATCCGCACGTCACATCCAATCAGTCAGCCGGACGCAGTTTTTTCACTTCGGCGTCCGAAGGCTGTACGCTCGCGCCGTCGATATAGCGGAACGACGTCATCACACCCTTGCCGTCCTTCACGCCCGTCACGCCGACAAAAGCACCCATGGTCGACTGATTGTCCTGCGCGCGATACGTCACCGGACCAAACGGCGTGTCGACGCTCAAGCCCTTGAATGCGGCGGCCAGCTTGTCCGGATCGGTAGAGCCCGCTTTCTTCAGGCCATCCGCAAGCGACATCAACGCGGAATACCCGACCACCGAACCGAGACGCGGATAGTCGTGATACTTCGCCTGATACGCATCGACAAACTTCTTGTTCGCAGCCGTATCGATCGAGTACCACGGGTAGCCGGTCACGATCCAGCCAGTCGGCGCTTCGGCGCCAAGCGGATCCAGATAATCCGGCTCGCCCGTCAGCAGCGAAACCACGCTGCGGTCCTTGAACAATCCCGTCGTATTGCCTTGACGGACGAATTTGCCGAGGTCCGCGCCAAACAGCACGTTAAAGATCGCATCGGGTTTCGCATCGGCAATGGCCTGGGTCACGGCACCCGCATCGAGATTGCCTAGCGGGCTCGCCTGATCGGACACGAACTCGATATCGGGCTGGGCAGCCTGCATCAACCTCTTGAAGGTCGCCACCGCCGACTGGCCGTACTCGTAGTTCGGATACACCAGCGCCCACCGCTTTTTATGCAGTTTGAGCGCCTCCGGCACCAGCATCGCAACCTGCATGTACGTGGACGGACGCAGACGGTACGTATATTTGTTGCCGTCGGCCCAGACGATCTTGTCGGTCAGCGGTTCGGCGGCGAGGAAGAAAACATGCTTCTGCTTCGCGTAGTCGGCGAGCGCGAGACCCGTGTTCGACAGGAAGCCGCCGAACAGCACCTGCACGTTCTCGCCCGTCACCAGCTCCTGCGCAACGCGCACGGTATCGCCAGGGTTGGCGTTGTCGTCGCGCGAGACGACTTCGAGTTTCTTGCCAAGCACGCCACCTGAGGCGTTCACCTCGTCGAGCGCGAGATTCCAGCCGTTCTTATAAGGACCGAGAAAGGCCGGCTGGGCCTTATAGCTGTTGATCTCACCGATCTTGATCGTCTCCTGGGCCACGGCCCCAAGCGCCGTCAGCGAGAGCGTCAACGAAACAGTCAGACGAGAGATCCATCCTGCGCGTGTGGTCATGCGTTTCTCCGTTATCAGTAGTGGGTGCGAGAAGGCGAATGCGGGTACAACGAATCAATCGGCGCGCGATGCCGCGCGAATGCGCGCCACGCTCGCCTCGACGTCTTGCCATGCGGGCTTGCCGCCCGCGAATTGCTGACGCAGGTACGACACGAGTTCGCTCACCTGGGCGTCGTTGAAACTGTCGCGGTAAGCCGGCATCGTACCGAGTTCGGGCCGCGCAGGCGAGTTGATGCCGTCCAGAATCACGCGAATCAGGTTATCGGGCGCCGCGCTATGCAGATTCGTGTTGAGCGCGAGCGACGGATGCGCGCCGAATAGCGTCGGTCCACTGCCGGTGTGATGGCATGCCGCGCAGGCACCGTCGAACAACCGCGCGCCAAGGCTCGACGCCGTGGGCGTGACGACGCTGGCCTGTTCGTATTCGCGCGCCAGGGCTTCTGGATTCGCATTCGGACCCGTGGGGTTGAGCGAGGCAAGGTAATTCGCCATGGCGTGGATATCGCTGTCCGGCAAAGAAGCCAGCTCGCTGACGACCGGCCCCATTGGTCCCGCCGCCACGCCATGCAACGGCGCGTGCCCAAAGCGCAGATAGCTGAACAGTTCGCTTTCGGTCCAAGGCACGGGGGCATTCGAGAGTGTCGTCAAGGCGGGGGCTTCCCAGCCTTCCGCCAGGCCACCGCCGAGAAACGCGGCACCGGTTTTCTCGGCGCCAAATGCATTGCGCGGTGTATGGCATGCACTGCAGTGGCCGAGGCCGTTGACCAGATAGGCGCCGCGATTCCATTGCGCGGTTTGCGTGGCGTCCTGCGTGAACGTATTGCGCTTCAGAAATAGGGTGTTCCATGCGGACATCAGCGGCCGCACGCCGAACGGAAACGCCAGTTTGGTTTCCGGCGAACGCGAACGCACCGGCGTTTGCGACATCAGGTAGGCATACAGCGCCTGCAGGTCGTCGTCCGATACGTTCTTGAATGACGTGTACGGGAAAGCGGGGTACAGGTGCCGTCCATCGCGATGGATGCCCTTGCGCATCGCTCGCGCAAACGCCTCGAGCGACCAGTTGCCGATCCCGGTCTGCTCATCCGGCGTGATATTCGTGGTGTAGATGGTGCCGAACGGCGTATCGAGCGCGAGACCACCGGCATTCGGCACGCCGTTACGTGCCGTGTGGCAGACGGCACAGTCACCGAGCGAGGCGAGCAGTTTGCCACGCGCGATCAACTCGGGCGCAAACGCGGACGCCAACGGCGGCGTAATTGGGGCAATCGGCTGAGGTGCGAACGAGGCCATGCTTAGCCAACCCGCTGTCCCTGCGGCCAATGCGCCAAGGAAACCAAAGCGCCAACGCCTTTTTCTGCGGGCGCTTGCTGCAGCGGCTGCCGCTTGCGCAGGGCCGTCGGCTAGCGCTGCGCGAATCACCTCAGGTGTGAAAGGTGGTCTGCGAAACCGTACACCGGTCGCATCGAACAGCGCGTTGGCAATCGCCGCTGCACCAGGCAGCGAAGCCGATTCACCAGTGCCCATGGGCGGCTCGCCGTGGCGCGGCATCATCACCACCTCGATGACCGGCACCTCGCGGAATGTCAGGATCGGATACGCGCCCCACTCCTGGCTCGTGACTTCGTTCTTGCCGAAGGTCACGCGCTCTTTCAACGCGCGGCTCGTCGCCTGGATCACGTTGCCGTGAATCTGATGACGCACGCCATCGGGATTCACCATCGTTCCGGTGTCCTGACCAACCACCACGCGCGTCACCGCCAGTTCGCCGCTCTTGCGATTCACCTCGATATCCGCGACCCATGCCGCCCATGCCGCGCCAAAGCCGGGAAATTTGCTGTGCACATAGCGTGCGTAAGCGAAGCCTCTGCCGCGTGCGATGTCGCCTTGCGGTTCGTCTTGCTCTTTGAGTGCAAGGTTGCGGGGTTCCCAACCCGCTTTCTCTGCAACCGCTTTGACGAGATCGAGCGCTCGCGGATCGGTCAAATGCTGCAGGCGGAATTCGACAGGATCGATGCCCGCCTCGGCAGCCAGTTCGTCGATGAACGATTCGTGTGCAAACGTGTTGGGCAAAGCCGAGACGCCACGCAGCCACGAGGCGCGGACAATCGGCGGGGTGTCGTCGCAAACGATGCGCATCGTGCGGTAGTCGTACGGCGGGACCGCCGTGCGGTCGCCCATTTCGAACACCTGCGGCTGCGGCGAGATCGCACCGGTCAACAGCAGCGCAAGCGTGGGCGCATCGTTCGACGGGTAACGCGTGGAGAAATCGTAGCCCGTGAGCTGACCGCTCGCATCGACCGCGCCACGCACGTCCATCAATTGCGCCGCGCCTTTCGGCTCCCAACGGTGTTCGTCTTCGCGAGACAGTTGCACGCGCACCGGACTAGCCACCGCGCGGGAGAGCAACGCGGCATCCGCGGCTACGTCGTCGGCGCAATTGCGGCCGTAGCAACCGGCGGCGTCCATGCGCACCACTTCAATCTGCGTTTCTTCCAGCGACATCAGTAGCGCCAGATCCGCGCGCAGCGAATGCGGGTTCTGTGTACCGGACCAGACCTTAAGCACACCGTCGCGATAGTCAGCCACCGCGCACGACGGTCCGATCGACGCATGCATCTGGAACGGCCAGACGTAGGTGCGTTCGAGCGTGTTGTCCGCCTGCGCTAGCGCCGCGTCGACGTCGCCTTCGATCAACAGATCGCGGCGCGTCGAGGGATTGGCACGCAAAGCGGCCTCAACCTCCTCGCTGGTTTCGAGCGCCGGCAAGCCTTCCACTGTTTTCCACTGCACGTCGAGCCGCTTTACCGCCTCCTGCGCAACCTCCTCGCGCACCGCGACGATGCCGACAAAATCGCGGATCACGACCACCTTGACGATGCCGGGCAGATCGCTCACAGATTCTTCGTCGACATGCAGCAGACTGTTGCCGATAAAGTCGCCTTGTGCGACGCCCGCATAAGGCGGACGCACTACCCGGCCGTGCAGCATCCCCGGCAGACGCACGTCATGCACGAACATCAGCTCGCCGATCGCCTTCGCGGGAATATCGATGCGCGCAGTGCTCTTGCCGACGATCCGATAAGTCTCAGGTGGCTTCAAGGGCGTATCTGTCGCCAGCGTCAACTCGATACGCCGTCCGGCGATCAGTTCTCCGTAGCCGATGCCTTGCGCCCGGTCTTCGCCGCGGCGATGCACGATGCCTTCGCGCACGTCCAACGTCTCCGCGTCTGCGCCAAAGCGCAGCGCCGCCTGTGCGACCAGATACTGCCGCGCCTGCGCCGCGGCCAGACGCAGCGGCACGGCGGAAATCTGGATCGTTGCGCTCGCAATGGTCGGCCCCTGGTTCGGCGCCTCGGTGGTGTGACCGAGCACGATCGACACGCGCGTGAGCGGCACATCGAGCTCTTCGGCGACGATCTGGGCGAGCGCCGTGCCGATTCCCGTCCCCAGATCGACGTGGCCGTTAAACGCCACCACGCTGCCGTCGCCACGCACAACGAGAAACACATCGGCCAACGTCGGCACAAATGACGAGCGCGACCCAGGCTGCCCGATCGCCGGTCTGACCGGTGCTTGCGGCGGCCGTACGACGACCAGCACGTTCTGCATGTCGTCGAGCTGCTGCCGCGACAGAGGCTGACGCTCGACGCTCACGTCCGGCCCCGTCATGCCCGCTCTCCTTCAAGCCCTTCATGCTCGCGACGCCGCAGCTCTAGCAACTCGGCAGCACGATGCACAGCGCGCAGAATCTCGACGTGCGTGCCGCAGCGGCACAGGTTGCGTGACAACTCGCGCCGGATGGCGGCGTCGCTGGGATGAGGATCGCGGTCGAGCAGCGCTTTCGCGGTCATGATCATGCCGTTGAGACAATAGCCGCACTGCGCGGCCTGTTCGTCAATGAACGCCTGCTGCACCGGATGCAGTGCCGCACGCGTGCCCAATCCTTCGAGCGTCGTGATCTCTCTTCCTTCCGCGACTCTCGCCGTGGTCACGCACGAGCGGGTTGGCATGCCGTCGAGCAGCACTGTGCATGCGCCACACTCGCCAAGCCCGCAGCCGAACTTCGGCCCGTTCAGCGCCAGATCGTTACGCAGCAGATATAACAGCGGCGTGTCGGCGCTGGCACTGACAACATGCGTCGCACCGTTCACCTTGAGCGTAAGGTTCACGGAACGGTTCATGGCCGCAGCACCGGCGAGTCGCAGTGAGTGCTCAGACAACCACCGGCACTTCGGTCGCCGGCGGCGTATTGCGGCTGCGCCGGCAACGGATCAAGCCGTCGATCATCACCATGCCAACGCCCGGTATATCGCCAAGCTGTACGCTTTCGAGGAGCGTGCTGCCGGCCGTATGCTGTGCGCGGTCCATGAAGACCAGATCCGCGGGGCGGCCCACTTCGATCAATCCTTGACGCAGATTGCGCTGACGCGCAGTGTTGCCGGTCGCAAAGCAGAAAGCGATTTCCGCAGGCACGTCAGCGAGGCTTGAGATCAGCGCGATCATCCGCAGAATGCCAAGCGGTTGCACGCCGGAGCCAGCCGGGCTGTCGGTGCCGAGAATGATACGGTGCGGGCATTTGAGTTCGATCGCGTGACGCGCAGTCAGCAAAGCGATCCGCTCATTTCCGTTATGGACGATTTCCAGTGCGCGCGTGGATTGCTCGCACAGGTCGCAGACGTGGCGATAAGGCAAGGACGTATGACCGCCATTGATGTGGCCGATGACGTCCGCGTCAGCCGCGAGCACCACGTCCTTGTCGATCAGCCCCGAGCCGGGAATCGATGGACCGCCCGTGTGAATCGTGCTTTGTATCCCGTACTTGCGCGCCCAGGCGACCATCTGGCCCGCTTCCTCGCCAGCCTTGACGCTGCCGAGACCGACTTCGCCGAGCAGCTTTACGCCCGCTTCCGAGAGTTCCTTGAAGTCTTCCTCGACCATGCCTTTTTCGATCACCGGCGCACCGGCCAGCACCTTGACGCCTCCGCCGACGCCCGCGCCGCGCATGCCTTCGAACGAGCGCTGTGCCGTAATCGCCAGCGCTTTCACGCCGATGATATCCTTAGGACGTCCTGGCAAATGCACTTCGCCGGCTGAGATCATGGTCGTCACGCCGCCGTTCAGGTTCGACTCGATCCAGCCCATCTGATTCTGCCGCGGCGTCCAGTCGCCAAAGACGGGGTGCACGTGCGAATCGATCAGGCCAGGTGCCACCGCCGTACCTTTGCAATCGACCTTGGTCCGCGCGCCTACGAGGTCGCAGTCTTTCTCCTTGCCCACTGCGACAATCACACCGTCGTCGATCACCAGCGTGTCGGCGTCGAGAATCGGCTGGTCGATATCGCCCGATAACAGCAGGCCGATGTTCGTTACGACGACCTTGCCCGACAACCCTGTCAACGTCTCTGCTGCCATCTGCTTCTCCTTTCGCAACGACTACCCGAGGCGGCCACACGCGCGCATTGCGCGAGGCGTATGACCGCGTCGCAGGAATCAGACGCTCAAGTATGCGTGCCTGACTGTTTCGTTCTTCGCGAGTTCGCCGATCGTGCCGCTGAAGCGGATCTGCCCTTTTTCAAGGACATACGCGCGGTCGCTCACCAGCTCGGCGAAGTGCAGGTTCTGTTCGGACAACAGAATCGACAGCCCTTCGCGCTTGAGTTCGAGAATCATGTTCGCCATCTGTTCGACAATCACGGGCGCCACGCCTTCCGACGGTTCGTCGAGCAGCACCAGATACGGATTGCCCATCAGCGTGCGCGAGACCGTCAGCATCTGCTGCTCCCCGCCGCTCATGTGGCCGCCAGGACGTTTGGGCATTTCACCGAGATTGGGGAACAGACGAAACAGTTTCTCCGGGGTCCACTGCGGCGCGCCTTCGCGCGGCGGTTGCCGCCCTGTGTCGAGGTTTTCCATCACGGTGAGGTCGGAGAACACGCGGCGGTCCTCGGGTACAAAGCCCATCCCCATGCGGGAGATCCGATAAGGCGGAAGCGATCCAATGTCCGTACCGCGGAAACGCACTTCGCCCTGGCAGCGCGGCAACAGGCCCATCACCGCCTTCATCGTGGTCGACTTGCCCGCGCCGTTGCGGCCCATCAGTGCCACCACCTCGCCGCGCCCGACTTCGAGGCCGACGTCGAACAAGATGTGTGCGCGGCCATAGAACGCGTTGAGGCCGGAAACTTTCAGCATCGGCTCGCTGCTCATTGCAAGGCCCCTTGACGACCGCTTTGGCCGTCGTGATGGTCGTCCAGCGCCGCATGCGCCTGGAAGGTCTTGCCGGTGCCGAAATAGACTTCCTGCACGCGAGCGTCGTTGCGAATCGTCTCTGCGCTCCCTTCTGCGATCAGCTTGCCGCGCGCCAGCACGATCATGCGGTCCGCGTAGGCGAACACCACGTCCATGCTGTGCTCGGTGAACAGCACGCCGATCTTGTGCTCCGTGACCAGGCGCTTGGTCAGCGCCATCAGATCGTTGCACTCTTTGGGCGCCATGCCGGCGGTCGGCTCGTCCATCAGGAGAAGCTTCGGGCGATTCGCCATGGCAATGGCGAGCTCGACCCGTTTGACGTCGCCGTAGGCCAGCACGCCGCACGCGCGATGCGCGTCAGCCGCCATGCCTACCTGCTCGAGCAGGCTGAACGCTTCATCTGCGTACCACGATCCCGCAGCCTTCCACAGACCGAACAGTTTGCGTTCGCGCGACACCAGCGCCATCTGTACGTTTTCGAGCACGGTCATCGAGTTGAAGGTCGCGGCAATCTGGAACGTGCGGCCCACGCCGAGCCGCCAGATATCGCGCGGCCGCATGCCGACGAGTTCGTGGTCGTCGAGACGGATCGAACCCGACGACGGCCGCAGTTGCCCGTTGACCATGTTGAAGCAGGTCGATTTACCCGCGCCGTTCGGACCGAGCAACGCGAGCAGTTGACCGGCCTCGAGATCGAAGGAGACATCGTCGACTGCTTTAAGGCCACCGAATGATTTAGACAGACCGGAAACGCGCAGGAGGCTCATAGACCCTCCTTCATCGCAGTGGCTTGCGATGGCGCGGGTGATGCTGGACCGGCGGCGGCTCGCTCCGCTTCGGCCGATCCACCTGCGTGACCGTTCTTCGAGCCGGCATCGTCGTCGCCAAAGCGCTCACGGACGAAACCTACGATGCCTTGCGGGAACGCGATCACCAGCAGCAGGATCGCGAACCCAAGGAGTGCTTGCCAGTAGTCGGTCTGACGCGCCACGGTGTCCTGCAACCAGGTGAACACCGCCGCGCCGACGATCGGGCCGGCAAGCGTTTGCAGGCCGCCTAGCAGCACCATCACGAGTCCGTCGACGGAACGGCTCACGCTAATGACTTCAGGCGAAATCGTGCCCTTCGAGAACGCGTACAAGGAGCCCGCAAGGCCGCAAAAAACCGAAGCAATCACAAAGGAGGCCCATTGCACCCGCTTGACGTCGATACCGATTGCCTCGGCGCGCAAGCCGGAATCGCGCGAAGCTCGCATGGCATAGCCAAGCGGCGAAAACAGCATGCGCCGCAGCAACCAGACGCAGATCACGACGCACACGAGCGTCAGGTAGTAATACGCAACCGGAGAAGACAACCAGTTCGCCGGCCACAATCCAAGCACGCCATTGCTGCCGCCCGTCACGTCGTCCCACTGGAACACGACCGACCAGACGATCTGCGCGAAGGCAAGTGTCAGCATGGCGAGATACACACCCGATAGCCGCACGCAGAACCACCCGAACACCACCGCTCCGCCGAGAGCAAGTAATGGCCCAAGCAGGAGCGCGGCTTCCATCGGCAAGTTGAGCACCTTGAGAAACAATGCGGCGCCATAAGCACCGAGCCCAAAATACGCAGCGTGGCCAAACGAGTGCATGCCACCCGGCCCCATGATGAAGTGCAGGCTGGTGGCAAACAACACTGCAATCAGGATCTCCACCAGCAGGATGGGCATATACGGGAACGCCTTGGCCACGAGTGGCGCAAGCACCAGCACGGCAAGCACTGCTACCGCCAGCCACTTCAGACGTTTGCCTGCGGGCCGTAGCGGCGCTTCCGGTGCGGCCATGCCGCGCACCGCGGCAGTGGCACGGCCAAACAGGCCCCAGGGCCGCACGACGAGCACGACGGCCATCACGACGAATTCCGCAACCAGCGTAAAGCGGCTTAGCGAGAAGTCGATCCCGCCGATCGACACGTGTCCAATGCCAATGCACAGCGCCTTGATCTCGGCAATCAGCAACGCAGCGACGAACGCACCTGGAATGGATCCCATCCCGCCCACCACCACGACCACAAATGCATTGCCGATAGTCTCGAGATCAAGCGACAGATTCGCCGACATGCGCGGCCCCTGCAACGCGCCGCCCAGGCCCGCCAGAAATGCGCCGACGAAGAACACCCCGGTAAATAGCCATGCCTGATTGATGCCCAGCGCGCCGAGCATTTCGCGATCCTGTGTCGCCGCGCGCACCAGCGTGCCCCAACGCGTACGCGTAAGCGCATACCAGAGCAACAGCAACACGAGCGGGCCAATCACGATCAGCGCGATATCGTAGGTAGGCAGTGGATGGCCGAGCAGATTGACCGCGCCTCCCAGATGCGGCGCACGCGGCCCGAACAGATCTTCCGGACCCCACAGCCATAACGCGGCATCACGGAAGATCAAAACGAGCGCGAAGGTCGCCAGCAAATGAAACAACTCAGGCGCCTGATAGATGCGCCGCAGTACGATCATTTCAACGAGCGCACCCAGCACCGCGACGACCAGTGCCGCCGCCAGCACCGAGAACCAGAAGCCTCCCGTTGTATGGCCGAAGCGGCTCGCGAAGCTATAAGCGACATAAATGCCGAACATATAGAACGAGCCGTGCGCGAAGTTGACGATGCGCGTCACGCCGAAGATCAACGACAGGCCGGCCGCGACGAGAAACAGCGTCGACGCGTCGGCGAGTCCATTGACCAGTTGTACCAGCAGATTCGAAAGCATCGTCATCCTTAGCGGCTTGCAATCCATCCCCTGCGCGGCACGCTCATACGCACCTCACGGGCAGCACAGTACCAGCGAAACTATTCAACGCAAACCGTCTTCGCCTTTGATTTCGCTCACCTGCAATCCGCCGATGCGCGGCAGCGGCCGGCCCGAGGCGGTCACCGCGACCGCCACCACGATTTCATTGGCGCGCGGCGCATCGGAGACGCGCGCTTCGATGGCGTCGAAATGGCTGCGCACGAACGCGGCGTCTTTATGCCCGAGCGGCACGTCGATCGCAGTCCCAAGCGTGCCCATTTTCTTCGCGGACGGCACCAGTGCCGCACCCTTCTCCACTGCAACGCGCAGCGGCGCACCAAGCTTCGGATGCAGGATCGCGGCGGCATGCTCCAGCTCGCCCGCCTCGCCGACAATCGCCGCCTTACCGTAACTTTGCGCCTCGCCAGGCTCGATGCCCAGCGCTTCGACGCACTTCTTGCCGAGTAGTGCGCCGAGTTCTTCACCCGCCTCGATCAGTGCATCGAGTTTAGGTTCGAAGCGACCCGCGTAGGGGTTTTCGATCACGGCGATGGCCACCGCTCGACGCGTCGGCGGATCGATCGTCTGGCCCATTTCAATGCGTGTTTCATCTACCTGCACTACCAGCTTGCGAATCTTGATTGCCATTGCGCTCTCCGTGTATGGGTTCGCTGGGTTTGCGTGAGCCCAGTTTGCCTTGACCCTGCATTGACCGTATCCGAGGTTACGTTACGTCGCGGCGGCCTAGCGCAGGCCGTCCTTACCGACAATCGCCTCTTTCGCCAGACCGCCGACCCGTGCATGCACGCGCTGTCCGGTGCTCATGACGAGGATATAAACCACCTCGTCCGCCGCCGGCGCGCCAGGCACGCGAACTTCGATCGCATCGAAGTGACTGCGCACGTAGCTCGCGTTCACATGAGTCATCGGTACATCGAGTGCCGTGGAAGGTGCGCCGACCTTCTTGGTAGACGACACGATCGCATTGGTCGGCACGCCGTTCTTCTCCAGCAGCTCACGCATGGCGTAGCCACCCGGCACGTGCCATAGCGCACCGTGTTCCAGTTCGCCCGCCGCGCCGACAATAGCTCCCTTGCCGTAGCTCTCGATCGCCGCATGCGGGACCGCCATTGCGGCGAGCAGACGCTGGGCAAGATCGATGCCGATTGGCTTGAGCGCTTCCATCGCGTGCTCGATCTTCGCCTCATAGCGACCTGCAAACGGATTGGTCATCACCGCGGCTATCGCGCCCTTGCGCAACGGCTGCGCAGGCGGCGGCCCGAACTCGTGAAAAATGTCTTCGACGTGCGTCAGCACGCGGCGGATTTCGAACACGGAGCCTCCGTTGGATATTGGGTGTTATGGGTCACGCGCAAGCCGCTGCCAGCAGGCAGCGGCGCACGCAAACCGGTCATGCCGACGACACGCACACGCCGCTGCAAAAACAGCGCGGCGCCTTCGATCAAACCTTGCTCGTGCAGACGGCTCGCTTCCTGAGCGCCGCACGCGAGCGCGAAATCGACCAGCGGTTGCGGCAACGGCGGCACGTCCACGGTCACCAGCAAGTCGCCGAGGTCGCTATCGTCTTTCAGCGACGAGGCCGGTTGGCGCACGATATCCGCGTGCTTCAGATCGACCGCGTTGGCGATCATCGTTGCGGCGGCGTCAGCGGCGGCGGCGCTGCGGGCGAGCACGGTAACGCTGTCTGCGATGCCGAGGCTGAAACTGCGGCCACGCCAGCCGCTCGTCGCAATGCCGCGCACCGGCGACGCGGCGTCGAGCGTCAGGTTAGCGTCGAGCTTGAGGCCTTCATTCAAGGCCGCATTGGGACCATTGGCCAGGCTCGCGCCTTCAAATTCAGCCAGATCGGTGAATACGCCGATCCGGTAATGTTGGCCCTCGCCAAGATACAACGCAATATCGCCGCCATTGTTGATGAACGCCCGCGATACGCCAGGCCGCGCGAACGCCCCGATCAGTTCATCCGCGACGCTGCCTGCGACCGCAGCCATCGGCGTGATATAGCGGGCCCGGTGCGGATAACAGGCGTCCCACATGCGGCGCGCGACCTCGCCTTCACACGGCCCGTTCGACGCATCCTGCGGCACGGGCTGGCGCAACCTCGGCAACTCGGCCACCAGTTCGTCGAGGATTGTCGTGAAGCGCTGCCAGCACGCTTCGTGCGCGGCCCGCAACGCTGCGGCGTCACCATCGGCGCCGATGATCAGATCGATCGGGCCGTGATGCAGGTGCCAACGCGTGGCGTCGAGGGGCGCGCGAGTTGCGGTCATGGGCGTCATCCGAGCATCGGCGGTGTGCCGAGCGGCCATGGGTTATCGGGGTGACGCACCAGGGTGCGGCGCCCAAGCGGCGCTCCTTCGACATGATCGGGTCCATAAGCGAGCACGCTTTCCAGCGAACGCACGGCATCGAGGTGGCCGCCGAGATCGCGGTACACGTCATAGCTCATGGTGAATTCGATCGGCGCCACGATCGCGGGCGTAGGCACGGTGCCGAACGAGCGGTCCGGCATGCGCGCCACGTCCACCATAACAGTGATGCCACCACCAGGCCATACGTACGCAGGCGCCCCGCCGCAGGTCACATTCACTAGCCGCTGTTTGATCGCGCGGGTCAGCAAGACGGGATTTTCAGTAGCGCCGGCGCGCAGACTGCCACCCGCGCCACCCAGGAAAAGTACGGTAGCCAGCGATGGCTCGCAGTTTTCGCCAATACGCTCCACGGTCCGTCGAACCGCTTCGGGCATCTCCATCACTCGCGGCACCAACTCCGCATCCAGTTCGTACCACTGAGCATGTTCGCCCGTTGTCGACACCATCAGCAAACGCATACCCGACCGTGCCACAGCGGGATCAAAGCCCTCAACGATGGCAAGCGGGTCCGAGATATCCGTGCCGCCCCATCCCGTGCCGGGGTTCGCCACCTGGAAATAACGGCCGGGTGTCGATTTGCGGCCGCGAATCTTCAGACCTGAACGCGTCATGCCGAGGCATCGTCCCGCCTGATGCTCGGTCAGCACGCCGGTAATGTGATCGTCGACCACCACCACTTCATCGACATGCCCAAACCACTGCTTGGCAAATATGCCGATAGTGGCCGAGCCGCAACCCACGCGCATGCGCTGCTCCTCGACGCCATCCACGATTGGCGCCGCGCCAGCGCGAATCACGAGACTCGCGCCGCCGTCGATGGTCAGCTCCACCGGCTGCTTGTTACCAAGTTCGAGCATCATCTCGCAGGTCACGCGGCCCTCTTTCTTGCTGCCGCCGGTCAGATGGTGGACGCCGCCAAGGCTTAGCATCTGCGAGCCGTATTCGGCCGTGGTGACGTGGCCGACGATCTCGCCCTGGCAACGCACATTCGATTGCTCCGGGCCGAGAAAACGGTCGGTATCGATCTTTACCTTGAAACTGCAGGAGCTGAAGATGCCCTCGGTGACGACCGTCACCATGTCGACGTCGGCGAGCTTTGAGGAAACGATGAAGGGCGCCGGCTTGTAGTCGGGATAGGTCGACGACGCACCTACGCCGGTTACGAACAGCGCTTGATCCTGAGCCTGCGCCTGTGCCGCGGGTGCAACGCCGTTCGCCCCCGAGGATGCACCAAATTCGATCATCTCCGCCTCGTCGGTGGGCTTACCGGACGCAAGCGTTGGCGTAATGAACACCACCGGATCGACGCGGATCAGCCGCCCGTCTGCGTTTGCATAGCGGTCGCACGCTCCGGTGCGGCCTTCGGAGATCTGGCACAGCACGGGGCACGCATTGCATTCGATCTTGTTGCCCGCCATCCGCTCGCTGCGGGGCGCCGCTTTTTCGAGCACGGTCGGACCGGGCGTGGAGGCGGTTTCGCCATCCACGCGGTCTGCACCGAAATCGACCTTCGTATGTTCGGTCATGTTGGGGTTCCCATACGACGACATTACAATCGGCCCTGCCCGGTTGACGAAATAGTCCTTGTTTCAAGGCATATTCGCGTGACCCGCACCGGCATGAATTTTGAAAAATGTTGCGGTCACTAACCGTTCGTGTAGTATGCACTACATCAAACCTGATAGAAATCTACTCGATCAAAATAGACTGCGCAACGTCTTTTCCCTGGTCGTTAGTCATGTTGCGGCGCGCCATTGCCTGCGCCGCAGCCCTGTGCAGAAGGAGTTTCGCCGTGACTCATGTCGTGACAGAAGCCTGCATCCGTTGCCGCTATACCGACTGCGTGGACGTCTGCCCAGTGGACTGCTTCCACGCCGGACCGAACATGCTGGTGATCGATCCGGACGAATGCATCGACTGCGCGGTCTGCGTAGCCGAGTGCCCCGTCAATGCAATTTACGCCGAAGAAGACCTGCCTGCAGACCAACAGTCTTTCACGGCGCTGAACGCCGAGTTGACCGGCGTGTTCCCGGTGCTCAGCAAGCGTGAAGACCCACTGCCCGACGCCGATGCGTGGAAAGACGTGACGGACAAACTGCATCGGCTCGAACGCTGAGGCATGCCATGCCGCGTCCCATGCGTTCCATGTCGCCGCCTTTCGGCACCCTGATTTCGCCGCACCGCAGCCTTCGCGGCATGCGTATCCGGCTCCTCGTTCCCCCGTTGTTTTTCCCTCAACCGACCGCAGGAGAAACCCATGAACGAAGTTGTTGACCACCCCGCCTCTCACGATACGCAGGACACCCATGCCGAACCGCCATCGCCCATCGAAACCGACGCATTGATCGTCGGTGCAGGGCCGGTCGGCCTCTTTCAGGTGTTCGAACTGGGACTGCTTGAAATCAAGGCACATGTCATCGATTCGCTGCCGGTAGTGGGCGGCCAGTGCGTCGAGCTGTATCCGGATAAACCGATTTACGACATTCCCGCGGTGCCCATCTGCACCGGTCAGGAGCTCGCCGACAATCTGTTGAAGCAGATCGAACCGTTCGGCGCAACGTTTCACCTCGGGCAGGAAGTGCAGATCGTCGAGCGTCTGGAAGACCGGCGGTTTTTCGTGCGCACCAGCAAAGGCACCGAGTTCGTTACAAAGACCATCTTTATTGCAGCAGGGGTGGGCTCGTTTCAGCCACGTACGCTGAAAGTCGCAGGCATTGACAAATACCACGGGCGGCAACTGTTTTACCGTGTGCGCGATCCCGAACTGTTCCGCGACAAGGACATTGTGATCTGCGGTGGCGGCGATTCCGCGCTGGACTGGGCCCTCAATCTCGTGGACATCGCGCAAAGCGTGATCCTCGTGCACCGGCGCGACGACTTCCGTGCGGCGCCCGCCTCGGTGGCAAAAATGCGTGCGCTCTGCGACGATCTGCGCATGCAATGTCTCATCGGACAGGTGAACGGCTTCGAAGACAATCATGAAGCGCTCCATCGCATCAAGGTGACGGGCGGCGACGGCGTCACGCGCACGCTCGAACTCGATCATCTGCTAGTGTTCTTCGGACTTTCCCCGCAGCTTGGGCCGATCGCCCAGTGGGGGCTGGATATCGAACGCAAACAGGTAGGTGTCAATACCGAGAAGTTCGAAACCAATGTGCCGGGCATCTTCGCGGTTGGCGATATCAATACCTATCCTGGCAAAAAGAAGCTGATTCTCTCGGGATTCCATGAGGCCGCGCTGGCGGCATTCGGCGCGGCGCCCTATATTTTCCCGGACAAGAAAATTCATATGCAGTACACAACGACCAGCACTAAACTGCACAAGGTGCTAGGTGTAGAGTCGCCGGTGTTCGATTAATGACCTGCTTGCCCGTTTGCATTCGGGCGGTATGATGACAGCGGGCCGGCGGTGCAAGCTGCCGGCCCGCTGCATTGTGTTCAATTTGTGCCTAGTTTTGTGAGTAGATGCATCAGAACCATCACCAGAGAGAACCGAGGCCGCCCATGAGTCCAACTGCCGCCCGCAAGACGGGCGCTACCGGCATCCGCGCGAAACAGGCCCAGGATACGCGCGCAAAGATCCTGAAAGCAGCCATCAAGGTATTCGCGAAGCAAGGCTATGCAAGCGGCCGGGTCGAAAGCATTTCAAAAGCGGCGCGCTCGCACGACCGGATGATTTACTACTACTTCGGCA
Source organism: Paraburkholderia sp. (assembly GCF_026225065.1). Classification (GTDB taxonomy): domain Bacteria; phylum Pseudomonadota; class Gammaproteobacteria; order Burkholderiales; family Burkholderiaceae; genus Paraburkholderia. The sequence goes on along the minus strand of NZ_JAMFSB010000205.1, from coordinate 16,610 downwards.
GCAAGGAGCAACTGTTCGTCGAAGTGCTCGAGACGATCTATTCGCAGTTCAACGAAGCCGAAAGCCGGCTCGATCTGGATTTAGACAATCCTGTGCATGGCCTGCAACAGATGGTCGAATTTGTCTGGCAGTACTACCTCGATCACCCAGAGTTCGTCACGCTGCTGTCCAGCGAGAATCTGCATCAGGGCAAGCACTCAAAGAAATCGTCCAAGCTGCGTGAGATTTCCGGCTATGCCATTTCCGTGGTCCAGAAAGTGCTGGATGCAGGCAAGGCTAAAGGTGTGTTTCGTCGCAGCATCGCGGCGCGCGATGTGTACATCATGATCGCGTCGTTAGGGTATTTTTATAACGCCAATCAGTACACGCTTAGCGCGTTTCTGGGCGAATCGCTCATGGACAAGCCGGCACTCGCGCATTGGCGCGAGGTCATCAAGGAGACGGTACTGCGAGCGGTGTTGGCAGAAGTGCCGAGCGAGGTGGCCGGCACGGAGAGCGAAACAGCATCGGCATAAGGGTTGGCGGGCAACGTCCCGCGGGCTCCACGCTGCTATCGAGGGCGAACTCACGCTCGCCACCCGATACGCCCGGGCGTAAATGCTTAAGCGCTTACGCCTTTGCCGCGTCGTCCTCGCGGAACAGCTTGTCGGCCAGATGGAACGCCGAGTTAGCCGCGGGCACGCCGCAATAGATCGCGGTCTGCAGCAGCACTTCCTTGATCTCGTCGCGGGTCACGCCGTTGTTCTTCGCCGCCCGCAGATGCAACGCAAGTTCTTCGCTGCGATTGAGCGCAACCATCAGCGCGATCGTCACGAGGCTGCGGCTATGACGCGGCAAACCTTCGCGCGTCCAGATCTCGCCCCATGCGTAACGCGTGATGAAGTTCTGGAATTCTTCGGTGAGTTCGGTGCGGTTGGCCAAAGACCGCTCTACGTGCGCGTCGCCCAGCACGGCGCGGCGCACGTTCATTCCAGCTTCGTAACGTTCGTCGTCGTTCATTGTTGCTCCGTGAGGAAGTCGAGGATGGTCCTCGTAAAGGCGTCCGCCTGCTCGATGTTGGAAATATGCGAGGAGTCCAGCTCGACATAGCGCGCGCCAGGAATCGCCGCAGCAAGCTCCGTGCCTTGCGCGGGCGTCGCGGCCAGATCATGCGTGCCGGAAATCACCAGTACAGGCAGCTTGATGCCGGGCGCTTCGGGACGCAGGTCGGTGGCATCGATCGCTTCGCAATTGCTGGCATAGCCTTCCTTGTCCGTGTGGATGAAAACATCGCGGATCACGGAGAAGATCAGCGGTTCGCGTGCGATGAACTCGGCGGTGAACCAGCGCGGCAAGACTGCTTCGGAAAGCGTCAGCATCCCTTCCTTGCGCGCCCTTTCGGCGCGCGGCACCCATACCTCCGGCGAGCCGATGCGCGCTGCCGTATTGCACAGCACGACGCGTTCGAAGCGGTTCGCATGACGGGCCGCGAGGCCGACGCCGGTCAGGCCACCCATCGACAGGCCACAAAAATTCGCCTTGGCGATCTTCAGCGTATCCATCAGGCCGATCACGTCGCCTGTCAACTGGTCGATCGAATACGGCCCCTTTGGCGCTTCCGAATGACCATGGCCGCGCGTGTCGTAGCGCAGCACGCGGAACGTCTTCGATAGCGCCGCAACTTGCGGCGCCCACATCGACATATCGCTGCCAAGCGAATTCGACAGCACGATCCACGGCGCGTGGCCGTGCCGGTCGCCGTCGATCCGATAGTGAAGCTCGATGCCGTTGACTGCGGCGTAGGGCATTCCGTTACTCCTGGGAAGGTGCGCGGCCTGCGCGCTCGCTATGAAGAGCCAGCACAGCGTCTACATAGGCGTGTGCCTGGCCGACGTATTGAGCCGGATCGAGCAGGTGTTGCAGTTGCTCGACCGGAAGATGTCCGGTGACAGCGGTATCGGCAGCGAGTACGTCGAAGAGCGTCTGCCCCGACTGCACCGCCGTTTTCGAAGCCCGCTCCACCAGATGATGCGCATCGAGCCGGCCAATGCGGTCGCCCAGCGCAAGCATCACCGATTCGCCGAGGATCAGGCCATGCGTGACGTCGAGATTGGCCGCGAGCCGCTCGACGTTGACGTCGAGACCGCTCACGATCTGTTCTATGTTGGCAAGCGCTCCACCCGAGAGCCGCGCGAGATCGGGCAGTGCGTCCCACTCGGCCTGCCAGCCGCCGAGGGCGCGCTCGTGCTCCTGCACCATGCCCGCGAGCACGGTAGCGACGAGCCCCGGCGCGCGCGTCGAGGCGGTCAGCACAGCCGCGCAGCCGACCGGATTGCGCTTATGCGGCATCGTCGATGAACCGCCCTTGCCCGCCGCGGCCGGTTCGGCCAGTTCGCCGAGTTCGGTTTGCATCTGCAGCGAGACGTCGCGGGCAATCTTGCCAAGCGTGCCGATCAACATGCCGAACCATGAAGCCGTTTCGGCGATGCGGTCGCGCTGCGTGTGCCACGGCACCGCGGGCACGCTTAGGTCCAGCTCTTTGCCAAGCGCTCTAGTCACCTCGGGCGCCGCGTCGCGCAGGCTCGCAAGCGTGCCGGCCGCGCCGCCGAATTGCAGTACCAGCACGCGCGGGCGCAACGCTTCGAGCCGTTCTTGATGGCGCAGTAACGCATCGAGCCACTGCGCGAATTTCAGACCCAGCGTAATCGGCAGCGCCTGCTGCAACCAGGTCCGGCCGATCATCGGCGTCGCGCGATGGTTGCGGGCAAGCACAGCGAGCGCGGCGCAGGTGGATTCCAGATGAGGGCCGAGAAGATCGAAGGTGTCGCGCAGTTGCAGGACGGTCGCGGTATCGATGATGTCCTGGCTCGTCGCGCCCCAGTGGACGTATTTCGACGCCTCCGCGTTCGCCGCCTTCACGCGTGCAGTCAGTTGCTTGACGACCCCAATGGCGAGATTGCCGCCGAGCGCCGCGTCGCGTGCGAGCGCGTCGGCATCCAGTTGATCGGCCTGGCAAGCCGCTTCGATAGCTGCCACCGCCGATTGCGGAATGACCTTGTGCTGCGCCGAGGCCCGCGCGAGCGCCGCCTCGACATCGAGCATTCTTTGCAGCGTGGCGCGCGGCGACCAGGCATCGTTCATTGGCTGCGTGCCGCAGATGAGACCGGTCAGACGGGCGCTGGCTTCGAGCATGGTGGAGTGGGAAAACGGATAAAGGGGTATCGTCCGCGCGTCCGAAACTACGGGCAAGCGGAGCGTACGCGGTCATCTAAAATAATAGACACGCCAGACAAGTTACACCATTGTCGTCAACGCCGCGCCGAGGTCACGCAGCGCGTGCCGCCTGGGTGCCGTCGATCAGAGGCACGCCGGTCAGTTTGTGCAGCGCGTCGAAATCGATGTCCGAGAAAATCTCGCGTACTACGAGGCCGTCAGCGGTGACGTCGATCATCGCCAGATCGGTGTAAATGCGATCCACGCAGGCCACACCCGTGACCGGGTACGTGCACTCCGCGGCGATCTTGCTTTCGCCCTGCTTGGTCAGGTGCTCCATCATCACGTACACCTGCTTGGCGCCGATGGCCAGATCCATCGCGCCGCCGACTGCCGGAATCGCATCCGGCGCGCCGGTGTGCCAGTTCGCGAGGTCGCCCGTGGCCGATACCTGGAATGCGCCGAGCACGCAGAAGTCCAGGTGGCCGCCGCGCATCATCGCGAACGAGTCCGAATGGTGGAAGTACGCGCCGCCCGTCAGCAATGTGACGTGCTGCTTGCCGGCGTTGATCAGTTCGTCGTCTTCCTTGCCGGGTGCCGGTGCCGGGCCCATGCCGAGCAGGCCGTTTTCGCTGTGCAGGAAGATTTCCTTGTCCGCAGCGAGGTGGTTGGCCACCAGCGTCGGCACGCCGATACCGAGGTTCACATACGCGCCTTCAGGGATGTCCTGAGCGACGCGCTTCGCCATTTCATCGCGGGTCAGTTTTTTCATGTCGGGTCTCCTCAGGCGGCGGTCGCGGATGCTGATGCAAGCTCGGCTTCATGCGTGGCTTGCGGCACTTCGATCACGCGTTGCACGAAAATGCCGGGGGTGACGATCACTTCCGGATCGAGTTCGCCAAGCGGCACCACTTTCGACACCTGCACGACCGCGGTTTTCGCCGCGCTCGCCATGATCGGGCCAAAGTTACGCGCCGTCTTGCGATACACCAGATTGCCCCAGCGGTCGCCCTTGAAGGCTTTGATAAGCGCGAAATCTGCATGCAGCGGTGACTCGAGCACGTAATGCTTGCCGTCGATCAGGCGCGTTTCCTTGCCCTCGGCGAGTTTCGTGCCGTAGGCAGTCGGGGTGAAGAAGCCACCAATGCCCGCACCTGCCGCGCGAATACGCTCGGCGAGGTTGCCCTGCGGCACCAGTTCGAGTTCGATCTCACCGGCGCGGTAGAGCGCGTCGAACACATAGGAATCAGTCTGGCGCGGGAACGAGCAGATGATCTTGCGCACGCGCCTGGCCTTCAGCAACGCGGCTAGGCCGATGTCGCCGTTGCCAGCATTGTTGTTGACGATGGTGAGCTCGCGCGCGCCTTGCTCGATCAGCGCGTCGATCAGCTCGGACGGCATGCCAGCCGTGCCGAAGCCGCCGATCATGACGGTCGCGCCGTCGTGCACATCGGCGACCGCCGACTGAAGTGACTCGAAAATCTTGTTGATCATGTCGAATTCCCTTGGGGACGCGCCGTACCTTGCCGCTCGCACCATCACGGCACGCCTGCTCTGGCGAACCACGCGGAACGACTTGCGGGACGGTCTCCACGCCCTGGTCATGGCGCGCCGACCGGATTCGATCAACACGCAATTTGTTCGTTATACGAACACTGATTCGTTTAGCGAACGCACTGGCGCATTATGAAAGCTGCTGCTTGCGCTTGTCAAGGCGGGGCTATCCATGATCCGCCTTTATCCCACCCACCCGGTAAAGATTCTGACGAAAGAAAAGAAATTCCCACTTGCTTAACCTGATCAGGATATTCAATATCTTAATCAGGCTATTTTTAACGCCGACACAGTTTTGAACTCTTGACCGCTGAGGGCGTGATTGGCGACATGCGATCCTTATCTCATTTATTCAGGAATCTTAACTTAATGGGCTGAATTGGATCAGCCCGACAATTCATCAGAGAGACGAAAAATCTTGCGAACACAGAAGCGGGACAAAGCGCGAGCCGGTTTGCGCGAGCCCATGAATAGAGCTGACCTTGCAAAGTCGAAAAAGCGCTTTCCCCGCGCGCTTGCCGGCATAACCTGTTTCTGCCTCGCGCTAGCGTTAACAGCGTGTGGCGGACACGGCGAAAGCGATTCGACCACCCAATCGGTGCCAACTGCACAGAGTACGGCTTTAGTCGCAGCAGCAGCCAGCGCCGCTAGTTCCAGCACCGTTTCAATGGCGATGTCGTTGAAAATGAATCCGACCAGCCTTACGCCGGATACCTCCACGGACCGTTTCATCGTCAAGTACAAGACAGGCACCTCGGAAGGCGGGTCCACGACGGCGGTCCAGGCAAAACTTGATCGCCTCGCAAGTGCGTTCCCGTCGAAGGCGCGCCATTTGCGGCGCATGGGTATCGGGGCAGATGTCGTGACAACAGGGCGCAAGCTCAATGCCGAGGAAGCCCGGGCTTTCATGCGGGCCATCGCGTCGGACCCGAACGTTGAATACGTGGAGCCCGATACGGAAATGTCGGGAACAATGGCTCCAAATGACCCTGAGTACGGCAATCAGTGGGGGCTGACCTCGAACCAGAAGCCCGGCACCACCACGGCGGGAATACGGGCTGAGGCCGCCTGGGATATCGCCAATGGCTCCGGTGCCGTGATCGCCATGATCGATAACGGCGTAACCAGCCATAGCGACCTCAATGCCAACATCCTGCCCGGGTACGATTTCACCTCTAATAATCGTGGTGGCAACGGCACGAACCCGGGCATCATCAACGAGACATGTTCAGTCGTCTGGCACGGCACGCACGTCGCGGGGATCATGGCCGCGCAGACCAACAACCATATCGGCATAGCGGGAGTCGCGCCGGCTGCCAAGGTGGTCCCGGTTCGCGTATTGAATGCGTGCGCAAGAGGCTATACGTCCGATATCGCCGACGGCATCACGTGGGCCGCCGGCGGCAGCGTTCCAGGCGTCCCGAACAATGCCAACCCTGCCAAGGTGATCAACGTCAGCCTCGGCGGCCTCGGTTCCTGCGAAACGGCCTTTCAGAATGCCATCGACTACGCCACCGCCCAGGGCGCTGTAGTCGTGGCAGCCGCAGGCAACAATGCCGTTAGTGCAACGAATTTCGAGCCGGCCAATTGCCGTAACGTCGTCAATGTGGGCGCCACCAACCGCCCTGGCTGGCGATGGGTGGACTCCAACTATGGGGCGGCAGTCGATCTTGCTGCGCCCGGAGACTCGATCTGGTCGACCTACAACAACGGAACGGCTGCCCCCGGTACGGAAGGTTATGGCTACATGGACGGCACGTCGATGGCCGCGCCGATGGTAAGCGGAGTGATCGCGTTAGCCCAGTCTGTGGCCCCCAAGGCGCTAAGCCCTGCGGAAATGCGGACCCTGCTCACGCAGAATGTGCAACCGTTTCCCGACGGTCCACCGGACCAACCTCTCGGGACGGGCATTCTGGATGCCAACGCGACTGTCATCGCCGCCGGGTCCGGAAAGATTCCGGCCGCCGCGGATTTCACGTGCTCAGAAAGTACGGCGATCATGCAAGTCACTTGCGTGGATCGCTCTACCGCCAGGGGTGCGCCCATCACTTCGTGGGCCTGGAATTTCGGCACCGGCGGCCCTGATATGGTCCGCACGCAATCTGTCACTGCGTGGACGAACTATGAGTATCCCGGCACCTACGAAATTACCTTCAGCGTGACGGATAGCACCGGGGCCGTGAGCAAGCTGACGCGCCCATTTCGAGTCCTTCCCCCGATCCTCACGGACCTGAGTGCGGGTACACCGTTGACGATTTCGGCGAAAAACGGCGAGATGCAGAATTACGATCTCGTTGTTCCTACGGGGGTCAAGAGCCTGACATTTACCCTCTCGCCGGCGACGTCCAGCCAGACCGCAATCCTTGATATCAAGGCGGGCACGCCCTCCCCGCTGCACCCGGACTGCGAGTCCGTAATGGTGAGAGGTGGGGCCGCCACGTGTACGCTCTCCAATCCGGCACCGGGAACGTACTACGCCATCGTCAGCGCCAGTAACAAGCTGAGTGACGTCTCTCTCCTCGCCACTTATTCGCAGTAAGCAAGGCACGCCCGAACTGCGCCCCCTGTGTGCTAGTTACGGACGCGGGGCGTAGTTCCGGTTCGATTCACGGACAACAGCCTACCCACACCCCAAAGCCTAACGTCGATGCTCAACCACTCGCCCGCCAATGACGCTGACGCAACCCTGGACGTGGGCGCGCTTGTCGTGCTCGCTGACGCCGATTTTGACGCGCGGCGTTTTGCCGAGGCGATGAACGGTTACCGCAAAGTGCTCACCGCCAGCCCACGCCATGTGCATGCGCTGCACCTGATGGGGCTCGCCTGCGTGCATGCGAACGACATGAACCAGGCGCGCGACTATCTTGAACAGGCGCTGCAAGTCGCTCCTGACCGCGCCGATCTGTGGGAGCACGCTGGTTTGCTCGCGGCGCGGCAGGGAGATCCTGTTTGCGCCGACGCGTTCTATCGCCGTGCGATCGCCTTGGCCGGCAGCACCGCCAGCCTTCACAGGAACCTCGCCGACTGCCTGCGACTGTCTGGCCGCTTCAGTGAGGCAATCGTCCACTACAAAAAGTCGCTTGAAATCGAGCCGGATTTACATCACGCCATTCGCGCCCTGGCCCGAATCAGTGCGCAAATCGGCAACGTCGATGACGCTGCCGACTACTGGCTGCGTACGTGGGCGCTCGACGCGTCCAGCCTGCAGGACGGTCTTGATCTGATTGCGGCACTGGCAAAGGCGAACCGTACCGGCCAGCTTCACGAGGCGATCGTGCAAATCCGAACCCGCTTTGCCTGCGATGCCGAGGCGCTCAAATCGCTGTCGTTCGTATTGAACGTCCACGATCGTTTCAGCGAAGCATTCGACGTTGCCATGCAGGGGCTCGCCATCAGTCCGCACCATCCCCTGCTGCATCACAACGCAGCGCGCGCACTTGGCATGCATGGCAAACTCGCCCCAAGCCGGCCGCACAGCATGGAAGCTGCGCGACTTATGCCGGACAACCCGTATATGCAATTTCAACTGGCAGGCGTGCAGCTTGGACTTGGCGAGTTCGAAGAGGGCTGGAAGCGGTACAGATGGTTTTACAAAATTCCCGGCCAGGACAAAGAACTGGTCCGTCCAACGTTTCCTGAATGGCAGGGCGAATCCATTGCGGGACGTCTGTTCCTGCTGGTTGGCGAGCAAGGGCGTGGCGATGAAATCCAGTTCATCCGGTTTGCCGAATGGTTGCATCAGCAAGGGGCAACCGTTGACGTACTGGTAAGCGGGCCAATAGCAAGGCTGGCGGCTAGCATGGTGAACGTGCGAACCGTATGGACCACCGTACCTCCCGGACCTTACGACTACTGGAACCATATGCTAAGGATTCCGGAGCGCATGAAACTCACCTTGCCGATGCTCCCCGTTGCGATGCCCTATATCGCGGCAGCGCCAGACAAGGTTCGCTATTGGCAGGGCTACATTGATGCCCTTTCATCGCGAAGAATGCACGAAGGAGGCAAAAGCGTCGCCCTGGTGTGGGCAGGCAACCCGACTCACGCTCTCGACCGTTACCGGTCTATCCAGCTCGAGGTGCTAAAGCCTCTTTTTACACTTCCGCAAGTGAGCTGGTATTCCTTGCAGAAAGGCGAGTGCGAGCGTCAGAGCGAATATCTCGCCAATGACTTCGACGTGCACACGTTAGGCCCCGCAATCGAAGACTTCACCGATACGCTCGCGATACTCCAGACGCTCGATCTGCTCATTACGGTAGACACGTCCGTTGCCCACCTTGCCGGAGCCGCCGGGTTGCCCGTGTGGACGCTGATACCTGCCTGCGCGGACTGGCGCTGGCTGACCGGCAGAACAGACAGCCCGTGGTATCCGTCAATGCGCCTGTTCCGGCAACGTCAGTTGGGAGAGTGGGATCCTGTCGTAGAAGAGGTAAAGAGCGCGCTGGGCGAGTGGCGAGCGGCCCCTTCGGCGCTTTCCCCAATATCCGCCAACGCGATTCAAGGAGTAAGGTGTATGCGTTAAACCGATACTCCCTTGCGCCGCCGGCATGCCCGAACTCGATCTCAACCTGATCCCGTACCTCGTTGCCATGGAAGAAACTCGCAACGTAAGCCGCGCCGCAGACCGTCTGGGCGTCAGCCAACCGCGCGTGAGCACGGCCCTTGGGAAGCTGCGCGAGTACTTCGGCGATCAGCTGTTCGTGCGCACTTCGCGTGGCATGGAACCGACGCCGCGCGCACTCGCGCTGATTCCGGCGGCACGCGAAGCGCTGCTGCGCATCGAGCAAGGCATGCTGGACGCTCAGGAGTTCGAGCCGTCCACTACCACGCACACATTTTCGATCGCCCTCTCCGACGTCGGAGAAATCGTCTTTCTGCCGCGTCTGCTGCAAATGTTCGCCGAGCGCGCACCACGTGCGAATCTCCGCTCAGTCTCACTGCCGCCTTCGCAAATCGAGCGCGGTCTTGAATCGGGCGACGTAGATCTGGCGGTCGGCTACTTCCCGGACCTCTCTGGGAACAACTTCTTTCAGCAGCGCCTCTTCACGCATCGCTTCATTTGTCTGATGCGCAGCGATCATCCGCTCGCGCGCGAACCGTTGACGCTGTCGCAGTTCATCGGTTGCGGACATGCGGTCGTGCGTGCCGAAGGACGCAGTCAGGAGGTCCTCGAGCAATTCCTCGAGAAAAAACGCATCCGGCGCCGTGCGGTGCTCGAAACTTCGCATTTCATGAGCTTGCCGTTCATCCTCGCGCGCACCGACCTGATTGCCACGGTGCCGCACGCAATCGGCTTTGCGTACGTCTCGGAACATGCGTCCATCATGCTCGTCGAGCCGCCGCTCGAACTGCCGCGCTTCGATTTGAAGCAGCACTGGCATCGCAAGTTTCATAACGATCCGCGTGCGAGCTGGCTGCGTAGTGTCGTCGCCGAACTCTTTAACGACGCCATGGACGAGTGGCCGAAATAGCTCGCTCATTGCATTGCCGAGGGCCTGCGCTCATGGCTATACAGCAGCAGCCCTACACACCGCATCGCAAAACATGGAACAATGGCCGGTACCGGTCGGACCTGATAGATGTGCGACCTCACAGGAGTGAAGGATGACCAGCAAGAGCAAGGCAAAGAAGACCAAACAAAGCGAAGCCCTTGGCCGCCCGACGCGTGAAGAGGCGGAAGACGCCGTACGCGTGCTGCTGCGCTGGGCCGGCGACGATCCGCAACGTGAAGGACTGCTCGATACGCCGGCGCGCGTGGTGCGCTCCTATGAAGAATTCTTCGCAGGCTATTCGGTCGATCCGCGCGAACTGCTCGCCCGCACCTTCTCCGAGGTGGATGGCTACGACGAGATGATCGTGCTGAAAGACATCCGCTTCGAAAGCTATTGCGAGCATCACATGGTTCCGATCATCGGCCGCGCACATGTAGCTTATCTGCCGGGTCGTCGCGTAGTGGGCATTTCCAAACTGGCGCGGCTCGTCGATGCGTTCGCCAAGCGTCTGCAGATCCAGGAGAAGATGACCGTGCAGATCGCCGATACGCTCAACGAAGTGCTGCAACCCGAGGGCGTGGGCGTGATTCTCGAAGCAGCGCATCAATGCATGTCGACACGCGGCGTGCACAAGGCCGGGGTCACGATGGTCACTTCGCGCATGCTCGGCACGTTCCGCACGGATCCATCGACGCGCCGGGAGTTTCTGTCCATTGTCGGTCATCCCGGCATCGTGGCAGTGTCGAATACCTAGGCGCACACGCAGGTACTCGCAAAGTCCCGACGTGGGATCTGCGGTCCAGTCCGCGATCAAAGCCGCGACCACATACACCGCGTACGCCATGTACGCCATGTACGCCACGTCACGCCGGGCGACGCGGTGCACGCCTCAGGTGCACCACCGTCGCGAGCAGGACCGCGCCGAGCACACACACCACCCCGGCAAGCTGCGCGCCCGTCACCAGCTCGTGTAGAAATGCCGCCGCCATTACCACTGCGCTGATAGGCACGAGCGCCGTCATGAGGCCTGCTTCCGCGCCGCTGATCCGGGCGGCCCCCGCGTACCACAGCACGAACCCGCCGACCGTCGGCACCCATGCGTAATAGACGACGCCAGCGAGCGCGGCTGCATCGAACGACAGGCGCCATGCGTGCTCAAAACACGCCGGCACGATTGCCACCGCAAAGCCTATCCCGCTCATCAATGCCGACAGCGGCAGCGCCGCCACCGGCGTGCGCAGTTTGCGGTTAAGCAGAATGAATAACGCTTCGCAGACAATCGCGGCAAACACCAGCGCATTACCCACTAACGAACTCGCTGCATGTGAGGCACCCAGGTCCCCCGGGCGCATGGTGCACACCAGCACGCCTGATGTCGCCAGGACAATGGCTCCGATCAGCGAAGGAGCTGGCCGCTCGCCGAGCGCCAGCATCGCCACGAGTGCCGACACGGCCGGCAAGGTGCCCGCAATCACTCCGGCATCCGCTGCCGAAGCGAGCTTCATGCCGCTGATGAGAAACACTGTGTAGCCGACGCTGCCCGCCCCCGCCTGCGCGATCAGAAGCAGCACGTCACGCCATACGAGGCGCGGCCAATGCACACCGCGCACGCGCATCACCAGCAGGAACACGGGAAAGGCAATCGCAAAGCGCAACGCCGTGGCCGAAAACGGCGGCAACCCGGCCGCGATCGTCTTGCTGACCACGACCGTGCTGCCGACGCCGATCATCGCCAGACCGCAAAACAGATAGCCCACATAACGCGAATTCATTCCGCCGCCGTGCATGATTGAATGAGCGGCCAGCTTAGAAGGCGCGCAGCACGCGGTCTTGAACGAAATTGCAGCGCGCTGCGTTTAACGCGCGCAGTCAGTTCGCCGCGTACAGCCGCCGTATGCAAAAAAAGGAGAGGACGCTGCGAACACAAACGGGCCACGCGGCCCAACCGGGACGCGTAACGGACCGTTAGTGGACCCTTAGCGGATCGCCGTGGCGTAATTGGCCGGCGTCACGCCGAGCAAACGCACGAATGCGCGCGTCATATGACTCTGGTCGGCAAATCCTGCGGCGACCGCCGTCTCGGCAAGCGCAGTGCCACGTGCAATCAACTGACGAGCCAGTACGACACGCCGCTGCATACGATACGCATGCGGCGGCAACCCCAACGCTTGCGCGAAGCTGCGCAGCAACTGGAAGCGGCTCATGGCCGCCTCGGCGGCCAGCTCCGCGAGCGTAAGCTGGGCTGCGGGATCATCGTCGATGCGTGCCTTGGCACGTGTGATCGGACCCGCCACCCCACGCGGCGAAGCGCACGTCAATGCAGTGTGGCGCCGCCCCAGATGCCCGAGCATCTGCAGCAGCGCCGTTTCGCGCGCCAATGCATCACCGGGGCCAGCTAGCGTGACGGACGCCATGAACAGCCGCTCGAACAACGCTTTCAATACCGGATCGTGAACGACCGGCTGCGTCAATTCAATCATCTGACGCGGCTCGCCACCTGGCCCCTGTGCTACCAGTTCGCGCGCCACATCGCGCAGAAATGTCGGCTCGAAGTAAAGCATGCGCCATGCGCGACCACGCTCGTCCAGCGGACTACCGTCGTGGACTTCCCCAGGGTTGACCATGATCGCGTCGTTCATGCGCGCTTCGACCACACCGCGTCCGCTGGCCGAGCGGTGTCCGCCGCGCACGATCACTCCAACGCCGAAGCGGTCGTGTGAGTGTCGTGGAAATGCATGTGCGGTTTCAGCGACCGTCGCCTCCACGCCGGCGATCGCGCAGCGGGGCATATGAACGCGACCGGCAGTCACGGCGAACTCCACCGGGCGAGCGGGAGCGTCAGCATCAACGCCCCCCGTCGTCCTTGCGATCGCCTTCGCGGATCTTGCCCTGCGAAACGCTGCTGCCCGGCGGCACGCTATGGGTCAACCACACATTCCCGCCGATCACCGAGCCTCGCCCAATCGTCACGCGGCCGAGAATCGTCGCGCCGGCATAGATGACTACGTCATCTTCGACGACCGGATGGCGGGCATTACCCTTGACGAGCGTGCCGTCGACATCCGCTGCAAAGCTCTTCGCTCCGAGCGTCACCGCCTGATACACCCGCACGCGCTCGCCGATGACAGCGGTCTCGCCAATCACCACACCCGTGCCATGGTCAATGAAAAAACTCGGCCCGATTTGCGCGCCAGGGTGGATGTCGATGCCTGTGGCCGAATGTGCGATCTCGTTGATAAAGCGTGCCAGCAACGGCACACCGAGCCGGTGCAGTGCGTGCGCGAGACGGTGATGCGTCATCGCCCAGACGCCCGGATAACAGAGCAGGATCTCGGTGATGTGTTGCGCAGCGGGGTCGCCCGTGAATGCGGCCTGAATGTCGCTGACCAGCAGCGCGCGGATACCGGGCAACTGCGTGCCGAATTCGCGCGCCACCTCAAATGCGCGTTCACCCAGTTCGATCTCCGGCGTCTCGGCATATTGCGGCAGGAATCGCAAGGCGCGGCGAATCTGTTCGGCGAGTAGCCGCAACGTGCTTTCGAGCGTATGTCCGACGTAGTAGTCGACGGTCTCGTCAGTCAGGTCGGGCGCACCATAGTGGGTCGGAAAGAGCGCGGCGCGCAGGCCCGTGACGATACTGCCCACTGCTTCGCGCGAGGGCAGGTCGCGAATGCCGAGCGGGTGGCGGGTGCGGTGCAACTGCTCGCGCGACTCGCGCAGGTCTGCGACGATCTGCTCGAGGCCCCAGTTATGGGAAGGACGGTTTGACATGGTGAGGACGGCGCCCGTGCGGCGAGCACGGTTCAGAGTGAATTGTCCCCAGAGATTACCGCGTTTTGCCGCCGCTCGTGCGGCGCTGCATCCAGGCCAGCAGCGTCATATGGTGACGCTGCTGGCGTCGATCCAGCGCACCGCCCAGTCTCGCGCATGCGCGATTGCGGCGGCTTCATCGGCAAAGCGGAAGTCGGTAGGAAAAAAACGGTTGGCGACGAGTTCGCCGTCGCTCGAACGGGAGATCACCACGTAAGGTTGCCAAGTTCCATCTCCTGCGCGCGCCGGCTCGCAATTCAGCAAGTAGCCGCGATGTGTAAATGCAGCATCGAAGTGCATGTGTCACCCGCCCCTGATTGCCTCATATAGTTGGCTCAAGCAGCGCCGTCTCTCTCTGGTCACGCTGGAACGGCTCGGTAGAAACCGCCAAATTAATAACCGCGCTGACTCGTCGGAGTAAGATCATACTCTGTAGAAAATACGCTCTGGTCAAAAAAAAATCAAAAGAATGTCATATGCGCGCAGGCGCGAACCGGAAGCCATGCAGCGCACCTGGGGAAGACCCGGAACAAGTTTTGCTGCACTCACCTATGTTGTCTTCAAGGAGAAAGCATAATGAACAGCAATGTCACAGACACTTCCCGCAAGCCTGGCACCGGTGGTCCGAGCAGCGCAGAGTTGCACAACGACCGCACCCACGACAGCACTGTCGACACCGACGGCAAGAATCTCGAAGCCGCGCGTCTCGCGGGCCATAGTCCAATTGGGCCGGACGAAGTCACCACGAGCAACGCCACGCTGGTCAACAGCGTGCCGGAAGCAGGCGACGGTCTTGGCGGCTTCGACAGCCGCGTTGGCGGCAATCGCCTACTGCTCGCGTTAGAGCCGGGCTATACGGTTATCGACAAGGGCATGGTCGGGCCGCAATCCGCCTACGATGAAGATCATCAGTTCGACGAGCAGCGGCCAGTGGGGAGCTATCAGGATCGCGGACGTATTCACTTTGCGCTGAACCATATGCGGCCCACGCGTGTAATCGAACTGCAGCGCAGGAAGTAGCAAATGGGAAATGAAATCGCGCTGCATAAGCCAAAGAGGCTTATGCAGCGCGGTGTTTACTTCCTTCCTGTTCCGCCCGAGTCTGAGCGAATCCGCGCAGCGCGCGCTGTTTGAATATCGGTGCGAGCTGCGCGGCGGCGCATCGAAACCCGATTCGAAACTGCAGGTTTAAGCACCTGCAAGCCGCGCCCTCTTATTCCCGTCCCGTATCCCGCCGACAATCGAACCCACATTTAACATTCAGGGGTGGAAGATGAAAAAGATCGTCGTGATTGGCGCTACCGGCACACTCGGCCAGGCAGTGAGCGCCGAATTGAAAGCACGTCATGAAGTGATCGAAGTGGGCGCGACGCGTGGCCAATATCGCGTCGACAGCACGGACCCGGCGAGCGTCGAAAAACTGTTCCGCGAAATCGGCAAGGTGGATGGCGTCGTCACCACCACCGGCAAGGTGCATTTCGGCCCGCTGCCGGAGATGACGATCGAACAGTTCTGGGTCGGCTTGCGCGACAAGCTGATGGGACAGATCAACGTGGTGCTCGCTGCACAGCAGTATGTGAACGACGGTGGCTCGTTCACGCTGACAAGTGGCATCCTTGCCGAGGAGCCGATCCGCGAAGGCGCGAACGCGACCACTGTCAATCTGGCGCTGGAAGGTTTTGTGTGCGGCGCGGCCATCGAACTGCCACGCGGTATTCGCATCAACCTGGTGAGCCCGACTGTGCTGACCGAATCGATGGGAAGCTACGCGCCGTATTTCCGCGGCTTCGAACCGGTGACGGCGCAGCGCGCTGCGCAGGGATATCTACGCAGCGTCGAAGGGGCGCAGACGGGGCGGGTGTATCGGGTTGGGTCTTGACGTATTGAGGCGTAGCAGGGCGTATTGATTGATGCGTTGAATGTCAGGCGGTGGGCGCCTGGCATTCAACGCCCGCGGGACGCGACAAAAACGTCCCGCAGCCCCGAGCGAAACGCTCAGTGAATCTCCGGCTCGCTGCCCGCTTCAGCCGCGCCGTCGCGCTGCAGAAAGTCGAAGTCGCAACCCTTGTTGGCCTGCATCACGTGCACCTGATGCATCGCGCCGTAGCCGCGCGTAAAGCGCGGCGCGGGTTCGACCCACGCGGCCTTGCGGCGTGCCAGTTCTTCGTCCGACACCAGCACATTGAGCTTGCGTTGCGGTACGTCGAGTTCGATCATGTCGCCGTCCTGCACCAGCGCGAACGGTCCGCCGATAAACGACTCCGGCGCCACGTGCAGCACACACGCGCCGTAGCTCGTGCCGCTCATGCGCGCGTCCGAGATGCGCAGCATGTCGCGCACACCCTGTTGCAGCAACTTCTTCGGAATCGGCAACTGGCCCCACTCCGGCATACCCGGCGCGCCCACCGGACCTGCATGCTGCAGCACGATCACGCACGTCTCGTCGATATCGAGCGCGTCGTCATCAATGCGCGTCGCCATATCGTTGTAGTCCTTGAACACCACCGCGCGGCCGGTATGCACGTGCAGCTTCGGATCGGCCGCACCCGGCTTGATGACGGC
>NZ_JAMFSB010000204.1 GCF_026225065.1 Paraburkholderia sp. | reverse complement strand
CGCTGCCGGCCGAGGCCCGTGCGCTCTGGGACGCCGGCGAGCGTGGCGCGGCTGCTGAAGCCGACTGGACGAAGCGGTTCGAAGCCTATCGTAAGCACTATCCGCATGAAGCCGCCGAGTTCGAGCGCCGGGCCCAAGGCACGCTGCCCGCGCAGTGGCGCGATGCGGTCCGCGCGATGCTGCGCGACGCGGACTGCGCGGCGGAATCGATTGCGACACGCAAGGCCTCGCAGCAGGCGATCGCCGCACTCGCTCGCACGTTGCCGGAGTTGCTGGGCGGCTCAGCGGACCTGACCGGCTCGAATCTGACCAACTGGAAAGGCGCGATCGATGTCCATACGGACGACAACGGCCTGCAAGGCGGCAACTATCTGCACTACGGCGTGCGCGAGTTCGGCATGAGCGCGGTAATGAACGGCATCGCGCTGCATCGTGGCTATATCCCGTTCGGTGGCACCTTCCTCACGTTTTCCGATTATTCGCGCAACGCGTTGCGTATGGCTGCGTTGATGAAGATCCGTTCGATCTTTGTGTTCACGCACGACTCGATCGGCCTCGGCGAAGACGGGCCGACGCATCAGTCGGTGGAACACGCGGCGAGTTTGAGGCTGATTCCGGGACTCGACGTCTGGCGTCCGTGCGACACGGTCGAAACTGCGCAGGGATGGGCCTGTGCAGTGGAACGCAGCGGACCGTCATGCCTGCTGCTGAGCCGCCAGAATCTGCCGTTCGCCGCGCGCAGCGGCGAGCAGATCGACGCGATCGCGCGGGGTGGGTATGTCTTGCGCGACTGGCCGGATGGGTCGGCGCAAAGCCGCGTTGTCCTGCTCGCCACCGGCTCGGAAGTGTCCCTCGCGCTCGACGCCGTCGCGCCGCTGGCCGAAGCCGGTATCGCCGCGCGGGTCGTGTCGATGCCGTCCACCAGCGTGTTCGACCGCCAGCCCAGCGCGTGGCGCGACGCGGTCCTGCCGCCGGGCGTGCCGCGCATCGCGGTCGAAGCGGGGGTTCGCGCGTTCTGGCGGCAATACGTGGGCCTCGAAGGGGGCGTGGTGGGCATCGATACGTTCGGCGAATCCGCACCCGCTGACGCGCTGTTCAAGCACTTCAATCTGACCGTGCAGGCGGTGGTGGACGAGGCCATCCGCGTCGTGCAATGCGCCCAATTGGCGCCATCAACATGAACAGGTGCGCACGCACCGCGCGCGGCGACCTGATCCGATCCGATTCGACTTCGAGGAGTTTGCGATGGCCTTTATAGCACTGCGGCAACTATTGGACCACGCGGCCGAGCACGGCTACGGCGTGCCTGCGTTCAACGTCAACAATATGGAGCAGATCCAGGCGATCATGCGGGCCGCCGAGGCGACCGCGAGCCCGGTGATCCTGCAGGCGTCGGCGGGCGCTCGCAAGTATGCGGGTGAGCCGTACCTGCGTCATCTCGTGCTCGCCGCGCTCGAGGCGCATCCGGATATCCCGCTGGTGCTGCACCAGGATCACGGCGCGAGCCCCGCGGTGTGTCAGCAGGCGATCCGCTCGGGCTTTACGTCGGTGATGATGGACGGCTCCTTGTTGCCTGACCAGAAGACGCCCGCCGCCTACGAGTACAACGTTGACGTGAGCCGCCGGGTTGTCGACGCGGCGCACGCGGTGGGCGTGTCCGTCGAAGGCGAGCTCGGTTGTCTCGGTTCGCTCGAAACCGGCACGGCGGGCGAGGAGGACGGCGTCGGCGCCGAAGGGCAACTCTCGCGCGACGATCTGCTCACCGATCCGCGCGAGGCACAGTTTTTCGTGGAGGCGACCGGCGTCGATGCGTTGGCGATTGCGATCGGCACTTCGCATGGCGCTTATAAATTCAGCCGTGAACCGACGGGCGACATTCTTGACATTGACCGGATCGTCGAGATTCACGAGCGGATTCCGAACACGCACCTTGTGATGCATGGCTCGTCGTCGGTGCCGCAGGAGTGGCTCGCGGTGATCCGCGAATACGGCGGAGAAATTCCCACGACCTATGGGGTGCCGGTCGAAGAAATCCAGCGCGGCATTGCGCATGGCGTGCGCAAGGTCAATATCGACACCGACATCCGGCTCGCGATGAGCGGTGCGATGCGCAAGTCGCTGGCCAATGCTCGCTCGGAATGCGATCCGCGCGCCGCGTTGAAGGCGGCGACGGCGGCAGCGAGCGCGCTCTGCGTTCAACGTTTCGAGGCGTTCGGATGTGCGGGCCAGGCCTCGCGCATCAAGCCGCTGCCGCTCGATGCGATGGCGCGCCGCTACCACTAGGATTCCACCAGGCCACCGGCGCGTTGGCCGTGGCGCGATGAATCGGCGCGCCTGGGTTAGCCCTCAGCGCTTTTTCATCGTCTCGCCGGGCGCGCGCCACGCGATGAGATCCTGTTCAGGCCGGTCGACCGCGCAGCCCCAGTCGAGCGGCTGATCCTGATCGAAGCGCTTGCCGAGCCGCCAGGCGATCTCCGCGCGGGCGAGCTGGACGCCCATATAGAAGGCGTGGCCGCCGTCGGCTTCGAGATGCAGGTCCGGGTAGAGCGCGAATGGATCGCCCGCCTGGCGATGTCCGTCGCGGTTGTAGACATGAATGCCGTCAGCGCTGACCTGGACGCGAAAGTTGGGGTCCCGCACCTCGCGCGCAACCTCGGCGATTTCGGCCGTGCTGTACGGAAAAGGGCGTTTGGCGTGAACCGTCGCGAGATCGCTGTTGATGCCCTTAGGCAGCATCTGCGCTTCGCGCGCGGCGTACATCACCCGGCGCGCGACATCGGCTTCGCGGATCGCGCGCCGCGCATGCAGACTGACAGACGTGGTGAGCACCGCGCTCACACGAAGCTCCGCTGCCATGCCGAGCAGCACCGCATTGATGCCGCTCGTATCGGCCTCGGTCAATTCGGTCACGTTGCCGATGCCCATCATGATGCCGATATCCGGGTAGCGTTCACGCAACCGGACATAACGCGCAATCGATGCGGCGAGACCGAACGGAATCGGATCGAGAATCGGGTCGGCGAGAAACGCGCGGCCGCGTGCGGCGAGCAGCTCGATCGCGGCATCGAGCGAGGCCGGGTCTGCCGGTTCGCGGGCGACGAGGATCGGCGTGGACGGCACCTCGTCAGCAATCCAAAGCGTATCGAGGTTCAGGCTCATCAGATAATCCGCGCCCGCGCGGCCGCCACGCAGCAGTTCGTCGCTGTGCATCGAATCGACGCTCACGCGATACCCCTGAGCTTTAAGCGAGCGTACGGCGTCTTCGAGATGCGGAAACGGCGTTTCGGGCAGGCAACCGATGTCGATCACATCGGCACCCTGCGCGACATAGTCGCGCGCACGCGCGGCGATGCCATCCAGATCGAGCCGCGGCGCATCGACGATCTCGGCAAAGATCTCGGTCTCGTAACGCGTCAGATCGAACGGTTGCGCCTCGCGGCCGAAGAATTGCGGCAAATCCTTGACCTCTTCCGGACCGCGTTCGAACCGCACGCCGTAGTGCTCGGTCAGCGCGGCGAGGTCGCCACGGCAACGCCCGGGCACGATGACCCGCTGCGCCTCGAGCGGGACGGCAATCCGGCGGCGAATCAGGTCGGCCGTCATGAGTGCTGCGACCTGCAGGCCGATTTCGCGAATCTCCCAACTGAACGGCGTCGGCGCCATGCTTTCGAGCGTGTGAATCAGGCTCTTTTCCGCGAGCCGGCCAGTCAGGAAGACGATGTGGTCCATGTCAGTACACGCCGGGCAGCGACCGCAGGGAGCTTGGGGGTCGTTTCATACATTTATGATCGACAAGCGTTCGCCGAGCGCCGCTTTCAGTTCATCCAGCGAGCGCACGAGTGTCGTGTATTCGAAGCGCGACAGGCGCTCAACGTTGTCGAGTTCGATCGCCCGCGGACGCAGTTCGACCCATTCGTTCGGGCTTTGCGTCACCACGGTCGGCTCCGTGTCGCATGCAAAGACAATGCCCGGAATGCACTGCTTGCCCGCCTGCGCGTACATATTGGTCGGCAGCGTGTCGGAGATGCCGAACGCGCATTTGGCCACCGTGTTGCTGGTGGCCGGCGCGATCACGACCGTGTGGTACATGCCGTGATACAGCATGCCGACCGGCACGCCGCTCGCGCTATTGTCGCGAAACACGCGGAACTGCTTGCGCAGCTTCGGCAGGGGCCAGCCATAGAGCGGCAAGACTTCCTCCGCGGCTGCGGAAAGGAAGAGATCGACGCGCGGCAATTCGATCGCGAGCGCGATCGACTCGTCGAGCATATGGCCGGAGCCGGTTACGCACCACGCGAAGCGCGCATCGGGCTTGAACTCAGCGAGATGACGAGCGGGTGCCTGGGTCATGCGTCGGCGGTGGGCGGCGATTCTTTGGAGAGCGAATCGTTCGGCGACATCTCGTCGGGCGGAACTCCGTCTATAAGCTCGCTGTCGAGTGCCGAACCGTCGTGCGACAGACGGATGTACAGCCGGCGCATCTTCCGGTACAGCGTGTTGCGGCTGATACCGAGCGCCTTGGCGACGTTGCTGACGTTCCAACGGTGCTCGTCGAGCAGGGTCAGAACGGTGCCGCGCTCGTTCAACTGGATGGCGTTGAGCGCGGAGAGATCCACTTCGTCGGCCGGATGCGGGTCGACGTCCGACGGCGCCGCGCGCGAAGCTGCCACCAGCCCATATTCCGACACACGTTGGGTGATTTCGACAGGCAGGTCATCGCAGCGGATCGGTTGTCCGTCGCAAAGCGCGATGGCCATCTGCAACACGTGACGCAACTGGCGGATATTGCCGGGCCACGCATAGGTCAGCAACGCATGCTCGGCTTCCGGGGTCAACTCTGGCGGATCGTTGTTCGTTTCGTTTTCGAGCAGATGATGGATCAGCGCGAGCTTGTCGACCCGTTCGCTGAGCGGCGGCAGATTCAGCTCAACACCCTTGAGCCGGTAATACAGATCCTCGCGGAACTGTCCGCCATGCACGAGTTCGAGCAGGTTGCGGTGACTGGCGCTGATAAGCTGAAAATCGACCTTGATGGTCGTTTCGCCGCCGAGCGGCGTGACCTCGTGTTCCTCGATCACGCGCAGCAGCCGCGCCTGCAACGTGAGCGGCATGTCGCCGATCTCATCGAGAAAGAGTGTGCCGCCATTGGCCTGCACGATCTTGCCACGCCGTCCTTCGCGCTGCGCGCCGGTAAACGCGCCCGCCCGATAGCCGAACAGTTCGCTTTCGATCAGATTTTCGGGCAGCGACGCGCAATTCACCGGCACGAACGGACCGGATGCGTGCGGGCTGATGCTATGCAGTGCTTGTGCGAAGACTTCCTTGCCGGTACCCGTTTGCCCTCTGAGGATGATTGGAATCTTGCGCTGGACCACGCGCGCCGCGAGCTGGATTTGCGAGGCCATGCGCGGGTCGCCGAATTCGAGGTGCGCGATCTGGTCGAGCCGGGCCGGCGCCGGCCGCTTCTCAGGGGCGCTGGCGCGGGTGGGGGGCGCTGTTACCGCCACTCGCATGCCACGTTCTGCGCTGTTTTGCGGCGTCTGCGCGACGAGAAAGAAGCGGTTGGTCGCGTTAGCGCTGTACACGGTGACCGGATGGAACGACCCGCGGATGCTGCGCGCGATCATGTCCTCGAGCGAGGCATTGAACGCTTCCTCGATGCGCCGGCCGCGCAATTCGCGGAGTGTGCGAAAGCCGAGCTGGAAGAGGGCGCTGCGGTTCGCGGCGAGCACCGTGCTGTCGTCTGCCACCGCCAGTTTGCCACCGTGCAGCGTACCGACGAATTCCGGGCGGCTGTGGAAATGGATCATGTTCGCGTGCCGGTAGCGCGCATCCAGCAGACGGTTTTCGATCATCTGCCGCGACATGCCGACCAGCACCAGAGAATGCTGCTGCAGCAGCTTCGAGCGGCTCGTCACATCCAGTACGCCGGCAATCTCGCCGCTGTCGTCGAAAATGGGCGCGGCCGAGCAGGTGAGCGACGTATAGCGCGGATAGAAATGCTCGTGCTGGCAGACGGCGATGCAGTCGCGTTCGGCGAGGCACGTGCCCATGCCGTTCGTGCCGGCCTCGCGTTCGCTCCACACGGCGCCGACGCGAAAGCCGTCCGCGGCGACGGCTTCGGCGAACGGCACCGACGAAACCTGATGGACGATCATGCCACCGGCATCGACCAGCACCACCGCAAGTTCGGGATCGGCCAGTTGCTGGTACAGCGTGGTCATTTCGAGCTTCGAGCAGGCGATCAGGTCGCCCATTGCCTCGCGGCGCGAACTTAGTTCGTAGTCCGTCAGGACAGGGGGCGCGACAAAACGGGAAGGGTCGAGCCGGAATTCATTCATGCAGCGCGCCCATGATTGAGCGACGGGGTCGCTCGTTGGGCGCGTTGCCAATTGATGATTGACGACGTTCAGAACTTCACGGACGTGCATAGTGCTGTCAGTGAGCAACGACATGGGGTTTGTCTCCGTTGCGTCAATTCGTCCGCGCCGGCTCACATTGCGTTGCTTGCGCTCTGCCTCGCCATGCGCGTACGAGTGCCGCTTTTATCGATACCGTCTTCCCCTCGCGCTACGGTTCTGGGCCCATATGCGCACCGAGTGATTCGTCCTTATACCAAGCATTGGCTTAAAACTCTACGCCGGATGTCGCTCCCATTCAATAGAAAGTCGCAATAACCCTGGATAGCGTGCGCGATTTTTGCTTTTCTCACCATCGTGCCCGGATGGCTCGCTCTGCTCGCCAACGGCGAGGAGCGTGTTGCAGGTTCGGCGCAGAGTGCTTCGCGTGCTGTCACACCCGTGCGGCTATGCGTTTACCCGAAGCGCGTTTTTCAGCCCGGTTTTCAGGCCGTTTGCTAACTCGTTTGCTGATTATTTGCCGCGCTGCGGCGGAGTACACCATGGATCGTATCGATGCCGTTCGCCTTGCCAGTTTCTCCGCTGCCGGTGCCGGCGCCGCTGCCGGGGTGCCGGGCACCACTGCGCCGTTCGACGCGCCCTCTACCGGCACGCTGTCCGGGCGGATGGACATCGTCTTCATCGAAAACTTTGTCGGCCAGACGATCATCGGTATCGACAGCAGCGAGCAACATGTCCCGCAGCCGGTAAGGATGAATCTTGCAATCGGTGTTCCCGCGATTCGTGCGTGCACCACCGATCGCATCGAGGACACGATCAACTATGCGGCGGTACGGAGTGCGCTACATGCGCTCCTTGCGTCGCATGGCGTGCGTTTGCTCGAAGCGCTTGCCGAAGCGGTGGCGCGTCTCCTGATCACCGAGTTCGGCGCTCACTGGGTGCGCGTCGCGCTAGCCAAACCAGCCAAGTTCGACGACGTGGCAGCGGTCGGCGTGCAGATCGAGCGGCAGCGCAGCGATATGCCGCAAACGGCTGCGGGGGTCACAGGTTATGCGTTGCTTGGGGCGGGGCTGATTCCGGATTGAGCGCAAAAACGCGGCACGGTGCCGTTGCCGGCGCCGTGCGCGTGATTCAGCATTTAAAGCGGTCCCTCAAACGGGATCGACTACTTCGCCGCCGCCGTCTTGTCGCGTCCTAGCCCGCAGCGGCGGTAGGCGTCGGTCTGCAACGCGCGGAATTTCTTCGTCTGCGCTTTTGCCTGATCGACCCGAAACTCTGAACCGCCTTCGCCGCCCAAGGATGCGTACTTGGAGAACGTCGACTGATCGACGAACTCGTCGTAGGGCAACGCGGTGGCCATCTTGTCGATCACGCACGAGCATTTATAGACGTTGGCGAAATCGTGTCCGTTATCGTCCATGCATCCCAGCACGTATTCGACGCGGCCCTGCGTCGGATAGTCATAACCTCCCGCCGGGGCCGCCGCCATGGGCGCGTCGCCTTCCGCCCAGGCGAGCGGTACTGCGAGCGCGATGCAGGCACAGGCCACCAGCGCACGACATCGTATGGTCATCTCTTGCCTCAATGAGAGGGGCGCTTCGCAGCAAACGCCCGCGCAAGCGCAAACCCTTGCTGTCCCCACGCGAGCCGGTGCACAGTCAGTTCGATGCAAACGGATGCGAGACGCTGCCCTTTTTCGCCACGACTTCCGCAGCGCTCGGTTCACCGGCAACGGCGCGCTTGATCGCCTCGCGCGTCGCCTGGTAGTTGAATTCCTGAATCTTCTTGTCGTCGTCCGCCTGCCAGTGAATAAAGACGCCAACGCACAGGAACAGATCGTCCGCCTCGTCCTGCGGGATCGTGCCATCCTCGACGCTGTCCGCGACAGCGAGCGCAACGGCATGCTGCGCGGGGCCGAACATCTGCACGGCCTGCTTGGCGCCCTTGATCGTCACCTTGTTGAACAGAATCGTGTTCGGCTTGGTGAGCAGGTTTGGCGCGACGACGGCAAGGAGCGACGTGAAGCCGTCCTTATTATTGGTGAGCGCATTGCAGAATGCAGTTTCCGCCGCTGAACCTCGCGGTCCCATCAGCAAGTCGATATGTGCGACCTCGTTGCCGTCGCCGACGAGCGACTCTCCTATCAGGACGCGATTAATCTTGGCCATTCTGTTCCTCCAATGAGTGGAATAGTGACTTGACGACTGACTGACATGCTCCGGTGGCGATCCGGTTGTCCGATCGCCGACTGGCGTGTTGATGCGCAGTGGCACTAACTAACAGGATCCGTGCCAATGCGCTGGCCGCCCGGCTGGCATGACCTGGCGCCGGCGCCGCTGGCGGATGCGAGGCAGCCGGCGACGAACAGCGTCGCCACGGTCAAGTCCGCGCTGGTGCCGGGGTTGATGGCGCTAGCCTTCAGTTCGGCATCCCATGCATCGAGCGGCTGAAACGCCGCGCCGGAACGGTTTTGCGCAAGCGAGTGGCGCCATTTCGCGTGCTGTTCGCGTGCCGCAAGCGTGACACTCTGCGCCACGGCCATGCCCTGCTTACGCACAATGTGAGAGTCGGGCCAGCTGCCGAGGAAAGTGAGAAAGATATTGAGCGTGGCGATCCGCGGCTGATCGGCAGCCGCTTCGCGGAACGCGGCGAGGCCGCTCTCGAAGATGTCGCGAAAGCCTTCCGCATATTGACGGGCGATGCTGTCGCGCCCGGTGGCGAGCGTCATCGCTTCGCGCAGGCCGACCGTCGGCGGCGTGTGGACCGACTGTTCGGGCGCCTCGCCGAGACCGCCGGGATTGGCGAGTGCAATCGCGCGGTATGCGAAGCGCGTGTCGTCGATGTCGAGCCGCGCGAGCACGCGTTCGGTGGCGGCGCGCCAGTGGTCGGCCGTCAGTGGGCGCGCCGCTTCCTCCAGCGCCGCGGCGAGCGGGGCGACTAGCAGCAGGATGCCGAGGTTCGTGTTGCAGCCGACCGCATCGCGTGTGCGGGTGACCGCATCGAGCACGCGCAGGCCGACCGGTGCGCCGTGTGTGAGGAGCGCCGCGGCGGCCACTTCCGCGCTGGTGATGAACTCGATCGCGCGCATGCCGTGTCCGGCGCTTTGTACGCTGACGTTGCCGGGCTTGGGGGTTTCCACATCGAGCCGGCAGGCCGCGAGGAAAGCGGCGTGAACGGGCTCGGACGCGACGGAACAGGGCAGCTCAGCCATGGTGTCCATGTAACGCCACAACGGCCGCCTCATCGCTCTGCGCGACCCCCACAACGCCGTGGCGCTGCGCGGGCAGCTTGCGCTGGAGCAGGTCGTCGGCCAGCGCTGCCGCGAGATCGATCGATGTGACCGACTGCAGGCCCCGCCATGCGGCGACGCCGTTGACTTCCAGCACGAGCGGCCGGGTGGGGTCATGCGGATCGGGAATCAGGTCGACGCCCGCGTAGTCGAGTCCGAGCGCCTCGGTGGCCCGTACGGCGGTCTGCGCGAGCGGCGCATCGAGTTCCGCCGCTTCGCACGCGGCGCCCTGAGCGAAGTTATGAATCCAGCCTTTGCCGCCGATCCGCCGCATCGCCGCCACGGCACGGCCGCCTACGACCAGCACGCGCCAGTCGAAGCCCGGACGGCCGCCATCGATATAGCGCTGCAGATACGCAACCTGCTGATAGGGCTTGAGCGAAGGCAGAGGCGTCAGCGCGCAAGGGTGGGCGCGGCCCGCGCCGAGCCGTTTGAGTCCGTGGCCTTGCGAGCCGAACAGCGGCTTGAGCACGACCTGGCGTCCCGCCGCCGCTTCGCGCATTAATACGCGTTGCGCAAACGCCGTGGATTCGCCGGCCCATGTCGCGGGCGTCGGTACTCCGTTGCGATGCAGCAAAAAACTGGTCATCGATTTATCGACGCTGCGCTCGATCGCGCGCGCGTCGTTGTAGACGGGTACACCGGACTCGCGCAATGCATGCAGGATACCCAGCCGTAGCGTGACCTGCTCAAAGGTGCCGCCGGCGATGCCGCGCACGAAGACGGCGTCGGGCAGGCTGTGGCCAAAGCCCGGCAGCATCAGCCCATGGGGCTCCCATGTCGTATCGATCCGGCAGTCCGCCAGATTGATGCAGCGCGCCTCTGCGCCGCGCGCGCGGAAGGCCTTTTTCAGGCGCCCGGTGTGCCAGCCCGTTTCGTCGGTCATGATCGCAATGCGCAGAGCCGCTCGCGCGTGGGCGGGATCTACGCCAGAGAAAGAGTCTTGTGCAGGGATGGTCATGGCTTGCCATTCCATTGCTCGTGCAGCAACGCCGCGTCGACGCGTCCGCCATGCCAGGTCGCGCCGCTTTCGAGGCTGCTCACCCATACTTCGGCTGGCGCGAACAGCGCGGGATCGATCTGGTAGAAGTCGTAGTTGAACGACGTGAAGATGTCAGCGAACGGGCGGCCGTAATCGCGCGAGGTGGAGGCGGGCAGTTCGGCGGCGAGCTGTTTGGCCACCGCGTCGTGCTTCACGGTGAGATGCACGCGCCCGCCATACAGGATCGCGTCGTTGGTGCGGCCCATCGCCTGGATGCCGTCCGGCGCGGGCGGTGGCAAGGGCGCCGAGCCGCCGCCTTCTACGACTTCGTCCAGCGGCACGCCGAGCACGTGGGTTTTGTGCAATGCAACTTCAACGACGCGCGCCACCACCTGTACCGTTCCCGCCACAGAGTGTGTCGGCGTGGTGACAAGCGTCAGCCGCTCAGGCGCGAGGCCGCAATCGCGCAGCACCTTGTCGATCACGATCTGCGGCGGCAGGCGATCCACTTCGAGGACCAGCACACCGCGCTCGTGGCTGTCGCGGTAGCCGAGTTCGGCGAACAGCGGTTCCTTCACGGCCAGCGCGCGCGCCGGACCCGACCCGAGCGAAAAAAACTTCTTGCCGCCGGTTTGTTCCTTGGTGGCCGACAAACTCCATCCGGCGTACTGGCTGCCGAGGCAGGCCAGCACGGGCCACGAGGTGCGCACCTCGATCGTGCTGGGCCAGAGCGGCTGCGCATCGAGGTTTTCGCGCACAGTGACGTGGCCGAGGCCACCCATGCAGATGCGCGCAATCAGCACGCCTGCCGCGACGCTGCCGGGCGCCATGACGCCCGCGTCCACCAGCACGGTGCCGTTTTCCGCGTGGCTGATGATCGCGCCGAAGCGCGCGGCGTCGTCGACGAGGCGGCTGACGAGACGCTCGCTAAGCGCATTGACGCTCAGCCCGGCAGCGGCAGCGCCGGCGAGCGGCGGCTGAGGCGTCTCAGGAGTGGCATTGGATGAAGGCATAGTCGGGCTCATGGCGGGTTTCGATTCGTTGCAGAACGAGCACGCGCTGCGCTTCGAGCGCGTGCCGCACCGCGTCCAGTGAAGCCGCGCGCACGAGCAGCGTGCACACCGGCTGGCCGGCTTCGATCCACGTGCCGGGCATTGGCACGTCGCGGCAGCACGGGTCACGCAGACAGGCGTCGCTGAAGCTTTGGGACACGACGAATGGACGCGGCGCGAACAGCACCTGCTGACCTGCGCGCCACGCTGCGGGCGCAGGCGTCTGAGGTATCGCGGGCGCCGGCAGGCGGCCGTGGCGGCAGGCTTCGATATGACACGCGAGCAGTCCGTGCGGCCAGGCATCGGGCGCCGCGGTCTCGTAGAGCGTCATCGTCGACGAGGGGCGGGTGTTGATTTCGAGCAGTTCGAACGCGTCGCCGTCGAGCAGAAAGTCGCAGCTGTTGATGCCGGTGAGGCCGGTTCGCGCACAGAGCGCGGCGATCGCTGCCCGCACGCGCGCCTCGACGGGGGGCGGCAGATCGAGCGGACCGAGTGGACCCATCGACCCGGCATGGACGAAGGGCAGATTGCCCATCTTGCAGGTGAATTGCTCAGCGAAGCCGAGCACGCGCGCGTTGCCGCAAGCGGCGATAAACAGCGCCGAGAGCGAGCGGCCGGTGCTTCGGCGCTGGAAATATCCTTGCGCAGCAACGCGCGAATCGCTGACCGCCGCCGCCGGTTCGATATGCGTGCCTCCGCAACCGTCCGCGTGTTTGACCAGCCAGCCTTGCGCTTCTGTGGCTCCCTCGGTGGCCCTATCAGCGGGCCGTGTGAACGCCACCGCCGGATGCGGGATGTCGAGCGCGTCCAGCAGTGCAAAAAACCGCCGGGGTTCGCGCACGGCGGCGCTTGCCTCCGCAGGATTGCCGATGAAGCGGGGCAGGCCGCGCGTGCGGCACAGCTGCGCGACGAACGGCTCGAGCCCGCTGCCGTCGATCCAGCCGATCAGGCCCGGCAAGCGCGCGGCGCGTTCGAGCGCCGCCACCAGCCGCGCGTAATCGATCGACAGTTGGCCGGCGCCGATGTCGAACCACAGTTCGGCGGCCTCGCGGGTATCGCGGTCGCCGAACACATCGAGCGCAACGACGCGCAGGCCCGCACGCGCGGCGGACTGCGCGAGCATCCGCGCGGACAGTCCCGCTACCGCGACGAACGGCGCATGCGAGAGCGATGGACGCGGGTTCATGGCGGCTCCGATAGCGATAGCGCGCAGATCGTCACGCGGCGCGCGCTCAACCGAGGCCGGCCGCGACGGCGCGGGCTTCGTCGAAGGCTTGTGGAAAACCCAGATAGACCGGTTTGCCGCCCGTGCGCATCTGAATGAAGAGGCGATGCTCCACCTGATATTTGACGTTGCCGATCGCCAGCGCCCCAATGCCGATGGCGCCGCCGGCAGTCGGCACGCCCTCGATCGGCTTGCCGTCGTTCATCACGTTGACGCCCGCGATGCCTTCCGGCGGCACGGCGTTCACGTCAGCGGCAATCAGCAGATGTGCGGCATGCGCGAGATCGGCGGTGCTGACCACCTGAACGCCTGCGACGGCAGTGGCGAGTACGATCTCGGCCTCGCCTAACGCCGAGCGCAGTTCCGCCGGCGTTGTGGTGCCCACCCCTTTGGTGACGATACCGAAGCGCTGATTGATATCGTCGCTGACACGCACTGCGCGCGCCTCGCCGGAGTGGCTTGCAATCGAGACGTCGGCGCCGAGCGAGGCCGCCATGGCCGCGGCCACGCGACCGACCGCGCCGGTGCCGCCGAGAATCAGCACGCGCTTGCCGCCCAGTTCCATGCCATATGCCTTGGCCAGATGCCGCTCCACCAGCGCGACGAGCGCGGCGGCGGTGGTGTACGAACCGCTCGGATCGGCGAACACCGACACTTCGAACGGCGGGACCATGGCTTTGCGCGCGGTCTCGAGCATGTCGGCAGCGAGCAGGACATCGCGCCCGCCAATGAAGATGCCGGTGCGCGACACACCCTTCGGACCGCGCGAAAAAATCGCGTCCTGAGTCAGGTTCGCGACCATGCTGGCCTCGACGCTGCAATACGGCACGATGATCTGATAGCCGGCGTCGGCGGCCATGTTCACGTCGAACGGACTCATCTGCGGCGTAGCCGTGAGCATGTGCAGGATATAAGGCCTTTCAGTGGGTTTTTCAGTGGTGTCGGACATGGCAGGAGGCTCGTTCAGTGGCGTATCTCATGCGGGGCGCAAGGGAAGGGCTCATGGCTGCGTGTGGTGGCATGTAGCGGCGTTTGACTGTCCGCGGCTGGGTGGACCGGCGGTTTCGCTGGCGGCTGCGGGGGACCATGGTGCGTCACGCGGCGTCGATGCGCTGCTGCAGCGGGTCTTCGACGGAGCGCACCGTCGCGCCGCGATTACGCCCCACGACGACTGCGCATTCGATGTGCGGCATGCCGCGCGTGGCGTCGCGGGCCGTGGCGAGCGCACCCTCCGCCTCGCGTGCGTTGGCGACGATCGCAAAGCCGGTCGGCCCCCACGAACTCTGGCCGATGCCCGCGGTTCGCTCCGCGGCCACGGCGCGCAGCGCGCGCTCGACATCGGGGCTTGCGAACACGCCACCTTGCACGGGGGCAAAGTATTCGCCGATGGTCTGCTGCATTTCCGTTAGGCCTTGCGCGAAGGGCACGAGGTTGCGCTCCGCGACGCCCGGCAGAATCTTCATCAGGACGAGGTGGCACAGATGCGCGGCGAGTTTTTGCGGAAAGGGGGCGAGCGCGGCGAGGCCGCGGCGTTCTTCAGCACCGTGCAGGCCCTCGCGGGCATTGTCGCTGACGAGCAGCACCCGCCAGCTATCCGGAAACGGCTGGCGAGCGAGCAGAGGCGGCACGCCGGCGTGCAGGTCGCCAGACGGTCCGCCGTCCACCAGCAGGCCGCCGGAATCGAAGCCGAGCACGCCAATGCCCGAGCGCGCGCCGCGCCCGAGCAGGCTCGCGAGTTCAGCGCTGGTCGCGACGTGGCCGAGCAGACGAACGAAGGCGCTGCCGACTGCCAGCGAGAGCTGCGTGCCCGATCCCAGGCCGCTGTGCGCGCGCGGCGTCTGGGTCACGTCGATCGCGACGGGCGTCGGGTCGTAGGCGGCGTGCAGCCGTTCCAGACAGATCGCAATACGCTCGCGTTCCGCATCGGTCACTGCGCCTTCGATCTGGTCGTGGGCGGCGAGCCGCGCTTCGACCCGGGTGCCGGCCCCTTCGATCATGAGCCCCAGACTGCCGAACGCGCGTCCCAGCGAGGCGTTCGGATCGAGAAAACCCAGATGCAGCCGCGCGGGCGCATCGACCATCACGCAGGCGTCTGGTTGAAGGCGGCGACTGTGAAGCTGCATTGTGCGTGTCCTTATTCGTGCCTGACTTGCCGTGCATGAGCGGTCGTACCCAAAGGGCCGTCGCGGCGACGGCGCGTGCCGCGGCGCAGCGGCCCCGGCGGGGCACTTCAAGCGAAAGCCGTACCAGGCGCGTGGCGCGGCGCCCGGCGTCAATTTCCTGGCGGGGTTTTGGGCGCGTCGTACTTGACGTAGCGGAAGCGCTGGTCGTCGGTTGGCGTGCCCTCGAGTGGGCCCCCTTCGGTTCCCGGTTGCCACTGGATGAACGATTCGATCTTGCTGGCGAGCGCAAAGTCCTTGTCCGTGATGCCCTTCGCGGAATGCGTCTTCAGCTTCACAGTGACGAATGCATAGGAGACCGTGAGATCCGGGTGATGCCACGCGGCTTCCGCGAGGTGGCCCACCGCGTTCACTACCATCAAGGTCCCTTTCCAGCCTTCGGTGCGATATTTGCGCCGCAGCCAGCCGTCTTCGAGATACCAGTGCTGTAGCGGGCCAACGAGGCGTTGCTGGATCTCCTCGTCGGAATAGACCTGTTCTGTGTTTGCCATGACCGTTGCTCCACTCGTGATGAACCACTCGTAACCGCATGATGCGCTGCAATAGACGGGCCAGTCACGCGATCGGCCGCGGGCGGAGGGGTTTTGTTGCTGCTTGCCTCCCGACGGACACGCTTCGTATCGCCGAGTGACACAGAATGTCCCACGTCGCGCGACGCAGCCGGTCACGGCCGTGACACCGCTGCGCCGGATGGTGAGTGATCCGAAGCGGATGCGAGGGTGGCGCGAATTGACGAAAGGCGCACAGCAATGCGCCGCGCGGCGTGTATTGACGAGCTTGTGGCGGGGGGCGATGCGCACGGTAGTTCGATTCCGGCATGGAATATGCGTCGGCCGTCATGCGCCGCAAAGCCCGACAACGATCGGGTGAGGGCGCTGATCGTTACCCGCATCCGAGGAGGCGCGCCCGGTGCGACGAGGTAGCGTGGGTCATTCGTGAGTTGAACAGCAAGACCATTCTGGAGGAGACATGAACTTACGCACCACGGTTCTTGGGCTCGCGATCCTCGCGTCGGCAGCCTTGAGTTCTATCATTGCACAGGCCGATCCGCAGCTCGATGAGGCCTTGAAGAGTCCGTCCAACTGGGCGGCCCAGGCGGGCGATTATGCAAACCATCGCTACAGCCCACTTAAGCAGATCAACGAAAGCAACGTCGGGAAACTACAGGTCGCATGGACCATGTCGACCGGCGTGCTGCGTGGCCATGAAGGCTCGCCGCTCGTGATCGGCGACACCATGTATATCCACTCGCCGTTCCCCAACAAGGTTATTGCAATCAACCTGAAAGACCAGACGTTCATCTGGCAATACCTGCCGAAGCAGGATGACCAGGTGGTGTCCGTGATGTGCTGCGATACCGTCAACCGCGGGCTCGCATATGGCGACGGCAAGATCTTCCTGCAACAGGCCGACACCAAACTCGTTGCGTTGAACGCGAAGACCGGCGATGTGGTCTGGACCGCGCAAAACGGCAATCCGAAAGCGGGTGAAACCAACACCAACGCGCCGCACGTATTCGGCGACAAGGTGCTGACCGGCATCTCGGGCGGCGAGTTCGGCGTGCGCGGGCGGCTTATCGCGTATGACATCAAGACCGGGAAACCGGCCTGGACGGCCTTCAGCACCGGCCCCGACAAGGACATGCTGATCGACCCCGACAAAACGACGACCTACGCCGACGGCAAGATGGTGCCGGTGGGTGCGGACTCGTCGCTGAAATCCTGGAAGGGGGATCAGTGGAAACTGGGCGGCGGCACCACCTGGGGGTGGTATGCGTGGGATCCGAAACTCAACCTTGTCTACTATGGCACCGGCAATCCGGGTACATGGAATCCATCGCAACGTCCGGGCGACAACAAATGGTCGATGTCTATCTTCGCGCGTGACCTGAATACCGGGGAAGCCAAGTGGGTCTATCAGATGACACCCCACGACGAATGGGACTATGACGGTGTCAACGAAATGATCCTGTCCGACCTGACGATCGACGGCAAGAAGGTGCCGGCCATCGTTCACTTCGACCGCAATGGTTTTGGCTACACGTTGAATCGTGAGACTGGACAACTGCTGGTTGCCCAGAAGTTCGACCCGGCGGTGAACTGGGCCGACCATGTGGATCTGCAAAGCGGCAAGCCGATTCGCAACGCAGCGTATTCGACCCAGGCGGCGGGCGCCGATCATAACGTGAAGGGCATCTGTCCGGCGGCGCTCGGCTCGAAGGACCAGCAACCGGCGGCGTACGATCCGAACTCGAAGCTCTTCCTTGTGCCGACCAACCACGTGTGTATGGACTACGAACCGTTCGATGTCGATTACGTGTCAGGCCAGCCGTATGTGGGCGCCACGTTGTCGATGTATCCGGGTCCGAACGACAACAACTCGATGGGTAACTTCATTGCCTGGGATGCCTCGAAGGGCAAGATCGTCTGGTCCAAGCCGGAGAAATTCTCGGTATGGTCGGGCGTGCTGGCGACAGCAGGCGGCGTGGCGTTCTACGGCACACTGGAAGGCTACATCAAGGCGGTCCGCATCAGTGACGGCAAGGAACTGTGGCGCTTCAAGACCCCGTCGGGGATCATCGGCAACGTGTTTACCTACGAGTATCAGGGCAAGCAGTTCATCGGTGTCTACTCGGGTATCGGCGGCTGGGCCGGCATTGGCATGGCGGCGGGCCTCGAGAAGTCGACTGAAGGGCTTGGCGCGGTGGGCGGTTACCGCGAACTTGCAAAGTACACGGCGTTGGGCGGCACGCTGTTTGTGTTTGCCATTCCCGGCGGCAATAGCTGAGGAGTTGGCCCATGACGGGCTGGCCCAGATTGAAACGCGCGGCCGGTTTGCCCTTGTGAGGATCGGGCGGCCGGCAGCACGTTCAGTCATACCAATCGTCTACGAGTCATCTGGCCCGCGCCATGTCACGGATGCGTCGCTAAAGCGCGTCGGGTGCGGTCTTACTTTGAAGGGAGACATCTGCATATGAAAGGCCGAACTATCTTGTTGCGGGCGGCATTGCCCGCCGTTTTCGTCGTGCTGCCTGCTGCGTTTGCCCAGAACAATCCCGCAATTGCCCAGGTAACGTACAAGGTGGAGGACGGCAACAAGGTCGACAGCAACACGCTGCAAGGATGGAAGACCTGGCGCGCGCTTGACTGCGAACGCTGTCACGGCGCGCAGCAGCAGGGTATGGTCGGACCATCGCTGATCGACGCGTTCAAGACCCTGGACACGAACGAGTTTCACCGCACCGTATTCGGCGGGCGGGTGGACAAGGGCATGCCCGACTTCAGTTCGAGCCAGATGATGCAGAAGAACTGGCAGAACCTTTACGCTTATCTGAAAGGGCGCTCCGACGGCCAGATCAAGCCGGGCGATCTGCAGGCCATCGAAGCGAAATAACGCCTACGTCCCTACCTCAGGAGTTTATTGATGCGTCATGGCAAACGAATGCCCGTGCACCTCGCGCTCGTCGCGGCCGCGCTGTGCTACGCGGCGATAGCAAGCGCCGCGGTGCACGCCCAGGGCGAGGCATTGCCCAATAACGACGGCGCCGATGGTGTGCTGCGGGTCTGTGCCGACCCGAACAACATGCCTTTGTCCAACAGCAAAGGCGAGGGCTACGAAAACCGCATTGCAAGCCAGATGGCGAGCGATTTCGGCTACAAGCTCGAGTACACCTATTTTCCGCAACGCATGGGCTTCGTGCGCCATACGTTGCGTGAGAAGGTGCCCGATTCCGAGCAATACAAATGCGATCTGATCATCGGCGTGCCGAAAGGCTACGATATGACCTCGACGACGCAGCCGTATCTGCGCTCCACGTATGCGATGGTATTTAGCAAGCGGCCTGAGCTGGCCGGCATCAATACGCCGGACGATCTGCTCAAGCTGCCACCGGACCAGTTGCACAAGCTGCGCTTCGGCATCTTCTCGCAGACGCCTGCGGTCGACTGGCTGCTCAGTCACAACCTGATCGATCAGGCAATCTCGTATCAGGTGCAAAGCGGCGACCCGCAGGAATATCCCGGCCAGATGATCGAACACGATCTGCAGGCGGGCAATGTCGACGTGGTGTTCCTGTGGGGGCCGATTGCGGGTTACTTCGCCAAGCGTGCCGGCGATACGGTCAAGCTGGTGCCGTTCCCGCCCGACCCGGGGATCCGCTTCGACTACACGATCTCGATGGGGGTGCGCTACGGCGAGAAAGCGTGGAAGGACAAGGTCGATCAATGGATCGGCGCGAACCACGACAAGATCGACAGCATCCTGACGAGTTACGAAGTGCCGCTTCTGAAGCCGATCGACACGCCGGCCGCCAAGCCCGCGGACGGGTCGCCATGAGGGGTGCCCAGAGGCGCTTGCGCCGCGACTGGCGGTGCGTGCTCGCGGCGTGCATCACGTGCGTGGCTTGCCAGATGCACGCCGTGGCGTTTGCTGCCGGCGCGGACGAAATCTCGCCCGCCGAAAAGCTCATCTTCACGACGGATCATCTGCACGGCATCGAACAGCACACCGAACTTGACTACGCTTTTCTCAGTTCGGACCAGCCGGCGCACAGCACGGATGTCGTCAGGGTGCTGGTGGTCAGTCCGGACAATGCCAAAGGCGATGCCCAGGTGTCCGATCACAGCGGAGCCGTACCGTTGCCGAATGGCGGCTTGCAGTGCAACCCCGTAATTGTCTATTTCCTAGAACGCGACATCGCGGAGATGGAGCGTTTGACCGGCGGCCAGCGCCGCTATTTCCAGCAGCGCCTGCGACTCGCGCTCGCCGCGGGACCGAAGATCGAGACCGTGACGAGCCAGATCGGCGGCAAGTCCGTGAAGGCCCAGCAGATCGTCGTGCAGCCGTACCTGAACGACCCCAACGCGGAACGCTTCGCTCAATACACTGGCAAGCGCTACACGTTCCTGATTGCCGATACCGTGCCCGGCCAGGTCGCGCTGATTCGTACTGACGTGCCCGGCGCGAACAACGATTTCGCACACCCGCTGCAGACGCAGACGTTGAGCTTCCAGGCCGCGTTGCGCAAGCTGCCACCGCCGCCAAATGCGCCTAATGTGCCCATGAAGCCCTCGGACGCGCCGCGCGCGAGCCGTTAGGGAGGCCGCGCCAAGGTGAATTTCATCCGCTCGCTGACCTTGCGTCAGTTGCAGATCTTCGTCGTGGCGAGCCGCTATACGAGCTTCGCACGAGCTGCGGAGGAACTGCATCTGACCCAGCCGGCGGTGTCGATGCAGATTCATCAGCTGGAGGATGCAGTCGGACTGCGTCTGTTCGAGCGCATCGCGCGCAAACTCACCATGACCGAAGCGGGCGAGAAGCTAAGCCATCACGCGAGCCGGATTCTTGGCGAGATCAAGGATGCCGAAGACGCGATGACCTCGCTCAAACAGGCGGATAGCGGCTCGATCGCGGTGGGCATCGTCAGCTCCGCGACGTATTTCGCGCCGAAGTTGCTGGCCATGTATTCGCACCTGTATCCGAAGGTCGACGTGCACTTCTCCGTTGGCAACCGTGACGCGCTGCTGCGGCTGCTGCAGGACAATGCGATCGATCTGGCCATCATGGGGCGGCCGCCTCCGGAACTCGATACCACGACCGAGCCGCTTGCGTGGCATCCGCAAGTGGTGATTGCTCCGTTGAGCCATCCGCTGTGCGGCGCGCAGCGCTTCGATCTGCAGGAACTGCGGGGTGACACGTTTTTGTTGCGCGAGCCCGGTTCGGGAACGCGCATGGCTGCCGAGGAAATGTTCAGACAGCATCTCTTCACGCCTGCGAAGGTGGTCACGCTCGGCAGCAACGAGACGATCAAGCAGGCGGTGATGGCGGGCATGGGGGTGAGCCTGATTTCTCTCCATACGCTGCTGCTGGAATTGCGCACGAAGGAAATCGCCTTGCTGGACGTGAATGGCACGCCGATCGAACGGACGTGGCAGATCGTGCATCTGCGGGCCAAGCAGTTATCGCCGACCTGCACGGTATTCAGACAGTTTCTGCTCGAGCAGGCCGCCGCATATCTGGAGCGCGAGTACGCGCAATTCGTCACCTTGCCCGCGAAGTGGGGAGTTCTGAAATGAGCGGCGTCGTTCGGGTAGGTGCGGCGCTCGCGCGCTACGTGGGGGTTCTCAGCGTGGTCTGCGTGGCATTTGCCGCTTCGCAGGCGCTCGCTGCGCCGACTTCGATTGCGCTCATGGACTGCGTGTTGATTGACGATAACGCGGCCTACAACGACGCCGAGACCAACCGCATCCAGCAGGCGCGTCTCCAGATGGTCAGCACTGCATTGCGTGAGCAGTTGCGCGATAGCCGGCGCTATGACGTCGCCGACAATGGCCCGGCTGCCGGTCTGATCGCTCAACTCGGCGCGTCGCAGGATCTGAACGCATGCGCCGGCTGCGCGCGGCAGGTGGGGCGCAAGCTCAGCGTCAAGCAGGTCGGCAGCTGCTGGGTCCAGAAAGTCAGCAACCTGATCCTCAATATCAACCTGCATGTCGAAGATGTCGCCAGCGGGGAAACCGTATTCCAGCGCTCGGTCGACATTCGCGGCAATACCGACCTGTCCTGGCGGCGGGGCGCCACGGCGCTGGTCGGACTCATGGTCGGCGGTGCGGCAGCGGGCTCGCCAGGTAGCGGTGCAGCTGCGCAATAGCGATCGGGATTTTGCGGTAGCGGAACACTCTGTACTTGAAGGGCGTGACAGGGTGACATCGTTTTCGGCGCGAGCGCGCCTGGCGCATCCGCCGGTGCGCTGGCACAGAGTATGCATATAGGTGTCCGGACTTTTCCGTGAGAGTTCGTCTCGCGGCCCAACCGACAGGTCTGCTCCAGCACGACTGCTATAGGGGATTGCATCGATGGGTTCTGGCGAACTGCTTCAGGACTGGCGTCTGCATGCACTGCAAATCGAAGACGAGATCTCGAGAGTCGTGATCGGCCAGCCGCAAACCATCCGGCTCATCAACGTCGCCTTGTTTGCCCGCGGTCATGTGCTTCTCGAAGGCGGGGTCGGGGTCGGCAAGACAACCGTGTTGCGTGCATTTGCGCGGGTCGTGGGCGGGGCATTCGAGCGTGTCGAGGGCACCATCGATCTGATGCCGGGCGACCTTGTCTATCACACGTACGTGGACGCGGACGGCAAGCCACGCATCGATCCCGGTCCGCTGCTTCGACATGGCGAGCAGTTGACCACTTTCTTCTTCAACGAAATCAACCGGGCCCGTCCGCAGGTTCAGTCACTTCTGCTGCGCGCGATGGCCGAACGCTCGGTGTGGGCGTTCGATCGCGAATACCGCTTCCCGCATATGACGGTGTTCGCCGACCGCAACAAGGTCGAGAAGGAAGAGACCTTCGAGCTTGCCTCGGCCGCTCGCGATCGCTTTCTGTTCGAGCTTGCCATGCCTACGCCGAGTGAGCCCGACATCCGGCGCGCGCTGGTATTCGATGCGACGTTCCATGACGTCGACAAGCTGCTTGCGCGGCTTTCGCCTGGGATCGTTCCGTGGGAGCAGTTGAACCAGGTCGGCGCGGCGATTCAGGAGAGTGTGCAGTCGAGTGAAACGATCGAGCGTTATGTTCTGGACATCTGGCAGGCAACGGAGACGCCGCAGCGGTTCGATATTGCGCTCGACGGCGTCGATATGGACCGGCTCATCCTCGCAGGCGCAAGCCCTCGAGGGATGAGCGCGCTGTTGCGGGCTGCCCGCGTGGTGGCGTGGCTGGCCAACCGTTCGCATCTGGTTCCGGAGGACATTCACGCCGTGCTGATGCCCGCGCTCGGACATCGCGTGTTCTTCACGCCGATCTATGAATTGCGCCGCCAGGAACTCGCTGAAGCCCTCACCACGCAAATCATGAACAGGCTCGCCGTACCCTGAACCATGAACGGGACAGCGGAATTTCACTACCGTTTGCCGATGCGCGCCGGCGGATTTCGTCCCGGCTCGCACCCGGGATCGAGCTTCGGCGCCGGTCAGGAATTCGCGATGCATGGGCGTCTGTTCGACTACCCGGATCCGCGCCGCCTGGACCTGCGTGCCAGCTTGCGCGCCGCACGCTCGGAGTGGCTGGTACGGGTTCATCTGCAGCGCGCCGCGGTGCCGGTGCAGGTGGTCGTCGATGTCTCCGCGTCGATGCACTTCGGCACGCGCCAGACGAAGCTGCAGGTAGCCGCGGACTTTGTCGAAGCGTTGGGATACAGCGCATTCCGTGTCGGCGATCAGTTAGGCATGCTGGCTTTCGATACCCGCGCGCGTGACGATCTCTTCATGCCGGCGCGCTATGGCCGGGGCGTCGGCAACCTGCTCGCGACGAAGTTGCGCGAGAGTACGAGCGATGCGGCCGGAAACGGCAGTCTTGCGGGGCTGCACCGTGCCGCTTCGACGCTGGCTGGAAAGCAGGCGCTAGTCTTCCTCGTTTCTGACTTTCACTGGCCGCTTGTGGAATTGCCCGCCGTACTCGACCTGCTGGTCCATGCCTGTGTGGTCCCGATGGTGGTCTGGGACAGCGCTGAGATCGCGCCGCCCCGCGGCGGTCCGCTGCTCGCAGTCAACGACGCCGAGTCGGCAGGGCAGCGCACGCTATGGCTGCGAGAGAGCGTGCGCGAGCGTTGGCGTGAGACCGTCGCGCGTCGGCGTGCGGAACTCTCGAAGATATTCGGCGTGCGCGGCATGCAGCCGTTTTACGTCGAGAGCGTTTTTAATCCCGAGGCCATGTCGCGCTACTTTCTGGAGGCGATCGCATGAGACAGCGTGAGCGCCGGATTGACAGAGCGGGTCGTTCGCATAGCCGGACAGGGGTCGCCGCGATGTTTGTCTTCGCGCGAGCGTTCGCGTTGCTGTTGCTGTTGGCATGCGTGCTGGCGCTGACGCCGGTGACGAGCGTCGCCGCGGTCTCAGGCAATCTCTTCCAGCCGACGGTTCAGGAGCCGCGCGCATACGGCTACCTGCTCGGCGATGTCCTAACGCAACGCATTCTGCTGCCAACCGGCGATAACGATGTGGGTTCGGTGGCGCCGCCTTCCATCGGCCGCGCCGGTGCGTGGCTCGAGCGCCGCCCGGCCCGCTACGAAACCGATGCTGAGGGTCGCCGGTGGATGGTCATCGACTACCAGGTCGTCAACGTCGCACCCACGCTGACGAGGATTGCCTTGCCCGCGCTGAGGTTGACCTCGGCATCCGGTGCGACGCTGCAGGTCGCCGAGTGGCCGCTTAGCGTCGGTCCGATGACGTCCGCCGACGCCTTCGATGCTGGCGATCTGCAACTGATGCGGCCCGACCGGCAAGCGCCCTTGGTGCCGACAGCGCCGCTAAGGCGGCAGGCAAGCGTCGCGCTTGGTCTTTTGCTGCTGATTGTGCTGTCGTGGTTGGGGTGGTGGCTGTGGCGCAATTGGCGCGAGTCGGCCCGGCTGCCGTTCGCACGCGCCTGGCGGCAAATGCGCCGGCTCGGCGGGCCAGGCGTCGATACGTCCGCGGCTGCGTGGCTCTGCGTGCACCACGCCTTGAATGAGACGGCGGGCCATGTCGTTCATGCAGGTTCGTTGCCCAGCCTGTTCGCGCGAGCGCCGTATTTGCAGCCGCTACGCGCGCAACTCGAGCAGTTCTATCAGCAATCGACCGAGCGATTCTTTACGCCTGCATCGACGGTGGCCCCTTATCCGCTGCGGGGACTATGCCAGTCACTTTATCGCGCCGAGCAGCGCCATGAGCGATGAGCATGGCGTTCGACTTTGCCTATCCGTGGCTGCTCGTCCTGCTGCCGCTGGCCGCGCTGCCGTTGTTGCCGCGGCGCGGCGACGCGCTCGCCTTCTCCTGGATCGCGTGGCTGCCGCACGATCGGGTCGGACAATGGATCGGTTTGCTTGGGCGGGGCAGTGCCGCGCTGGCGATGGCGGCCATTGTGCTGGGTCTGGCCGGTCCGGGACGCTCGCATCGCGAGGTGCTGCGTACGGGCAGCGGGGCCCAGATTCTGATCCTGATGGATCGCAGCGCAAGCATGGACGAAACGATGAATAGCAAAGGCGTGGAGTCGCCGGGGGGCGAGTCGAAGAACAAGGTGGCGCGTGCTTCGTTGACGAACTTCATTGCCCAGCGGCCCAACGACCGGCTCGCGTTCATGATGTTCGGCACGAGCCCTGTGCTTGTAATGCCGTTTACCTACGACCACCGGGTGATCGACGCGGCGATCGCGGCCACGGCCATAGGACGCGGCATGCCGGACACGGAACTCGACCGTGGGCTGCTGGCGGCAATCGGCGAGTTCAATGGAGCGAGGTTCTCCGGCCGCCGGGCGATCGTCCTCGTTTCGGACGGTGGCGCGAAACTCGACGCGCCGGTGCAGCGGCTCATTCAGGATGGACTCCTGCGCAACCAGATCGCGCTTTACTTTATCTACTTGCGCAGTGGCGTCTACAGTCCCGATCTGACCGCCGCGCTTCCTGCGAGCGAGTCTTCAGCCGAAGCCGAACTGCATCGCTACTTTCTGTCGTTAAAGACTCCTTACCGGCTATTCCAGGCCGGTAACGCGCAGGCGATGAAGGACGCGATGGCCGAGATCAACCGGCAGCAAAATGCGCTGACTTCATTTGTCGAACGTCTGCCGCGGCAGGATTTCAGCCCGTATTGTTTCGCGGTGGCGCTAGCGGGTTGCGCGCTGTTGCTGGCATTGC
The DNA here is from genome assembly GCF_026225065.1 of Paraburkholderia sp. Lineage (GTDB taxonomy): Bacteria > Pseudomonadota > Gammaproteobacteria > Burkholderiales > Burkholderiaceae > Paraburkholderia. Next base: position 715 of record NZ_JAMFSB010000204.1, on the reverse strand, counting down.
GGCTGTTTCAGGTGCGGGCCTGGGCATGAAGCGCGCCCCGATTCACATCATCTTCGCAGCCGTCGCGCTGTGCTGCGCCGGGGTGGCGGCGTATGACGGGTTCCGCCTGCAGCACGCGCAGCATCTCAATCAGGCGATCGCCGCAGCGGCAGGTGAAACAGGCAAAGCGGCGGGCACAACGGACGCAACGGGCACGGCAGGCGCCCCACGCAACGAGCGCAACGACGGCGCTGCCCGAGAGGTCAGACTCGCCCGCGGCATAGCGCTCTCGAAGGCCGGTTCTTACGATACGGCGGGCCCGCTCTTCGAGGACCTGATCCGCGAGGAGCGTCTCGACGAGGTTGGGCGCGCGGCGCTGTTCGATCTTGGCAACATGTACCTGCGTGAGGGCATGGGCCACAGTCCATCCGGCACGGTTCAGTCGGTTGCCATGGTCGAGGAGGCCAAGGCGCGCTACCGGACCTTGCTGCGTGCGACGCCGGACGATTGGGATGCGCGTTACAACCTCGAACGGGCGTTGTGGCTCGCGCCTGAAGCGCGTGCCACGGCTGACACGCCTGAGGTCAAGGAGCAGCACAACGTCCACCTGCGCGATGCGCAGAGTCAGGACCTACCGTGAGCTTGCGCACACTGACGCGTGGACTTTCTGGCGGTCGCCACTGGATGACGGCCGTGGCGCTTCTGTTGCTGCTCGCGGCGGTCGCCATGCCCCGCG
>NZ_JAMFSB010000203.1 GCF_026225065.1 Paraburkholderia sp. | reverse complement strand
ACTGGTCCGGCGCGAGTCCGAAGGCGTCGATATGGCCGTGGCTCGAGTAAGTGAACGAGCCGATGAACGGCACGGGCAGCGATACGACCATGTCATAGGTTTTGCCGTCGCTCGACCAGTGGATCGTGCCGGGCTGGTTGCGCACCCCGTTATAGAACGTGTCGTACTGCAGATCGCCCGAAGGCGGCACCGAGAATTTCACGCCCGAGTCGGCTTTTGTGGCCGCCGCGTGTGCGCTGGCAGCAGCGCTTGCCGCTGCTGCGGCGTTTGCTGCCGCCGCTGACGCCGCAGCTTGTGCCGCCGCGTTCGCCTCCGCCGCGGATGCTGCCTCGGCTGCGACGGCAGACGCCGCAGCGACTGCGGCTGCATGCTGCGTGGACGTCGCAGTGAGCACCCGCTCGCGCGGCTTGCTCGCCGCTGCCGTGGGCTTGGATTCAGCTGGTGCGGCTGGACGTGGCGCCGCTGCGGACGGTTGACGCTCGATTCGCTCGGGTGTCAGCAGCGCAATCTGCACGGGCACATGAGCCGTGTTCTCGGGCGTAAACGTCGTGCGATTGCGCTCGATCCACTGTGCCGCAATCCAATGCAGGCAAAGCACGACCGCGAGCACCGCAAGCCAGCGCCATGCCCGCGTGCGGCGCGGCACGGCGTGAGGCAGCGTGCGTTCGGAGCGGGTGACTGCGGAGGGAAACGACATCGAGCGGAGCGGTTCTACCGGATAAAAATGCGATGGAGCGCGTCGCGGCGGCGGGATGCCAGCGCCGGACGCAGTGAACGGGTTCGACAGGCAGGCCACTGCTGATGTTCCGTGGCGACGCTGTCGTTGTCTTACATCCTAACGCGGCGCGGGGCTATACCCCAGTTCGTACGACAGTTTGCGCGCACACTCGCGCAATGCCGTGTCGACTTCACCGTCCCAGCGGATATCGAAGGCGCCTTCGTGGCCGAGCGCGATCAGCCCGAGCGCGAGATCACCGGTCGAGTCGAAAACCGGCATGCAGAACGCGTGGATGGTCGCCAGCAGCGCGCCTTCGACGCGCGCGGCCTGGTGAGCGCGTACTTCCTCGAGCACACGCTCAACCTCTTCGTGCGTGCGCGGACCAACCGTCTGCGACGAGCGTCGCGAATCGGCCAGTTCACGCTCGATCACCGCCGCAGTCTTGCTGGCCGGCAGATAGGCGGCGAATAGAAGGCCCGTGGCCGAACCCAACAACGGCATCACGTCGCCGAGCTTGAGCGATGCCTTCGCCGGATGGCTCGACTCCATCCAATGCACGACCGTCGGTCCCTGGTTGCCCCACACGGCGATGCCTACCGTCAGATCGAGCCGGTCGCGCAGCTCCGCCAGCGCAATCCGCGCGAGCTTCACGCCGTCAACCCTCGCAAGCCGCGCCAGGCCCAATTGCAAGGCGAAGCCGCCCAGTTCATAACGTCCCGAAAGCGCGTCCTGCGCGACTACGCCGAGCCGCAGGAAGCTCACCAGATATCGATGCGCTTTCGCCGGGCTCATGCCCGCGCGTTGCGCGAGGTCGCGCAGCATCATCGCGCGCGGCTCGTGGGTCAGCACCTCGAGCAGGCGAAAGCCCACCTCGATCGACTGGATGCCCGAGCGCAGTTTCTCCTCGCCGGCGTCGGCGGTATCGTCGTCCGAAGCGTCGAGCGGATCGGCGGGTTCGGCGTCGGAGCGGGCAATTGAAGGCATAGGTAAGGCGCACGGAGCGCGAACGGTGCATCGAAACGAAGGGAGGCTGCGCGGCACGGTAAGTCGCGCAAACCGCGTCCTCCAACCGGCCTGTTTGGGGCAGGGCGATTCACCATCGTAGAATAGATTCCCTCTATCGTCACTAACACGGCCCATTCCTCCTATGAAACTTGCCACGCTGAAGGACGGCACGCGCGACGGCCAACTGATCGTCGTGTCGCGCGACCTGCAAACTGCGGCCATCGCCGATGCGATCGCGCCGACGCTGCAACGCGTCCTCGACGACTGGACCTTCTACGCGCCGCAACTGCAGGATCTGTACGACGCGCTCAACCAGGGCCGTGCACGCAACAGTTTTCCGTTCGGGGCCAAGGAATGCATGGCGCCGCTGCCGCGCGCGTTCCAGTGGGCCGATGGCTCGTCGTACGTGAATCACGTCGAACTGGTGCGCCGCGCGCGCGGCGCGGAAATGCCGCCGGAATTCTGGACCGATCCATTGATGTACCAGGGCGGCAGCGACGACTTCATTGGCCCGAAGGACGACGTGGTATGTGCTTCGGAGGACTTCGGCATCGACTTCGAAGCCGAAGTCGCGGTGATCACCACTGACGTGCCGATGGGCGCGAGCCCCGAGCAGGCGCTCAAGGGCGTGCGGTTGATTACACTCGTGAACGACGTCTCGCTGCGCAACCTGATCCCCGCGGAGCTGGCGAAGGGCTTCGGTTTCTTCCACGGCAAGCCGGCCACTTCCTTCGCACCGGTTGCCGTCACGCCCGACGAACTCGGCGAGCACTGGCGTGAAGGCCGCGTGCACCGTCCGATGATCGTCCATTGGAACGGCAAGAAAGTCGGCCAACCGGACGCCGGCACGGACATGGTGTTCCACTTCGGCCAGCTCATCGCGCATGCGGCGAAGACGCGCAACCTGCGCGCCGGGTCGATCGTCGGCTCTGGGACCGTCTCGAACAAGGATGCGAAGCGCGGCTACTGTTGTATCGCCGAGAAGCGTTGTCTCGAGACCATCGAGCATGGCGCACCGCAGACGGAATTCATGAAATACGGAGACACAGTGAAGATCGAGATGTTCGACGAAGCGGGCAAGTCGATCTTTGGTTCGATCGAGCAGGGCATTGCGCCGGTCGACGGCGCCCGTTGACGCGGCTCCGTTGCAGGCTCGTAAACCGGAGTTTCGACTCAGGCCTGCAGCGCGTTCGTTCAGCACAGTCAGGAGGGTTTCGCCCGATGCCGGCGCGCTCGGGCGCCGCTACACTGACTGACGCGCGGTGGCCCGCAGGCCAGCCCACGGCGGCAGCACAGCGTTGAGATTGACGCATCGATCTGCCGCGCTTCCGATCTACCGGACCAAGCGACCACCATGTCTCACGACTCACCGATCAACGATCCCGCTTTCTACTCGCATTACCGCTCGCTGCGACTGCGGCGGCATCCGCATGGCGTCCTCGAAGTCATCATGAGCGGTGAGGGTACGAACAAGAGTGGACTGGCCACCGCCGACGCGCGGATGCATTTCGAGCTCGCCGAAATCTGGCGCGATATCGACCGCGATCCGGACACGCGCGTCGCGGTGATTCGCGGCGAAGGCAAAGGCTTTTCGGCGGGCGGCGACCTGCAACTCGTCGAGCAGATGGCGACCGATTTCGAAGTCCGCACCCGCGTCTGGCGTGAGGCGCGCGACCTCGTCTACAACGTGATCAACTGCAGCAAGCCGATCGTCTCGGCCATGCACGGGCCTGCCGTAGGGGCGGGGCTGGTGGCGGGTTTGCTCGCCGATATCTCGATTGCGACGAAGAGCGCGCGCATCATCGACGGCCATACGCGGTTGGGCGTCGCGGCAGGCGATCACGCGGCGATCGTCTGGCCTTTGTTGTGCGGCATGGCGAAGGCCAAGTACTACCTGCTGCTGTGCGAACCGGTGAGCGGCGAGGAGGCCGAGCGGATCGGGCTGGTGTCGCTGGCCGTCGACGAACATGATCTGCTGCCCAAAGCATTCGAAGTGGCCGGGAAACTCGCGCATGGCTCGCAGACGGCGATTCGCTGGACCAAGTATGCGTTGAACAACTGGCTGCGCTCGGCGGGGCCCGCTTTCGATACCTCGCTCGCACTCGAGTTCATGGGCTTTGCCGGACCGGATGTGCAAGAAGGCGTGAGCTCGCTGCGTGAGCGCCGTGCGCCGGATTTCCACGGTGGCGGCGGCGCGCCGGGCGGGTCCACGGGACGCGGTTCATCCGGCGGGCATTCGGCCTGATCCACCTGACTTATGCGCGTGACAACCTCGTTGCGCGCGGTATGATCGGACGAAACGCGCGTGGTGGGACTGCGCCATTTCGATCCCCGTCTGCTGCGAGGAGAAAAACATGACCGATACACCTGGCTCCACGCCGCCCTTTCCCGGCTTTCCGGGTTTTCCGCCTGGCGAGATGATGGACCGCATGTGGGACATGATGCGGCTTACGCCATTCGGCTCCGCTTTCCCGGGTGCCCAGACAGGCGCGGCCCATGGCCTCGGACCGTCGCTGTCGATGATGTCCGACATGATGGCGCCGCTCACCAATGTCGAAGAGCTCGACAAGCGCATCACCGACATGCGTGCGGTCGAACAATGGCTCAAGCTGAATCTGAACATGCTGCAATCGGCGATTCAGGCGCTCGAAGTGCAGCGCGCCACGCTCGCGACGTTGCGGGCGTTTGGGGCCTTTGCACAGCAGTCGATGGCGCAGCCGGCTGCTGCTGCGGCTCAATCTCCGGCAGAAAAATCACGGCCCGAACCTGCCGCTGCAGCGCGTCCCGAAGCTGCCGGCGCAGCAGACGCCACGGAGCCGGAGGCGGGCGATAACGCGAACGCACCGGGTTTCGATGCGTCAGGCTGGTGGAATCTGTTGCAATCGCAGTTCAATCAGATCGCGCAGTTCGCAATGACGCAGCCGGCGGCTGCCGCAAACGCAGCATCTCCCACCGCCGATTCCCCGGCGCCAACGGGTAAAGCGAAAGCCGAAGCCTCCGCCGAACCGGCCGAAGGGCCCGCCGCTGCCAAGTCCACCGCAAAGGAACCAGCCGCGAAACGCGCGCCGGCAGGTGGCGCCGCGGCAAGTCGGCCGCGCCCCCCCAGAAAGACGCCTTCGCAACCCGAGTGAAGCGCTCCGGCGCGGGGTCTGGCGTGACTTCCGGCGCAATCCATAGCGTGTCCCGGGCATGCGGCTCGCATTAGTTCTGATGGGAGGCGGTGCACGCGCCGCTTACCAGGCGGGCGCGCTGCAGGCGCTTGCTGAGATCGCGCGCGAGGTGGCACCGGCGTCTCGCGCGTCGCCGTTCAGCGTGATCTGCGGCACGTCGGCTGGCGCGATCAACGCCACCTCGATTGCGAGCCATGCCGACGACTTCTCGCGTGGTGCGGACCGGCTCGTGCGTGTCTGGTCGGATATGCATGCGCATCACGTGTACCGCACCGACTGGTCCGGCGTCGTCGCCGCGGGTGCCCGCTGGCTCGCGGCGATGAGCTTCGGCTGGGCTGCGCGCCGTTCGCCGCGTGCGTTGCTCGATAACTCGCCGCTGGCTCGGCTGCTGAGCGACGCGCTCAGTTTTCGCCGCATCGAGCAGATGCTCGACACGCGCGCGCTGCATGCGCTGTCCATCACTGCGCTCAGCTATTCGTCAGGGCAACATCTGACTTTTTACCAGGCGAGCGAGCCAATCCAGGCCTGGCGGCGCGCGCAACGCACTGCGCGGATGGTTGAGCTCACGCCTGCCCATCTGCTCGCGTCGTCAGCGATTCCTTACGTGTTTCCCGCCGTGCCGCTGGAGCTCGATGGACATCACGAATACTTCGGCGACGGCTCGATCCGCCAGATCGCACCGCTTAGTCCTGCGATTCACTTCGGCGCGCACCGAATCCTCGTCATCGGCGCGGCGACTCCGCGACCGGAAGTGCCGGCGGACGGCCGCGACGACGCCTATCCTTCGCTTGCGCAGATCGGTCAGCAGGTGATGGCGAGCGTGTTTCTCGATGCGCTCGGCGCGGACATCGAGCGCATCGAGCACGTCAACCGGATGGTGTTGCATCTTCCCCACGTGGTCGAGCCGGAAAGCGGCTGGCGTCATATCGACGTGCTGGCGATTGCGCCGAGCGAGCGCATCGAGGTGATTGCGGCGCGTCACCTTCAGCGGCTGCCGCTCACGGTGCGTGGGCTGCTGGGTGCCGTGGGCGGCAACCGGGCGTCCGGGGCGTCGTTTGCCAGTTACCTGCTGTTCGAGAGTGAGTTCACGTGCGAATTGATCGAACTTGGGCGGCGCGACGCCTTTGCGAAACGCGCCGAGGTCGCGGCGTGGATCGCCGCCCCGGCGAGGGACGGCGCCTCCTGAAAGGCAGGATGCGAGGCAAGCTGCCACCACGGGATCAGGCAGGCCCAAGCAGACCTAAACAGGCTTCGTCACAAGCCGAACATGAATCTCAGCTACTTTGTTGAGAACGATCAAGGTAGCGAGCTCTTGTGGCCCTATGTAAGGAAGAGGTGTCAGGGCAGCGTGCTATCATGATGTAAGCTTGTTTGGCCCTTGGGCGTGCTCTGAAAACAACGAATCCGCCGCCCCGTAGTCACCGGTTGTCACAGGTTCGACCGGCGCGGGGCTGGATAACGGCTTCCATCTGGCAAGGCTGGACCGGTTGCGTTGGGCAGGTTCACGCACGGTTGGCCGTGCGGCGCGAGGCGTCGGTGTCCGCGCAGCACGAATGCCGCAGGACTTCTTTCCCGCACGGTGCGTCCGGGCGGCCGATTCCCGCGTAAAATTGAATGCTTGGCTCGTGAACGCGTGTGTTTCGTTCGCCGTTAGCAAGAGTTGCAAAAGACACAAACAGACGTCGCAATGCGCAGAACAGGGGTGGACTATGAACACCATGCTTTATCCGGAACTTTATAAATCGCTCGAATCCGTTCGATGGGACATGGAGAAAGACATTCCCTGGGACACGTTCGATGCATCGCTCTTGACCGATGAGCAGGCCGCAACGATCAAGATGAACGCGATCACCGAATGGTCTGCGTTGCCCGCAACGGAAATGTTCCTGCGCGACAATCATCACGACAGCGATTTCTCCGCCTTCATGAGCGTGTGGTTCTTCGAAGAACAGAAGCACTCGCTCGTGCTGATGGAGTATCTGCGTCGCTTCAAGCCGGAAATGTGCCCGACCGAAGAAGAGCTGCACGCGGTGCGCTTCGAGTTCGATCCGGCGCCTCCGCTGGAAACGCTGATGCTGCACTTCTGTGGCGAGATTCGCCTGAATCACTGGTATCGCCGCGCGGCCGAATGGCACACGGAACCGGTGATCAAGGCGATCTACGAAACCATTTCGCGCGACGAAGCGCGTCATGGCGGCGCCTACCTGCGTTACATGAAGAAGGCCATGACGAATTTCGGCGACGTCGCGCGTGCGGCGTTTGCGAAGATCGGCGTGCTGATGGCATCGGCGCGCCGTACGGAAAAGCCGCTGCACCCGACCAACCTGCACGTGAATCAGGCGCTGTTCCCGCGCGACACGATCCAGTCGCGCCTGCCCGATCCGGAATGGCTCGAACGCTGGCTCGACGAACAGATCCGTTTCGACGACGGCTGGGAAAAGAAGGTGGTGGAGCGCATCCTGCACAACCTGTCCATCCTGTTCGAGCGCACCTTCAATACGGCGCAGGAATTGAACCGCTATCGCAAGGAAGTGGTGGCGCGTTTGCAGGCCGACCAGAGCTCGGCTGAACAGCCGGCCTGACGGCGCGCGTTGATCGTTGGCGCGAGGCGTCAGTGACCCGTAACGCATGAGTTGACGGCCCGACAGGTGCAAGCCTGCCGGGCCGTTTTGCATGATTTCTCTTTTCTTTGATTTCCCCATGGCCGCCACTTTCGAACGCAAGCTCACGACCCGCGATGCCCTGGCGCAGCTGCGCCCCTCGTTCACCGGACCGGTGGTGTTCACGAACGGTGTGTTCGACATCCTGCACCGTGGACACGTGACCTATCTCGCCGATGCGAAGTCTCTTGGCGCCTGCCTGATTGTTGGCGTAAACAGCGACGCGTCGGTGCGCAGGCTCGGTAAGGGCGATGACCGGCCCATCAACAACGAAGGCGACCGGATGGCCCTGCTCGCGGCGCTGGAAAGCGTCGATTGGGTGGTGTGCTTCGAAGAGCAGACGCCGGTGTCATTGATCGAGGCGCTGCATCCCGATGTCCTCGTCAAGGGCGGTGACTACGATATGGACAAGCTTCCGGAGTCGGCGCTGGTGCGCGGCTGGGGTGGCCGTGCGCTGGCAATCCCGTTCGAGCACGACCGCTCGACGACCGCGTTGCTCAAGAAGGTCCGCGCTCAGGGCTGAGGGGTGAGGCTACTGCCCCAGCTCTGACGCTGCTATGGCCGGCGCCGGGGCGGGTCCGCCGACCACGGCGAGATCCGCCGCCTCGGCGGCCGAGACCGGCTGCACCTTCAACAACTCCGGATGAAGCTGGCGATTCAGGTGATTCGACTCGCGCGCGCCCGCAAGGGGAATCGGCCCGAACGCGCCGCGTACCGTCGCGAACGCGACCAGGTTGGCAAGAAACAGAATAGCGATCAGCCAGCGCAGCATCGTTGGAGTCTCCGTCTAAAGGGTGCGGCCTGCGTTCATGGCGAAGCTCAGTGGTGCCCGGCCGGTGCGCCTTCGGCGGCAATCAGCGCGAGGCCGGACAACACGAGTGAATCGTGACGAGTATGCGGTACTTTGAGGGCGGCTGTCACTTCATCGAGGGCGCCGCCGCCCACCACCAGGCGCACGGGTACCCCCCACGCCTCCTGCAGGTCGCTCCACATCCGCTCGATCAACCCGGCCTGCGCAAGCGCGCAACCTGCGGAGAGCGAGCGCGGGGTATCCGTGGCGAAGAATGGGCCGCGGCGCGGTCGGCTGCTTTGCGATTGATCGCCGCCTGTGGCCGTGCGCGCGCTGGGCGTCAGCAGACCGCGGGCCGCGTTGGCATCGAGCGTGGGCAGTTGCGCGGTGTGCTCACCGAGCGAGCGCATCATCAGTGACCAGCCTGGTGCGATCAGGCCGCCGACGAATACGCCGTCGGCGCGCAACGCCTCCAGGGTCGTGGCCGTGCCGAACGTGGCGATCAACAACGGCTCGCCTGGAAATGCTGCGTGCGCACCGATCAGGCCGGCCCAGCGGTCGCTGCCGAGCGCGGAAGGTGTCGTATAGCCGTTGGTCACGCCGCATTGCTGCTCGCGGGCGCGAATGGTTGTGCGCGGCAAGCCGGGCCAGTGGGCGTCCAGCAAGGCGGCAAGACGTTGCGCGACCACTTCGCCGGCCACGTTGGAAAGCCATGCGCTGGCGGGGTGCGGCAGGGTTGACCAGTCGGGCTCGTCGGCGCGGGCGGTTGAAGCAGCCGAGGCCGAAACTGAGGATGCGCTGGACGTAGTCGAAGCAGCAGAACTCACCGAAGCACCCACGCCCGATCCGCCATGCGCAAACGCACCCGCATGACTCTGCGAGCCATCGGCCTGCACCAGCGCCCACTTGACGCGGCTATTGCCGGCGTCGATCAGCAGAAAAGGCGCGCCGCTCATGCGGCCCCGTCGGCGAGGCGCAACGAGACGTCGCCGGTCGCAATGGCCTGGCGTCCCGATGGCGTGTCGAGCAACAACTGCCCGAGTTCGTCGACGCCCGCTGCCACACCGCGCGTCACTTCGACTCCTTGTTCGAGCAGCACCACTTCGCGGCCCGCATAGGCATGGCAGGCGTTCCAGCGAGGCTGGAACGGCTCGAAGCCGTCCTCGGCGAAGCGTTTGAGCGCCGGTTCGAGCGCGTTCAATTCGGCCGCGAGCGTGTCGGTCAGATTGGCGTTGGGCAGCGCCCGCGATAGCGCGGTCGGCACGGTGCCGCGCGCCTGCGGCGGTATGCCTGCGTTCAGTGCGCCGACCTTGGCGGCCAGTTCCTCCGCGCCCTTGACGTTGGTGCCGATACCGATCACCACGGCGCTTGCGTAGTCGGTGCTCCACGCCGTTTCGATCAGGATGCCGGCCAGCTTATCGCCTTCCAGCAGCACATCGTTGGGCCATTTGAGCGCGATCTGGCCAGGTCCCGCGACCGGCAGCGAGCGCAGTCCGTCCACCAGCGCCACGCCCACCGCCAGACTCAGGCCGGCGAGTTCTTCGAGCGGCCGCGGCAGCACGCAGGCCACCGAAAACAGCAGCGCATTGCCCGGCTCCGCATACCATGTGCGTCCGCGCCGGCCGCGGCCGGCTGTCTGCAGATAGGCGACCCGTACGATCGGCCGAGGCAGCGCATTCGAGCGGCGCGGCAGTGCCTTGACGCGCGCCATCAGGTCGGCGTTGGTCGAGCCGGTTTCCTCGACGATTTCGATCGGCCAGTCTTGCGCGTGAGCACCGAACAGCGCGATGGCGCGCTCGCGGTCGATGCGCCAGTCGCCCGATGGGCCGGCTTGGGATGAGGTCTTGGAGGCGTTCATGCCGCATATTGTAGCGACAGGGGACGCGCGAGAACCACTCGAAGCGCAGTCGCACCTCTGCTGTGCGCCGCGTTCGCTACAATGGCCCCTGATCCGACAACCAGAATCCCGCGATCCTTGAACTACGACACTCCGCCCGGCCTTGAAGTCGCGGCAGGCAGCCAAGGCAAGATCGTCCGGCTCTCCGGCCAGTGGACGGCGCTCGCGCTTGCGCGCGACCGCGCCACCGGCAAGGTCGTGCCCCGTCTGCGCTCGCTGATCGGGGCCGAGGGGATGCACTGGGATCTATCGCGCATCGAGCGCATGGATCACGTCGGCGGCCAGGCGTTGTGGCGCGTCTGGGGCCACAAGTTGCCGCCGCAACTGGTTGAACTGAACGACACCCAGCGCGACATTTTCAATCGCATCGCCTTGCTCGATTCCGTGCGTGAGTCGCCTGAGCCAGTGGTGAAGTTCGATCCGTTCACCCGGCTCGGTCTCGGGCTGTTCTCCTTCTTCGAGCATCTGTACGGCGGCATTGCCATGCTCGGGCGCGTCGTGCTCGATCTGCTGGCGATCGCGCGCAATCCGAAGATTACGCCGTGGACGGAAATCTCGGCCAACATCTACAACGCGGGAGCAAGAGCGCTGCCCATCACCGCGCTGGTCGCGTTCCTGATCGGCATCGTGTTGAGCTATCTGTCCGCGCAGCAGTTGCGGCTCTTCGGCGCGAACCAGTACATCGTCAACATTCTGGGCCTGTCGGTGATTCGCGAACTCGGGCCGGTGCTTTCGGCGATTCTGGTGGCCGGTCGCTCGGGTTCTGCGATCACCGCCCAGATCGGCGTGATGCGCGTCACCGAAGAACTCGATGCGATGCGCGTGATGGGCATCCCACACGGTCTGCGCCTGATCCTGCCGCGCGTGCTGGCGCTCGGCGTGGCGATGCCGCTGCTCGTGATGTGGACCAACATTGTCGCTCTCGCCGGTGGAGCGCTCGCGGCACAAGTCGTGCTGGGCATCGACATGGGTTATTTCTTCCGTGCGCTGCCGAGCGTGGTGCCGATCGCGAACCTGTGGATCGGCCTTGGGAAAGGCGTGGCGTTCGGCATGCTGATCGCGATCGTCGGCTGTCATTTCGGCTTCCGTATCAAGGCGAATTCGCAAAGCCTCGGTGAGGGCACGACCACCTCGGTAGTGTCCTCGATCACCATCGTGATCCTCGCCGACGCGGTGTTCGCGATCCTGTTCCAGAACGTGGGGCTCGGATGAGCGCGCCGCTTGCCCAATCTGTGCGCGGCCAGCCGCTGCCCTCGATCGCCGAGCCGGTGATCGAGGTGCGCGATCTGACCAAACGCTATGGCCGTAACATCGTGCACCAGCACCTGAACTTCGAGGTGCGGCGGGGCGAGATCGTGTCGATCGTCGGCGGCTCGGGCTCCGGTAAGACCACGCTCGTGCGGCAGATTCTCGGCCTCGAAAGGCCGTCCTCCGGCACGATCAAGCTGTTTGGCGAGGATCTCGCGACCATCTCGCCTGACACTGCACTGCTGATGCGCAGCCGCTCTGGCATGCTGTTCCAGCGCGGCGCGTTGTTCTCTTCGTTATCCGTGTTCGACAACATCGCACAGCCGCTGCGCGAGCTCGGCAAGATCCCCGAGGACCTGTTGCGCGACATCGTCATGCTGAAGCTCGAGATGGTCGGCCTGCCGTGCAAGAATGCATCGAAGATGCCGTCGGCGCTGTCGGGCGGGATGATCAAGCGGGTGGGCATTGCTCGCGCAATCGCACTCGAACCGGAACTGCTGTTTCTCGATGAGCCGACTGCCGGCCTTGATCCACAGGCGTCGGACGAGTTCGTCGAACTGATCAGCACGCTGCATCGTGCGCTTGGCCTGACCGTCGTGATGGTGACGCACGATCTCGACACCATGGTCGCGCTGTCGACCCGCGTCGCTGTGCTGGCCGACCGCAGGGTGCTGGTCGCGGCCCCGGTGGAGGAAGCCGCGGGTGTCGATCATCCGTTTATCCGCGAGTACTTCCTTGGTCTGCGCGGCCGCCGCGCGCTGCAGGCGTTGCCGCCGGAGCGCCGCGCGAAGCTGCCGGCCGCGGCGCTCGAACCCGCATCGTCCGAATTGCCGCTGTGAAAGAGGGAATCTGAAATGGAAAACAAATCACATGCGTTCTGGGCTGGACTCTTCACGGTGGTGCTGCTGGTGGCGATCGCGGCGACGGTGTTTCTGTTCAAGGTCGACCGTTCGGTGCGCGTGCCGTACGACCTGATCGCGCACACCAACGTCACCGGGCTCTATACGGACGCCGCGGTGCGCTATCGCGGTCTCGACGTGGGCAAGGTGGCGTCGATCAAGTTCGACCGCGACCATCCTGGGCAGATCCTGATCCGCATTCTGGTCGACACGCACGCGCCGATCACGCACTCGACCTTCGGCAGCCTCGGGTTTCAAGGTGTGACAGGCCTTGCGTTCATCCAGCTCGACGATACGGGGCGCGATATGACGCCGATGGCGTCGTCGGAAAAGCAGGTTGCGCAACTGCCGATGCGGCCGGGCCTGCTTGACCAGTTGCAGCAGCGTGGCGACATCCTCCTGCGCAAGCTGGAACGTATCACGGACGACGTCAACGACACGCTGTCGCCGCAAATGCGCGAACAGTTGCTGGCCACGGCGGCAAGCCTGCAGCACGCCGCCGACGGCGTGACGACACTGACGAAGCAGATGCAACCGGCCGCGGGCAAGCTGCCGCAAACGATCGACGAGCTGAATCGCACGCTCGCCTCGACCAATCAGTTGATTACCGGCCTGAACCGGCCGGACGGTCCGTTCGAATCCAACCTGAACAAGGTCGGCACGGCGGCGCAGCAGGCTGGTGATGCACTGACCTCGATGAATACGTCGGTGCAGGAGCTGTCGGCGCGCGTCGGTTACGACACCTTGCCGCGCGTCAATTCGTTGGCTGACGATGTGCGTTCCGCCGCGCGTTCGGTGGATCGCGCCGCCGACATGTTCAGCACCAGTCCGCGCAGTGTGCTGTTCGGCGCGCCGGCCGCTGCGCCGGGCCCGGGTGAGCCCGGATTTTCGTGGCCCACAGGCAACACTGCAAAGTGATCTGAAAGGAAGAATGTCATGGCACGCTCGCTTTCCAGTCTGCTTCATCGTTCGCTTTACGGGTCGCTTTACAGCCCGCTTTATAGTCCGCTTTATAGTCCACCTCGTAGCGCGACGCTTCGGCCAACTCACCGTGTGCGCTCCGCTGGCGCTGCGCTCGCCGTCGCGCTCGCCTTCGGCGGGCTGGGCGGCTGCGCGGGCAACCCTGCGGTGCACGCCGACGCCCGCTATGACTTTGGGCCGCCCCCGCAGGTGGCCACCTCGGGTCCGATGCCGGCTGTCAAGGTGCTCGACGTGACCGCCCCCGCGACGCTGGCTTCGGACAAGTTGGTCTACCGCTTGAGCTACGCCGACGCGCAGCAGACCGCGTCATATGCGGACAGCCACTGGACCATGGAGCCGTCCGCATTGCTCACCCAGCGTCTGCGCGATGTGCTGTCGCAGCGCGGCACGGTGCTGACCGGCTCCGACGTCGTGCGTGCACCGGTGCTGAGGGTGGAGTTGAATCAGTTCGAACAGGTTTTCGACAGCCAGACGCAAAGTCATGGCGCCGTCGCGGCGCGCGTGACTTTGACGCAGAGCGGCAAGGTTGTCGCGCAGCGCAGCTTCATCGCGCAGGCGCCGGCCAGTTCGGCCGACGCGGCTGGCGGCGCGCGAGCGCTCGCCACGGCAAGCGACGATCTGGTGGCGCAGATCTCCGCGTGGTTGAGCACCCAGGCGCTGGTAGCAGGGCAGTGAGCGGCTCGCCCGGGCGCGTAATTTGCGCTGGGGCTTAATGCGGCCGAACAGCGCAGGCATGAACAGCGGGCCCCGGCCCCCCTCGCTATAATCGTCCTACTACAGGCGCGCCGCGGTGCATGCACACGCTGGCTGCCATCGAGCCTCCCCTGATACGGCCTCTCCCCCGGACACCATGGACTCTTTCTACAAGTACCACGTCTTCTTCTGTCTCAACCAGCGCGATCCTGGCGCTGAGCGTCCGAGCTGCGCGAATTGCAACTCCCAGGCCATGCAGGAGCATGCGAAAAAGCGCGTGAAGCAACTGGGCCTCGCGGGCCCGGGCCAGGTGCGGATCAACAAGGCAGGATGCCTCGACCGCTGCGAGGAAGGCCCGGCGCTTGTGATCTATCCGGAAGGCACGTGGTACACGTACGT
>NZ_JAMFSB010000024.1 GCF_026225065.1 Paraburkholderia sp. | reverse complement strand
GGCGACGTGCTCACTCGCGCATTGGTCTCGTGCTCGGCGGCGGTGCAGCGCGGGGCTGGGCGCATATCGGCGCCATTCGCGCGCTGCAGGACGCGGGCATCAAGCCGGATGTCGTGTGCGGCACCTCGATCGGCGCGCTGGTCGCGGCGGTCTATGCGAACGGCGATCTCGACTGGCTGGAGGATTGGGTATCGCGCCTCACCTGGCAGACGGTGCTGCGCCTGCTCGATCTGCGCATTTCCGGTGGCCTGCTGGGTGGCCGCAAGGTGATCCAGGTGTTCGCCAACCAGTTCAACGGATGCGAGATCAGCCAGTTGCAGATGCCCTTCGCCGCGGTGGCGACCGAACTCGATTCGGGCCGCGAAACCTGGCTGCAGGACGGCAGCGTGGTGGATGCGGTGCGGGCGTCGATTGCGATTCCCGGCATCTTTACGCCGGTGTGGCATAACGGCGTGTGGCTCGTGGATGGCGGCCTGAGCAATCCGGTGCCGGTGTCAGTGGCGCGCGGCATGCGTGCCGATTGCGTCATCGCGGTGGACCTGAACAACGACATTCTCAATGGCCGCGACTTCGGCGGCCTCACGGCTGCGGCCTCGCCGGTGATCGATCCGACCGCGCCGCCGCCCGGCTCGTTGCGCAAGAACGGTAAGCCGTGGCCGCGCTGGCTCGCGCCCTCGGAGGACCAGGTAGCGAGCGACGTGCGCGTCGCGCCCGAGCCGAGCGCCCGGGTGCCGTCGATGCTGAGTTCGGTCGCGCAGAGCATCGACATCATGCAGGTGCGGATTACGCGCAGCCGCCTGGCAGGGGAGCCCGCCGACATTCTGATTCAGCCGAGGCTGGGCGGCATGGGTATTTTCGATTTTCACCGCGCGGCGCCGGCGATTGCGGAAGGGCGTGCGGCGGTCGAGCACATGCTGCCGGCCATTCGCGACCGGCTAGGGATCGAGTGATCAGACGCCGCCGAGATTCTTCGAGGCGATGACCCGGCAGATCCGCTTGCCCGAGCTTTCGCTCGTCACGTCTTCGAATAGCAGAATCGCGCAGTCGACGAGCGCGTCCACCACCACTTTCGGCTCGAAGGCAGCGTAAAGCCGTCCGTCGGGCTGACGTGTGTCCTCGCCTTCGGTGACGCGCCATGAGAGATACAGCACGCCGTTCGTTCGCAAGAGGCGCCTCAGGTTATCCACGGCGTGAGGAATCGATTCGGCCGGCAAATGCATGATCACCGTCTCGCAGACGATGTTGTCGAAACGTTCCTCGATCTCCGCGAGCGCTGGCAGGGTTGCCTCGCGAAACTCGATCTCCGGATGCAGGCGGCGCGCTTCAGCGAGCAGGCCCGGCGATGCGTCGAAGCCGGTGACCTCGTAGCCGTGTTCAGCCAGCCATCCCGCATCGCGGCCGTTGCCGCAGCCGATCTCGGCGGTCGTGCCTTGCGGCACCAGGTGCGTTTCGAGCAACGCATAGAGGTCGTTCGGAGGCGGCTGGTCCAGCCACTCCTGGCTGTAACGGGCGGCGTCCTTCGTGTAGGCATCGAGCGTCGTTGGGTCGAAACGGGAGGTCATGCTCGAGGTCCTTGGGGAGTTATGCGAGCGGGGATACGCGCCCAGGCAACCGCAGTGTAGCGGGGTTTGCCCCGATCGTGACCGTAACTCGCGCCCAGGCCTGCACCGCGCCATCTATCGAAAAAGCGACCCGAAACTTGCTAAATCGCCGCGCGCGCAGCCGCGCTCCAGCGCGCTTACAAACACATATCACCCGCTAAAACAGGCGCTTTCCGCTGCCACCGCGCTGAATCATCCAATGTTGCGACGCAACATGACGGCAGCCACCTGTTTGAGCAAATTATTTTCGCTTGCGAGTATCCGCGCCATGCCTTGAATCCCGAACCCCCGAACCTGGATGGAGACAAACGTGTTCCTTTACGGCTTTGGTCCGGTGCTTCTCGCCGGCACGATTCAGACGATCGAGCTGTCGGTCCTGTCGCTCGCGGCCGCGGTCCTGCTCGGGCTAGCCGGTGCGGCGGCGAAACTCTCGTTCAACCGGCCGCTGCGCGCACTCGGCACGGCTTATACGACGCTGATCCGCTCGGTGCCCGATCTAGTGCTGATGCTGCTGCTGTTCTACAGCATCCAGATCGCGGTCAACAACCTGACCGACGCACTGAATCTGCCGCAGTTCGATATCAACCCGTTTGTGGCGGGCGTCATCACGCTCGGCTTCATCTACGGCGCGTACTTCACCGAGACCTTCCGCGGCGCCTTCCTGGCAGTCCCGCGCGGCCAGCTCGAAGCGGGCGCGGCCTTCGGCATGAGCGGGGCGCGCGTGTTCACGCGCATCCTGTTCCCGCAGATGATGCGTTTCGCGCTGCCAGGCATCGGCAACAACTGGCAGGTGCTGGTAAAGGCGACCGCGCTGGTGTCGATCATCGGTCTGGCGGACGTCGTCAAGGCCGCTCAGGACGCCGGCAAGAGCACCTTCAACATGTTCTTCTTCATCCTGATCGCGGCGCTGATCTACCTTGCCATCACCACGGTGTCGAACCTCGTGCTGATCTGGCTGGAGAAGCGTTATTCGATTGGCGTGCGGCACGCAGAGCTCTAGGAGAAAAGACACGATGATCGAGATCCTTTCCCAATTCGGCCGGGCTTTTCTTTACTGGGACGGTCAGCGTCTCTCCGGTCTTGCGGTGACCTTGTGGCTGCTGGTGGCGTCGATCGGCATCGGGTTTGTCTGTTCAATCCCACTGGCGGTGGCGCGGGTGTCGAAGAAGCGCTGGCTGTCCACGCCGGTGCGCATCTATACCTATGTGTTTCGCGGCACGCCCTTGTATGTGCAGTTGCTGCTGATCTACACGGGCATGTACAGCCTCGAGTTCGTGCGCTCGCATCAACTGCTCGACGCGTTCTTCCGCAGCGGTTTCCATTGCGCTATTCTCGCCTTCGCGTTGAACACCTGCGCCTATACGACCGAGATTTTCGCCGGGGCGATCCGTTCGACCTCGCACGGTGAAGTCGAAGCGGCCCGCGCCTACGGTATGAGCTGGTTCACCATGTACCGCCGCATCATCGTGCCGTCCGCGCTGCGCCGCGCTCTGCCGTTGTACAGTAACGAAGTGATCCTGATGCTGCACGCCACCACCGTGGCGTTTACCGCGACGGTGCCGGACATCCTCAAGGTGGCGCGCGACGCTAATTCGGCCACCTACGACTCGTTCGGCGCGTTCGGTATCGCGGCGCTGATCTATCTTGCGGTATCGTTCGCGCTAGTGGCGCTGTTCCGGCGTGCCGAGCGGCACTGGCTGGCGTATCTGGCAGTGCGGCCGCGTTGAGCGGCACGGTCTTGCCGCGGGTCACCGCGTCACCCCTGTCGCTGTGGTTATCCGACAGGTTCGAATTCACCTTGGGAGAGCGACTTGCTCCACACGACTCAGACTGAAGCCTGCAAGCTTGCTGTGCAGGACATCCATAAGCGCTATGGCGATAACGAAGTGCTCAAGGGCGTGTCGCTGAACGCCAACAAGGGCGACGTGATCAGCATCATCGGCGCGAGCGGGTCGGGCAAGAGCACGTTCCTGCGCTGCATCAACTTTCTGGAGCGGCCAAACGCAGGGCAGATCGTCGTGGATGGTGAGACGGTGCGTACCAAGGCCGATCGCGGCGGCAATCTGGAAGTGGCCGACCACAAGCAGTTGCAACGTATCCGCACAAAGCTCGCGATGGTGTTCCAGCACTTCAACTTATGGGCGCATATGAACGTGATCGAGAACATCATCGAGGCGCCGGTTCACGTGCTTGGGTTGTCGCGTCGCGAAGCCGAAGAGCGCGCTCGCGAGTATCTGGAGAAAGTGGGTCTCGCGCCGCGGCTGGAAAAACAGTATCCGTCGCATCTGTCCGGTGGCCAGCAGCAGCGTGTGGCGATTGCCCGCGCGCTGGCGATGGACCCTGATGTAATGCTGTTCGACGAGCCGACTTCCGCGCTCGACCCGGAACTGGTCGGCGAAGTGCTGAAGGTCATGCAGAAGCTGGCTGAAGAAGGGCGCACGATGATCGTCGTCACACACGAAATGGGTTTTGCGCGCAACGTGTCGAATCACGTGATGTTCCTGCACCAGGGACGCACGGAGGAAGAGGGCGTGCCCGCCGAGGTGCTCAGCGCGCCGCGCAGCGAGCGCCTGAAGCAGTTCCTCTCTGGCAGTCTCAAGTAACGCCCACCGCGCGTCATACATCACTTTGCCGATAGCTCGACCGTCCAGTCCGACCCGCACCACGCAGGTGGCAATCGTTGCATTGCCGCCGGTGTCGATGTCGGGCGTCGGGCCGATTGTCGATGCGCTCAATCTCGCCAATGAGATCGACGGCCGCGCGTTGTACCGCTGGCAGGTGTGTTCGTGGGACGGCCGTCCGGTACCGCTCGCGGGCGGTGCGCAATGGCCGGCGGATGCGGCCTTTGGCGATGCTATTTCCTGCGACTGGCTGATCCTCGTCAGCGAACGGTTTCAGCAGTTTGCCGATTACCGCCTGTTCCTCGCCAGTCTCTCGCGCGTCGGGCAGCGCACGCCGCTCGTCACCGGCATCCATCATGGCGTGTGGTGGCTTGCCATGGCGGGGCAGTTGTCCGGCTATCGCGTGAGCGTCAACTGGGAAACCTATCAGCAGTTCTCCGAGCAGTTCGAACGCTCGATCGTCACCCAGCAGATCTTCGAAATCGACCGTGACCGCGCCACCTGTGCAGGCGGCCAGGCGACGGTGGACTTCATGCTGGCCATGATCGCCCGCGACCACGGCCCCGAACTGGCTGACCGCATTGCTGATACGCTCGGTGTCGGCGTTTTGCGCGCGGGCGAAGAACGGCAACGCATTCCCTACGTGACGGCACCCGGCGAGCGTCATCCGCGTCTGAACGATGCCTTGCTACTGATGGAAGCGAATATCGAAGATCCGTTGACGAGCGATGAAATCGCGGGCCTCGTCGGCGTTTCGCGCAGGCAACTGGAGCGGTTGTTTCGCCAATATCTCGGCTCGATGCCGTCCAAATACTACCTGGGGCTGCGTCTGTCGAAGGCGCGCACGCAGTTGCAGCGCACCAGTAAATCCGTAGTGCAGATCAGTCTCGCGTGCGGGTTTTCGTCGGCGGCGCACTTTTCGAACGCGTATCGCGAGCGTTTCGGCGTGACGCCACGTGAAGACCGTCGCAACTGGATCGAAAAACAGACGAGTGCGACCGGCACGGCAGCAAGCGAACCGCGTCCGGCCGCGCTGATCGAGCGTCCCAATGATACGGAGCGTTAGCCATGCCGGGCGCCGTGCCAGGCAAGGCATGCCCGCCGCGACGGCAACAAGCCCGATAGAACACGTCGCGTATGCGCAAGACGTTTCACACGCGGTTATCTACACTGAAGCTATTACCCGCTACCTGTAACGAGGATTTGCCATGAACGACCTGACTGTGACACGCCAGACTTTCGACGAAGTGATGGTGCCGTTGTTCGCTCCCGCCGCCTTCGTGCCGGACCGCGGGCTCGGGTCGCGCGTCTGGGATACGCAGGGCCGTGACTATATCGACTTCGCCGGCGGCATCGCCGTCACCGCGCTTGGCCACGCGCATCCAGAACTGCTGAAGGTGCTGAGCGAGCAGGGCAGCAAGCTCTGGCACATTGGAAACGGTTACACGAACGAACCGGTGCTGCGCCTGGCCAAACGTCTCGAAGCGCTGACCTTCGCCGACCGTGCGTTCTTCGCCAATTCCGGCGCGGAAGCGAACGAAGCGGCACTGAAGCTGGCGCGCCGCGTCGCCTTCGACCGTCACGGTATCGAGAAGGACGAAATCATCTCGTTCACGCAGTCGTTCCATGGACGCACGTTCTTTACGGTGAGTGTCGGCGGTCAGCCGAAGTACTCAGAAGGCTTTGGCCCGGTACCGCAAGGCATCCGTCATCTGCCGTACAACGACATCGAAGCCGCGCGCAAGGCGATTGGCGCAAAGACCTGTGCGGTGATCGTCGAGCCGATCCAGGGCGAAGGCGGCGTGATCCCGGCGGATCCGGCGTTTCTGAAGACGCTGCGCGAGGCTTGCGATCAGCATGACGCACTGCTGATTTTTGACGAGGTACAAACGGGTGTGGGCCGCAGCGGCACTTTCTACGCGTACGAGGATACTGGCGTGACGCCGGACATCCTGACCACGGCGAAGTCGCTCGGCAATGGCTTCCCGATCGGCGCGATGCTGACGACCAACGAACTTGCCGCGCACTTCAAGGTGGGCGTGCATGGC
Organism: Paraburkholderia sp.; assembly: GCF_026225065.1. Classification (GTDB taxonomy): domain Bacteria; phylum Pseudomonadota; class Gammaproteobacteria; order Burkholderiales; family Burkholderiaceae; genus Paraburkholderia. Next base: position 4,692 of record NZ_JAMFSB010000024.1, on the reverse strand, counting down.
ACGACATACGGCGGCAATCCGCTGGGCGCTGCGATTGCGGACAAGGTGGTGGAACTGATCAGCGACCCGAAGCTGCTCGAAGGCGTGCGTTCGCGCAGCGAGACGCTGAAGGGGCATCTCGCGAAGCTCGACGAACGTTTTGGCATCTTTAAGGAAGTGCGTGGCAAGGGGCTGTTGATTGGCGCGGAACTGAACGATGCCTTCAAGGGTCGCGCGAAGGATTTCGTGACCGCAGCGGGCCAGCATGGCGTGATCATGCTGATGGCCGGTCCTGATGTACTGCGTTTCGCGCCGTCGCTGATCGTGCCGCTCGACGACATGAGCGAAGGTTTTGCGCGTCTGGCAAAAGCAATAGAAGCAGTGATCGGCGCCACAGCTGAAGCGCCGGCCCGTTAATCTGGCGTCACACTCAACCAACGGAACGACGATGCTCTTCGTACGCCCCGGCCGCCTCGCCGATCTCGATGCGCTCGAACATATGGCGCGCACGGCTCAACCTGTGCTGCACTCGCTGCCGCATGACCGCCGTGCGCTCGAAGCGCGCGTCGCGCTGTCCGAAGACTCGTTTCGTGCGGAAGTCGATTTTCCGGGCGAGGAGTTTTACCTGTTCGTGCTCGAAGACAGCGAGACCGGCAAGCTGCTGGGCACGGCGAGCATCGTTGCCGCCGCCGGTTACTCGGAGCCGTTCTATGCGTTTCGCAACGACGCATTGATTCATGCGTCGCGTGAGCTGCATGTGAATCGCAAGATTCACGCGCTGACGATGTCGCATGAGCTCACCGGCAAGAGCCGGCTGGCCGGCTTCTATATCGACCCGTCGCTGCGCGGCGACGCCGCCGCGCATCTGATGTCGCGCTCGCGAATGATGTATATCGCCGCCAACCGCAAGCGCTTCACCTCCGAGGTGTTCTCGCTGCTGCTCGGCGTGACGGACGACGACGGCGTGTCGCCATTCTGGGAAGCGGTGGGGCGCAAGTTTTTCGGCCGCAATTTCGCGGACATCGAAATCGAATCCGGTGGCCGTAGCCGCACCTTTATCGCAGAGGTGATGCCGAGCTATCCGGTCTATGTGCCGTTGTTACCGGAGTCGGCGCAGCGTGTCCTCGGCGAGCCGGACGAAAAGGCGCTGCTCGCCTATGAGATTCACCTCGAGGAAGGCTTCGAGACCGATCGCTTCGTGGATATCTTCGACGCGGGTCCGGTGCTGACAGCTCAGATCGATCGCAGCGCCTGCGTCAGGCGCAATGAAACGCGGACGGTGCGCGAAGCTACTGCCGGCGAGGTCGGCACGACGTGGCTGATCGCCAGCAACCGCGCGGACGAATTCCGCTGCGTGCTGGCCGCTTTGCCTGACGACAAGACAATGGGTGCACCGCTCCCGCTAGCGGGGCGCGACGCGCTCGGGGTGCAAAACGGCGACCCGGTGCGCTGTGTGGCGCTGCATCAGCCGGCCGAAGAGCATCCCTATGAACTTTCGGGAGAAGCAGAATGATCGTCGTTCGCGTCGTGCAGACGGGCGATGTGGACGCGCTCGTCGCGCTCGCTCAGGAGACCGGCCCTGGTCTCACCACCTTCAAGCCGGACCGTGGTGCGCTCGCGGCGCGCGTGGAGCGCTCGCGCCGCACGATGGAAGACAAGGCTGCGCCGCATGAAGCCGGCTACTTCTTCGTGATGGAAGACACGTCCACGGGCGACGTGGCCGGCGTATGCGGCATCGAAAGCTCGGTCGGCCTGGAGCAACCGTTTTACAACTATCGTGTGAGCACGGTGGTGCATGCGAGCCAGGATCTGGGTATCTGGACGCGCATGCATGCGCTCAACATTTCGCACGACCTGACTGGCTATGCGGAAGTCTGTTCGCTGTTTCTAAGCCCGCGTTATCGCACGAGCGGTGTGGGCAGTCTGCTGTCGCGCTCGCGCTTCATGTTTCTCGCGCAGTTCCGCGAGCGCTTTCCGCAGCGTCTGTGTGCTGAATTGCGGGGCCATTTCGATGCAAACGGGACCTCGCCGTTCTGGCGTGCGGTGGGCTCGCATTTCTACCAGATCGATTTCAACGCCGCGGATTATCTGAGCTCGCATGGCCGCAAGGCGTTCCTCGCGGAGCTGATGCCGCGCTATCCGGTGTACGTCGAATTGTTGCCGCAGGAGGCGCAGGATTGCGTCGGCCTCACGCATAACGACACGATTCCCGCGCGCCGGATGCTCGAATCCGAAGGACTGCGTTACGAGAATCACGTCGATATTTTCGATGCGGGTCCGGTGCTCGAATGCCATATCGCCGACTTGCGCACGGTTCGCGAGAGCGTGGTGGTACCCGTCGAAATCCTGGCGCTGGGGGCAACGCCCGCGCCGCAGGATGGGCCGAGGTCGCTGGTGTCGAATACGTCGCTCGGCGATTTTCGCGTCGGCGTTGCAGCGGGTGTGCCGCAGGACGGCGTGTTCCGTCTTGCCGCCGACGAAGCCGCGGCGCTCGACGTGAAGGCAGGCGACCCGGTACGGGTGCTGCCGCTGAAACATAAACAGGGATGATCATGACTGAGCTTTTCATCGACGGCGAATGGGCCGCCGGCACAGGACACGTATTCACCTCGCGCAACCCCGGCACGGGCGCGACGATATGGGAGGGCCACAGCGCATCCGCTGAAGATGTAGACCTCGCGGTGCGCAGCGCGCGCGATGCGTTTGCAACGTGGTCGGTGTTGAGTCTCGAAGATCGCTGCGGCATCGTGCGCCGTTTCGCTGCGCTGCTGACGGAGCGTAAGGAAGCGCTGGCCGAAGCGATCGGCCGCGAGACTGGCAAGCCGCTGTGGGAAGCCCGTACCGAAGTGGCGTCGATGGCGGCCAAGGTCGAAATCTCGATTCAGGCGTACAACGAACGTACCGGCGAAAAGCGTGCAGCGATGGCCGACGGCACCGCTGTGCTGCGGCATCGTCCGCATGGCGTGGTCGCGGTATTCGGGCCGTATAACTTCCCGGGTCATTTGCCGAACGGGCATATCGTGCCGGCGCTGATCGCTGGTAATGCGGTGGTTTTCAAGCCATCCGAACTGGCGCCGGGCGTCGCCCGTGCGACTGTCGAAGTGTGGCGCGACGCCGGCTTGCCCGCGGGCGTGCTGAATCTCGTGCAGGGCGAGAAAGACACCGGCATTGCGCTGGCGAATCATCGGCAGATCGACGGCCTGTTCTTCACGGGCAGTTCGGACACGGGTACGCTGTTGCACAAGCAGTTCGGCGGCCGTCCGGAGATCGTGCTTGCGCTGGAGATGGGCGGCAACAATCCGCTCGTGATCGGACCCGTTGAGGATCTCGACGCAGCGGTGCATCACACGATCCAATCGGCGTTCCTGTCGGCAGGGCAGCGCTGCACTTGTGCACGACGCATCCTCGTGCCGAACGACAGTTTCGGCGACCGCTTTATCGAGCGTCTTGCCGATGTGACTTCACGTATCACGGTAGGTGAATACAACGCCGAGCCGCAGCCTTTCATGGGCGCGGTGATCTCGGCGCGGGCGGCTGCACGCCTCGTCGGCGCGCAGGCGCATCTGCTCGAAGCCGGTGCGCGATCCGTGTTGACGATGGAGCAGCGCGACCCGCAACTCGGCTTCGTCACGCCGGCCATTCTCGATGTGACGAACGCCCACGATCTGTCCGACGAAGAGTACTTCGGCCCGCTCGCGCAAATCATTCGGTATGCGAATTTCGATGATGCGATCGAGCGCGCCAACGATACGGCCTTCGGCTTGTCCGCGGGTCTTCTCGCCGACGACGAGACCCTGTGGACGCATTTCCAGCGCACGATCCGCGCCGGTATCGTCAACTGGAACCGGCCCACTAACGGTGCGTCGTCCGCGGCGCCGTTCGGTGGCACGGGACGCTCGGGCAACAACCGTCCGAGCGCGTATTATGCGGCCGACTACTGCGCCTATCCGATGGCCTCCGTCGAAAGCGCGCAACTGCAAATGCCGGCGAGCGTGTCGCCGGGCCTTCATTTCTGAGGATCGACGATGCAAGCCACTGAAGCCAATTTCGACGGCCTCGTCGGCCCGACGCACAACTACGCCGGGCTGTCATTCGGCAATGTCGCGTCGCAGAACAACGAGAAGTCCGTCGCCAATCCGAAGGCCGCTGCGAAACAGGGCCTGCGCAAGATGAAGCAGCTTGCCGATCTCGGTTTCCATCAAGGCGTGCTGCCGCCGCAAGAACGGCCGTCGATGCGCCTGTTGCGTGAACTCGGTTTTTCCGGCGATGACGCGACGGTGATTGCTCGCGTTGCGAGAGATGCGCCTGAGTTGCTGGCCGCGGCCAGTTCGGCATCGGCGATGTGGACGGCGAACGCGGCCACGGTGAGTCCATCCGCGGACACCGAAGACGGCCGCGTGCATTTCACGCCGGCCAATCTATGCAGCAAGCTGCATCGTGCCATCGAACACGAGTCGACGCGCCGCACGCTGCGCGCGATCTTCGCGGACCGCGACCGGTTCGAAGTACATGAAGCGCTGCCGGGCACGCCCGCGCTCGGCGATGAAGGCGCCGCGAATCACACGCGATTTTGCGCAGAATATGGCACACAGGGTGTCGAATTCTTCGTCTACGGCCGGAGCGAATATCGGCGCGGACCGGAGCCGAAGCGCTATCCGGCGCGTCAAACTTTCGAGGCAAGCCGCGCGGTTGCGCAGCGTCATGGGCTTGCCG
>NZ_JAMFSB010000202.1 GCF_026225065.1 Paraburkholderia sp. | reverse complement strand
CTCGCAGCGGACGTGGCGCGCTCGCATCTGTTGACCTTGCTGCGAGCCTGGGATGAAGGCACACGTAAACCGCTGCCACTCGCCGTGAGAACGGCGTTTGCGTGGCTTAGAAAGCGGCCAGGCGCGCTTGATTTCGCAGAGGTTGGGGGTCTCGCGGGCGCGGATGGCGAGCGCGGGCATGGTGACGGCGGCGACACGCTTGCCGCGCAGCTCAACGAAGCGCGCGAAGCCGCTCGTCTCACTTACGATGGCGTGGGTCGCCAGGCAGGCGAGCGGCAGACCAACGCGTATCTCTCCCGTGCCTATCCGGACTTTGACGTGCTCGCCGCCAGCGGGGAGTTCGAGACGCTCGCCGTCGCATTGTTGTTACCGCTGCATCGCGCGATTCCTGTTTCGGCGTCGAGATCGAAGAACTCATCGTCACAAGCGGGAGACGCACAATGAATACTCCCCTGACAACGCAACAGTCCGAGGGAACCCCAGCTGAACTGAAGCCGCTCGAATTTCCGCTGCAGGGCAGCAGCCTGATCGAAGCGAGCGCCGGCACTGGCAAGACCTTCACGATCGCGATGCTGTACGTCCGGCTCGTGCTGGGTCATCGTGGACCGGATAGCGAGGCGCGGCCGTTGACGCCGCCGGAAATTCTCGTCGTGACGTTTACGGATGCGGCCACCAAGGAGTTGCGTGACCGCATCCGTGCGCGTCTGATCGAAGCGGCCGCGTATTTCCGCGCGGACCCGGACGAAGTTGAACCGCTCGTGGCCGGCAAAGACCTGTTGCACGACCTGCGTGACAGCTGCGACGTCGAGCAGTGGGCCGCCTGCGCGCACCGGCTGCAGCTCGCCGCGGAATGGATGGATGAAGCTGCGGTCTCCACGATTCATGGCTGGTGCAACCGCATGTTGAGCGAGCACGCGTTCGACAGCGACAGCCTGTTTTCGCAGACGCTCGAAACCGACCAGAGCGAGTTGCGCGCTGAAGTCGTGCGCGATTACTGGCGCACGTTTCTGGCGCCGCTTGATCTGCAGTCGGCGGCGGAAGTCCGCCAATGGTTCGCGAGCCCGGCGAAGTTGCAGCAGGCGATTCGCGGTCTGCTGGGCCATGCCAATCTGCTGGAAGACGCCCCGCCGCCGCTTGAGGCGTTGCAGGACGCGCGCAAGAAGCAGCGCGAACATGTCGATCATCTGAAGACAAACTGGGCAGCGTGGTGCGACGAACTCCAGGCGCTGTTCGACGATGCGCGGGCGAAGAAGCAGTTCAAGGCGACGAGCCTGAACGCACCGAACTGCAAGAAGTGGCTCGACAAGCTGCGAGATTGGTCCAACGACCCCAACATGCAGCGGCCCGATTTCGAAGCTACAGCCGCAGTGTGGACTCGTTTTACGCGGGCTGGCCTCGCTGAAATCTGGCTCATCGGCGAGCCGCCGGCCCATCCTGCCTTCGTCGCGATGGAGACGCTGCGCGACGCTTTGGCCGCACAGCCCACGGCGCAATATGCATTGCTGCGTCACTCGGCCCGCTGGATTGCGCAGCGCTTCACGGAAGAAGAAGCGCGCCGCTCGCAGATGGGTTTCGACGATCTGCTCACGCGCCTTAACGACGCCTTGCACAAGCCGAACGGCAAACGCCTGGCCGAGATCATCCGTCAGCAATACCCGGTCGCGTTGATCGACGAGTTTCAGGACACGGATCCAGTGCAGTATCGGATTTTCGATGCCGTCTACCGCATTGCGGAGAACGATCCGGACACGGCAATCGTTTTGATTGGCGATCCGAAACAGGCGATTTACGCGTTCCGTGGCGCGGATATTTACACCTACCTCGAAGCGCGGCGCGCCTGCGCCGGACGGTTATTCACGCTAAAGAAAAACTTCCGTTCGACACAAGGAATGGTGGATGCTGTCAATCGTTGCTTCGAAGCAGCCGAAGAGCGACAGGGTGGCGAAGGGGCGTTCCTTTTCCGCAGCGCCGAGGGCGGCGCCAATCCGCTTCCATTTATTGCCGCCGACGCAGCAGGCCGTAAAGACACGCTGCGCGTCCAAAGTGCGGAGGTGCCTGCGCTGAGCGCGTGGTGGCTGCCCTCCGCCGACGAAGGCAAGCCGCTCAGCAAGGAAGCGTATCTGCGCGAGATGGCCGCCAGTTGCGCGACCGAGATGGTGCGCCTTCTGAACCTGGGGCAGGCCGGCAAGGCGGCCTTCGAAGGTGCTAGTGGCAAGACACCACTGCAGCCTGGCCATATGGCGGTGCTGGTCAACAACGGCACGGAAGCGCGCGCGATCCGCGCCGCGCTGGCTGAACGCGGCGTGCGCAGCGTCTACCTGTCCGATCGGGATTCGGTGTTTCAGACGGGGGAAGCGCAGGAATTGCATCACTGGCTCGCGGCGTGTGCGGACCCCGATGACGGCCGCCTGGTGCGCACTGCACTGGCCACCGCGACACTCGGACTCGATTGGGCCGCACTTGATACCTTCAACCGGGACGAACTTGCGTGGGAGAAGTGCGTGCTGCGGTTCCGCGACTACCGCGACTGCTGGCGCAATAAAGGCGTGCTGCCGATGCTGCGCCGCCTGCTCAACGATTTCCACGTGCCGCAGCGGCTGCTCGGACAGACAGCGGGCGCGGCGGTCAACGGCGAACGCGTGCTGACTAACCTGCTGCATCTGGCCGAGTTGCTGCAACAGGCCAGTGCGCAGCTTGACGGCGAGCACGCGCTGATTCGCTATCTGGACGAACAGTGCGCGGATGAGGGCGCCAGCGCGGGCGGCGATGCGCGGCAACTGCGGCTGGAAAGTGATGCGGGTCTGGTGCAGGTGGTGACGGTTCACAAGTCGAAGGGGCTGGAGTATCCGCTGGTGTTCCTGCCGTTTGCGTGCACCTACCGCCCGGTCAACGCGGACGATATGCCGCTCAAATGGCATGACGAAGCGGGCAAGTTGCACATCACGCTGGGCGATGTCGACGTATTACCGCGAGCGGACCGCGAGCGGCTCGGCGAAGACCTGCGCAAGCTATATGTGGCGTTGACGCGGGCGCGCTACGCGACCTGGGTGGGGATTGCGCCGATCCAGAGCGTCGAGTTGAGCGCGTTCGGCTACCTGCTCGGTGGTGGCAAACCGATTGCCAGCACTGAACTCAATGCGTTGCTGGAGCAATTGCGAGGTACGTGTGGCGATATCAGGATTGCCGAGGCGCCGCCCCCGAGCAGCGAACCTTTCGTGCCGCTCGGCATGCAGCAGTTACGCGGTGAAGCTCGCATGCTGACGCGGCCTGTGCGCGAGTCGTGGTGGATTGCCAGCTACTCCAGCCTGCGCAAGGACAATGGTGTAATCGGTGGCACAGGTGCTCACGTAGTTCCAATGCCGGCGAGCGCGACCGACGATGGCGCGACATGCGAGTCACGCGTGGCTCCTGAAACGCGCAGTGAAGACGTATTCCACGAACTGCTGGAAGCGGAAGCACTCGAAGACGACGAGGTAGCGTCAACAGCGGCTTCGCAGGCACAACCGGCAACCTCTGCCGCGACTGCGACTGCGCTTGCGTTGCCGGCCGCTGAGACCTTGCACGGTTTCCTGCGCGGCGCGGACGCAGGCAGTTTCCTGCACGACCTGATGGAATGGGCAGCCAACGAAGGCTTCGCGAAGCTCGCCAACCATCCGCAAACGGTGCGCGATACCGTGGCGCGCCGCTGCAATCTACGTGGCTGGCCGCGCTGGATCGAACCGCTGGCGGATTGGCTGCTGTATCTGCTGCGTACGCCGCTCGCGTTGCCATCAATAGAAGGTGAGCCGGTGCCGCCAGTCGTGCTGGCGGATCTCGATCCAGCGTCATACATGGCCGAAATGGAGTTCTGGCTCGCAGCGCACACCGTTGATACACAAGTGCTCGATCAACTCGTGTGCGACCTGACGCTCGATGGGGAAGCGCGGCCCGCGCTCGAGCCCGCTCGCCTGAACGGCATGCTCAAGGGTTTTATCGATCTGGTGTTCGAACACGATGGCCGCTATTACGTCGCGGACTACAAGTCGAACTGGCTTGGTCCCGACGACGCAGCGTACACACCGGCGAGGATGCGCGCGCAGATCCTGCATTCACGCTACGAGCTGCAATACGTGCTGTATCTGTTCGCACTGCATCGTTTGTTAAAGGTGCGCTTGCCCGATTACGACTACGACCGCGACGTGGGCGGTGCGGTTTATCTGTTTCTGCGGGGCGGCCGCGCGCCCGGCCAGGGTTTGCATGTCGAGCGGCCGCCGCGCGAGTTGATCGAAGAACTGGATGCGCTGTTTGCGCACCATCGCTCCGATGACGAAGATGCAGATGAGTACGCGTTGAAGGAAATCGAATGACACCCCGTTCCAACGACACCGTAGCCGTCATCGACGCCAAGGGCGACACGCGCCGCATGCTCGCCGTGCTGGACCAGTGGGTCGAGCGCGGCTGGTTGCGCGCGCTCGATGCCGGCTTCGCGCGCTTCCTGTGGACGGAGGAACCGCAGACGCCGCCGCTGCTGGTGCTGGCGGCCGCGCTTGCGAGTCATCAGTTGGGGCGCGGCCACGTGTGCCTCGACCTGCAGGCGACACTCGACGACCCGACCTTCGCACTTTCGTTACCGCCTGATGGACCGCAGGCGCTCACCACAACGGAACCACCGCAGGCGCCGGCAGAAGTGCTGGCAGGCGTGAATCTCGCGCGCTGGCTGGCGGCGCTCGATCAGCCCGCGCTGGTCGGCGCCGATGCCGGCAATACGCCACTCGTGCTCGTCGGCACGCGGTTGTATCTGCGTCGCTACTGGCAATACGAGCAAGATGTGCGCGCTGGTATCGAGCGACGGCTCGCAGCATCGGCGCAGATGGAAGCGTCGTTGCAGGCGGGTTCCGCGCGGACCGCGCTGGACGTTTTGTTCCCGCCGCGCTCAGCCAACGCGACGAGCGCGGACTGGCAGAAGCTCGCCTGCGCACTGGCAGCGCGCAGCGCGTTCAGCATCATTACGGGTGGCCCAGGCACCGGCAAGACGACCACCGTGGTCAGACTGCTTGCCTTGCTGCAGACGCTTGCACTCGACGGCCTGGCGAATCCGCTGCGTCCCGCACGACCGTTGCGGATTCGTCTCGCGGCGCCGACCGGTAAAGCTGCGGCGCGTCTGAACGAATCGATTGCAGGCGCGGTGGCGCAACTGCCCGTCGACGCTCTGCCGAACGCCGCCGCCGTGCGCGAGGCGATCCCGACGGTAGTGACGACGCTGCATCGGGTGCTCGGCACGCGTCCCGAGAGCCGGCGGTTCCGTCACGACGCGAGCAATCCGCTACCGGTGGATGTGCTGGTGATCGACGAGGCCTCCATGGTCGATCTCGAGATGATGGCGGCAGTGCTCGACGCATTGCCCGCATCGGCACGGCTGATTCTGCTGGGCGACAAGGATCAGTTGGCGTCGGTAGAGGCCGGGGCCGTGCTCGGTGAATTGTGTCAGCGCGCGGGCGAAGGGCATTACACACCGGCCACGCGCGACTGGCTGCTGGCCGCAACCGGCGAGCGCATCGAGGTGGCCATGCTCGACGAACAGGGCACGGCGCTCGACCAGTCGATTGCGATGCTGCGGCATAGTCATCGGTTTTCCGCAGAGAGCGGGATCGGCCAGCTCGCTACGCTCGTCAATACGGGCGACGCCGCGGCTGTCGCACGGATCTGGACACACGGTCACGCGGATCTTGCGTTGCTGGTTTGCTCGGCTACGGACGATGCGTCCTTTAAGGCACTTGTCATAGATGGATACGGCGGCGCCAGCGATGCGTCGGCATCCGCGCACCTGTTCGGTGCCAACGGAGAGCCGGGACGGCCACGCTATGGCTATCGGCACTACCTGGCGACGATGCACACGCAGCAGCCTGACCGCTACGACGAGCCCGAAGCATTTGACACGTGGGCGCGCGCGGTGCTGAAGGCGCACGGCGAGTTTCAGCTTCTGTGCGCGCTGCGCCGCGGACCGTGGGGTGTCGAAGGACTCAACAAACGCATTGCGCGGCTGCTGCAGGAAGACGGTTTGATTGCAATGCGCGGCGAGTGGTATCCGGGACGGCCGGTGCTCGTAACCCGTAACGATTATGAGCTGGGGCTGATGAACGGCGACATCGGTATCACGCTTGAACTGCCGGGCATGACGGATGAGAATCCGGTGTTGAGAGTGGCATTTCCTGCAGCCGACGGCACGGGTGGCATCAAGTGGGTCCTGCCTAGCCGTTTGCAGGCAGTGGAAACGGTGCTCGCGCTCACCGTGCATAAATCGCAGGGCTCGGAATTCATGCACGCTGCATTGGTGTTGCCCGATACGTTTAGTCCGATTCTGTCGCGCGAACTCGTCTACACAGGCATTACCCGGGCGCGGGCGTTTCTGACGCTGGCGATCCCGCAAGGCAAGCCCGTGCTCGAACAGGCTGTGTGCGCGAAGGTGCAGCGCGCGAGTGGGTTGATGGCGGGGTTCGAGGGCGAGACACAGTAGTCGGACTAATGGGTTCGTCACCAGGGTTCAGGCTTATCAGCGGCCTTTGTCGCGCCGGGCTACAATAAATTCACGCCGATGTTGCATGGTGGGCAAACCGATACCCTCGGTTGCCAGTGCCAACCTTATGCAACGAACCTTTCAGGGCTGCCGGCCGAGCGTTTCCCGCGGCGCCTTGTCACTTCAAGAGGCGAGTATGAGAATCGCGGTACTCGATGACGACCCTGCCCAAACCGCTTTCGTGCATGAAACCATGTCGGCGGCGGGCCATGTCTGCCATACCTTCTCCGAAGGTCGCGCACTCGTCCAGCAGTTGCACCGTCAGACCTTCGATCTCCTGATCCTCGACTGGATCGTGCCGGACCTGTCCGGCGAAGAGGTGTTGCGATGGGTGCGCTCGACGCTAGCCGAGCGCGTGCCGGTGATTTTCATGACATCGCGCGGCCGCGAAAGCGACATCGTCGCAATGTTAAATGCCGGCGCGGACGACTACGTCGTCAAGCCGGTCGCCGCGAGTGTGTTGCTGGCGCGGGTCGGTTCGCTGCTACGGCGCGCCTATCAGATCAATGCAGCAGCGGTCAAAGCGACCTTTGGCGATTTCGAATTCGACCTGAACGCTAAACAGGTGCACGTGAAGCAACAATTAGTGAATCTCACACAGAAGGAATTCGAACTCGCGTTGTTGCTGTTCCAGCATTTGAACCGACCGTTATCGCGAGCGCACATCGTCGATATGGTCTGGAAGCAGACCGTCGACATTCCCACACGCACCATGGACACCCATGTGTCGATGCTGCGCTCAAAATTGGGACTGCGCCCGGAAAATGGCTACCGCCTCACGCCGATCTATGGTTATGGCTACCGGCTCGAACAGATCGGCGACGAAGTGATCGACACACGCGACTAGCACTCCGGTGTGGCTCCCACGGCCCGATCTAACAAGATTTGACTTTCTTCGAACGGCGCATCAGTTAAGCTGAATGCAAAGCATCGGAAGGGCGGCTGGATGTGCGCCCTGTTGTTGCCACCCTCAGTCGCGTCGTTAGCGTTCCTCACTTGTATGAATACACTCGAGTCGACCCAATCGCATTCGCCGCTACCGTTCGCGCTTTCGGTCTACGATCTGACCGATGCGCAGTGGGAACGTATCGTGCCGATGCTGCCTGAGCTGAACCAAAGCGTCGTCCGCAGAGGGCGTCCGTGCGTCAATCTGCGAGGCGTCGTCAACAGCGTTCTGTGGGTGTTGCGTACCGGCAAACCATGGAACGCCATGCCCCAAAGCTACCCTCCCTACCAGACCTCGCACCGGTACTACTTACGCTGGCGCGAGGCGGGCGTGTTGTCGGACATCGCGTTCGAGTTGTTTCATACCGACGCGGTGCTAGCCCGTTACGTCTCCCGCAAGCGCGATCAGCACGAAAACAAAGCTGCCTGATTTCGACGCGTCGTCTCCCTTCTGTACCATTCACGCTTGATCGCACTGCGGCTTCCCGTTATTCCGTATGGGAAGTCGCGAGTACGATAAGCTGATTGATCATAAGACGCAGAAGTACCGCGGAGCCACTGACTCCCGAGGAGACGACCCAATGATGCCTATGTTCGACGAAGGTCTCGGCCGTCGTGAGGCGAACCATGTTCCGCTCACGCCGATTGATTTCATAGCGCGTGCTGCGCAGGTCTATGGCGACCGTTGCGCGGTGGTCCACGGTGCGATCCGGCGCACGTGGCGCGAGACGTATGAGCGCACACGGCGCCTAGCCAGCGCGCTGCAGCAGGTTGGGATAGGACATGGCGACACCGTTGCGGTGCTGCTGCCCAACATCCCTCAGATGATTGAAGCGCATTTCGGCGTACCGATGGCAGGAGCCGTGCTCAATACGCTGAATACGCGGCTCGATATTGCGTCGATCCTGTTCATGCTGCGCCATGGCGAGGCCAGGGCGTTGATCGTCGACACCGAGTACGCCGAACTGGCGCATCGCGCTTCGCTGGAGTTTCCGGATCTGCGGATTGTCAGCGTCAATGACGTGACGCCCGCGGACCCGCACAAGTTTCCACGCGCAACCGACTACGAAGCCTTCCTGCAAGGCGGCGATCCTCAATTCGCATGGCAGCCACCTGCCGACGAATGGGACGCGATCGCGCTGAACTACACGTCCGGCACGACGGGCGATCCTAAGGGCGTCGTCTACCATCATCGCGGCGCTTATCTGAACGCCGTGAGTAACATCCTCGAATGGGATATGCCGAAGCATGCGGTGTATCTCTGGACGCTGCCGCTGTTTCATTGCAATGGCTGGTGTTTTCCATGGACCGTGGCGGCGCGTGCGGGCATCAACGTCTGCTTGCGCAAATTCGATGCGAAGACCGTGTTCGACCTGATTCGCACGGAGGGCGTCACCCACTATTGCGGCGCGCCGATCGTGCAGAGCGCGCTTGCCAATGCGCCTGAAGCGTGGCGCGAAGGAATCGGGCACCGGGTTGCCACGATGGTGGCCGGCGCGGCGCCTGCGCCTGCAGTGATTGCCAGGATGAAAGCGATTGGTTTCGATCTGACTCACGTCTATGGTCTTACCGAGGTCTACGGACCGGCGTCTGTCTGTGCCAGACAAGAACACTGGAACAGCGTCAGCGACGACGAGCTCGCGCGGCTCAACGCACGTCAGGGCGTGCGCTATCACCTGCAAGCCGCCGCGACCGTGCTGGACCCGGACACGCTCGAGCCGGTGCCGAACGACGGCGAAACGCTGGGCGAAATCATGTTTCGCGGCAACATCTGCATGAAGGGCTATCTGAAGAACGAGCGCGCCACCGAAGATGCCTTCAGGGGCGGCTGGTTCCATACCGGCGATCTGGGCGTGCTGATGCCGGATGGCTACATTCGCATTCGCGATCGCAGCAAGGACATCATTATTTCGGGTGGGGAAAACATCTCGAGCATCGAAATCGAAGACACGCTATACCGGCACCCAGCGGTCTCGGTGGCCGCCGTGGTGGCGATGCCCGACGCGAAGTGGGGCGAGGTGCCGTGCGCCTTCGTCGAGCTGAAAGAAGGTGCAGCGGCCACTGCCGAAGAGATCATTGCGCATTGCCGTCTGTTCCTGGCGAGCTTTAAGCTACCCAAGGCAGTTCGCTTCGGAGAGCTACCTAAAACGTCGACCGGGAAGATCCAGAAATTCGAATTGCGCGCGCGGGTAAAGTCCGGCAGCGCGATTGATCTGGCCGACGGGAGCGCGAGCTCATCGCAGGCCAAACTGTGAAGCGGGCCGGACGCTATTAACCGCGGCTGTCGACCCAATGACGGGCCCAACGGCATGAGTGCTGCAGCGCCTGTTCTTCGTCATTGAAGTAGTCGAGCGAGTAGAACTGATAGCGCGCTTCAGCGCGGGCCGTGTCGGCACGCTCGAGCAACAGGTTGGAGGAAAACGAACCGTCAGGCAAACGATGTGCCGAAGGTTGGACGGCATAGCCGTTGTAATGATGAATGTGTTTGTTTTGCATTTTAATTTTAAATATACGTACGCGCACACGGCGATCAGGACGAGCCCGTTCAAGCCGAAGCGAATGCCTGATGGAAAAGGCGGGGAAAGGCGTTTAAGCCGGTCAAGCCAGGGGAGGATGAGGGGGCAAGCGATGCGTTTGGCGCAAAGAAACTGCTAAGCGATTACGCCAACTGTGGGAGAACAAGCTCCGCGAGGGTGTCGCTGCAGCCCGGTACCCGATGCCGGATACCGGACCCTTCAAACTTTACAGCGGCTTGATGTTAGCCGCTTGCAGACCCTTGGGGCCTTGCTTCGTTTCGAAGCTCACCTTCTGGTTTTCAGCCAGCGTCTTGAAGCCGTCGCCGCTGATTTCCGAGAAGTGAGCGAACAGGTCGTCGCCGCCCTTGTCCGGTGTAATGAAGCCAAAGCCTTTGCTGTCGTTGAACCACTTAACGGTACCGGTATCCATGAAGAATCCTTGAGGTAGAAAAAGTAAGAAATCGCTCGCTATGGAGCACGTGAAGCGTCAAGGAGGGAATGGACAACGAATACCGCTGAGAGAGCGAGCAATTGATGAACAGCAATCGAACTTCTTGAACTTCGAGGGTCACAATAGCGGTTCGGGGCTACTGTCGTCAAGAACTATCTTGTAAAGCTTGCGTCAGGCAGCGTGCAGCGGAGCGCGAAATGGTCAGCCCCTTGAGGAAAACGGCGCGCGGCGAATCCTCCGGATGTCATGCCTGGCATGGCTTACAAGGATTCGCCGCGGGTTGCGTAGAGGTCCAGTGCCTCAAATCGCGTCAAAGTCCGACGCGATGTGCTGCAAAGATCAATCTGAGGCCGAGGGCGGTGATCGCACCGGCCGCAACCCGGTCCACCCAGGTCTTTGCCCGCAGATACAGTTCGCGCGGACGCTTGCTGGAAAAACACAATGCGACGACCGTGTACCACCCGGCTTCGATCGAGAAAACCGCTGGGGGCAGCGCGAAATAACACCACAACGGCGGATGCTGGGGCAGTAGAGCCGCGAATATACTGCCGTAATAAATAGCGGTCTTCGGATTGCTGAGTTGTGTGCTCAAACCAATCCAGAATGATTTCCGCGGATTGGCTCCGGCATTGGCTTGCCCCTGGTTGAACGCGAGCGGGGTCTTTGCGCCGCGCCAGATCTTCGACGCGAGATAGATCAGATACAGGCCGCCTGCTACCTTGAGGCTCACGTACAACCAGGTGACGGCGGCCAGCAAGGTATACAACCCTAGCAAGGCGATGCCGCTAAAGAATACGCCGCCGATTCCCATGCCGAGCGCGGTCGCCAATCCGTCGCGCCGCGACAGGCCGATCGAGTTGCGCGCGACGATGACAAAACTCGGTCCCGGGCTCATCGCGCCGATCAAAAGCGCGGTGAGAATAGCGGCGATCGCGGTTGACGGAGACATGAGTGCTTTCCTTTGAAGTAGGGCGAAAGAAAGTCCGGAACGACAAAATAACACGCTACCGCCGCGATATCGAGGTCACCGCCGCGTATTGCCGTGCGCGGCAGAAAAAATGGGTGCTAAAATCCAGATTTAGACGCTGAAGCGGCCCTTGTGGGTAAAGGGCCAGACGGGCGACGATTCGAGCCGCTTGCCGAACGGATTTCCTGATCAATAGATTTGTCGGGCATCATTTCCGGGGGCGCATTTGCGCAAAAGGCAAGGTGAGGTCGAACGGCGTTCGGCTCACCCGAATCACGTACAGGCTTCGCGTTTCTCAGCGAAGCCTTTTATTTTTTCAAACCGCGCGCAATATCAGTCGCGACATCGGTACGTTATGAAAGAGCGAGAAGAACAACGGATGTTCGACCTCGACGGGAACGCGCGTGAGCGGCTGGTCCTGTGGATACGTCGCCGTATGGACGAATACGGCATTACGATGGAAGCATTGGCCGCGGCAATTGACGCGGACACTCATGCAACCAGGGCGATAATGTACCGGGACGCCTACGGCAACACATGGGACGGCCAGGGCGATAAACCCGATTGGCTCGCACGTGCGATTTACGCCGGTCAGAATATCGAGCATTTCCGCTGTTAAACCCCTGCTGAATCGGGCTTTCCCAGCGAGCGCTGAAGACGCGCCGGCTGCGGTGTGCCACTCCCTTCCTGCGAGCCCTCGGACATTTCGGTCCGGGTAGCGGCTTTGTCATCCCCAGACAAGCTATCGATATGAACAACGCTTCGTTGGCACACCCATAACGGGTGGCTACGATGAACGGTCATCCTTTACGAGCGCAGTAAAGCGCGCGTCCCCTTCGATGACTGTTCCTGTTCTGACCGCTCGCGCGGTTTCCAAACGCTTTGGTCCTACCCTCGCGCTCGATCGCGCCGATCTGTCGATTCATGCGGGCGAGGTTGTTGCACTGATGGGCGCGAACGGCGCCGGCAAGTCGACCCTCGTGAAGATTCTTAGCGGCGTCTATCCTCCCGACGACGGCGAGCTCTCGTTACGCGGACAACCGTTTCGTCCGGCTTCACCGCAGGATGCCAAACGGAGCGGCGTTGCGACCGTTCATCAATCGATTGCGGATGCGGTGGTGCCGACGCTTTCGATCGCAGACAACCTGTTGCTCGACCGCTTGTGCGATCCGTCCTCGCCGTGGCGTGCGACGCCTGCCGCGCGTCTTCAGGCGGCAGCGCCGTTAGCCGAGCGTGTTGGGCTTGAGGTCGACCTGTCCGCACCGCTCGCCTCTTTGTCGCTCGCCTCGCAGCAGTTGGTGACGTTGGCGCGCGCGCTGGCGACGCGGCCCGCACTGCTGATTCTCGATGAGCCCACCGCCAGTCTGTCTGCACCTGAGGCCGAGCGTCTCTTCGGTCTGCTTGACAGATTGCGCGCCGAGGGCGTCGCGATCCTGCTGGTGTCGCACCGGCTGGGCGATCTGCGCCGCATTGCCGGACGCGTGACGATTGTGCGCGACGGGCGGGTCGTCGCCGATCTGCGCGCACCGATCGATTTCGATGCCGCGGTCGAAACGATGATCGGGCGTCCGTTACGTATTCAAGCTGCTGATGTGGGCGCCACGGCGACGTCCGATTCTGCTTCTGCGACGCAGGTGCCGTACTTCAGCGTGCGGGATCTTCAGTTGACGCCCGGCAGCATCCCGTTCGATCTCGATGTGCAGCGCGGTGAAATCGTCGCGATTGCGGGCCCGGTCGGCGGTGGCAAATCTCGTTTCGCGCGAGCCATTTTCGGTGCGACGCACGCCACGTCAGGGGCGATGACGCTCGATGGCAAGTCGTGGCGTCCTCGCTCACCCGCCGATGCAATCCGTGCCGGCGTCTTCCTCGCCGGCGAGGACCGTTGGCGAAGCTCGCTGTTTCCGGATAGCGTGCCGTTCGCGTCGATTGCGGGCACGCTCAGTTTTCCGTTCCTGTCACGCTGGTTCAAGCACGGCAGGGTGCACCGCGCGCGCGAGCAGCGTGCCGCGACTGAAGCGATCGAACGCTTTGGGATTCGCTGCACAGGCCCTGACGATCGTCTCACGCGGCTCTCTGGTGGCAACCAGCAGAAGGTCGTGCTTGCGCGTTGGCATGCGCAGCCCGCACGGCTGTTGTTGCTAGATGAACCGTTTCAAGGCGTCGATGCCGGAGCGCGCGCCGATATCGTCGACACGCTGCGTCGTCATGCACCCGAGCGCGCCACCCTCGTCTTCGTCAGCGACCTCGAAGAGGCACTCGAGATTGCGGATCGCGTCGTCCGCTTCGACCGCGCGACGCTCGACCATGTCTCCCCTTCCGATCTCACTTCTTACGTTCACTCATGAAAACCAGTCCTTCGGTTACCTCTGATGTTGCCTCTGAAGGCGTCCCCGCTAGCCATGAGTCAGCTGGTCGAATTCGCCCCAGCTGGCTGCAAAGGCTGCGCGTGCAACTCGAACGGACCGGCATGCTGCTCGTGCTTGCGTTGCTCGTCATCGTGTTCGCCGTCAATCAGCCGGCGTTTTTGAATATCGACAACCTCTTCAGCATTTTGCAGGCGGTGTCGATTGTCGCGTTGCTGGGGATTGGCGTGACAGTAACGCTTGCCGCTGGTGGTTTCGATCTGTCCGTGGGCAGTCTAGCGGCGTCGGCGCAGATGGCCGCTAGCTATGTGCTAATTGTATGGCACGGTAACGCGCTGGAAGCGGTTGCGGCATGCCTCGTCCTCGGTATAGCCGCGGGCTTGTTCAATGGACTGCTAATTACGCGTCTGCGTGTGCCGGACCAGTTGGCAACACTTGGTACGCTGTTTCTGCTTGCCGGTCTGCAATTGATTCCGACGGGCGGCCGTTCGCTCGCAACCGGCACGATTCTGCCCGATGGCACTGAAACGACGGGTGTCTTTCCCGATGCGTTTCTCGCACTCGGGCGCCTGCGATTGTTCGACGTTGTGCCATTGCCGGTGGTCGTTCTACTTGTGCTCACCGTGGTGGCGTGCGTCGTGATGGAAACCACGCGCTGGGGACGGGTCATCTACGCGATCGGCGGCAACGAAACAGCGGCGCGCCTCGCCGGTGCGCCGACCGCGCGCTACCGCGTGGCTGCGTATGTCGCCTCGGGCGTGATTGCCTCGCTAGGTGGCGTGCTGATTGCCGCGCGCGTGGGACGTGGCGACGTTAGCGCAGGCCATTCGATGCTGCTCGATGCGGTGGCGTCTGCGCTGGTCGGCTATGCAGTGTGGGGCGCCAAGCGGCCCAACGTGTTTGGCACGGTCGTCGGCGCGGTATTCGTCGGCGTTTTGCTTAACGGCTTGACAATGCTAAACGCGCCGTACTACATGCAGGATTTCATCAAGGGCGTGTTGCTGGTGGGTGCGTTGGCGTTCACGTTTAGCGTGGGGCGCGGCACGGAGTCTCACGCATAGCGGCCACGCCGTTGCGCGAAGCTGACGGCCAGCACGGCGAAGATCAGTGCGCCGGTCGCAACCTGCTGCCAGTAGAAATTCCAGCCAATCAGCAACAAACCGTTTGCGACCAGGCTCAGCAGCAGGACGCCCAGCAGTGTGCCGACGACGCCAGGACGGCGAGTCGGCGAAAGTGTCGTGCCAATGAAGGTCGCGCCGATCGCATTGAGCAGATAACCATTGCCAGCCTGCGGTACGTAGGCTTTGACGGTTGAAGACAAGATCAAACCGACGACGCCATAAATCAACGCGCTGGCAATAAACGTCACGAGCGTGATGGCCGCAACCGGCAGACCGGAATAGCGCGCCACACCGGGTTGTGCCCCGAGCGCGGTGAGTTGCCTGCCTAACGTGGCATGCGCGAGCGTGACGTGCACGCCGAGCGCCAGCACTGCCACGATCCAAAGCGGCACAGGCAGACCTGCAAATGTGCCGTGTGCCAGCGCGCTAAAGAGCGGCGGCAACGCGACGTTGAGCAGGTACACCGGCTGACCGCCGTCGGTGGCGAGCTGCTGGACGGTCTGGCCGATAAAGAGTGTGCCAAGCGTGGCGAGAAACGGTGCAATGCCGAGCCAGCCGATCAGCACACCGTTAAACGCGCCGACGACGAGTGCTGCGGCAAGACCGCCGAGCGCCGCGGGCACGAAGCCAACCTGGTGGGCACTTAGCAGGACAAACGCGAGGCTGGCTACATCAATGGATGTGCCTAGCGACAGGTCGATCGCACCCAGCGACAACACGAGCGTCATCCCAAGCGAAGCAATCGCCAGCAGTGCGAAATTGTTCAACAACACGTTAGCAAGATTGTCCGCGCGCGCAAAACCGGGCGCGAACATCGCGAAGAACGCGATCACCGCAATCAGTGCCGCGACTAGCGCGAAGCGCTGCAAGCGGCCAATCTGTTCAATCATGAGCGTGATTCCCTGCGTGGCGGCGCACCAGCGCCGTGGTGGCGACGACGAACAGGATCAACGCGCCTTCGACACCGTTGACCCAATAGCTCGACACGTTGTCGAGCTGAAAGCCGTTGCTGATGACGCCGATAAAGAGAACGGCGAGTAGTGTGCCGGGGATAGTCGGCACGAGCCGCCGCGAAAATACGACACCGAGCAACGCTGCGGCTACGGTGGCGAGCAGATTCTCTCCGGTGCCGGGCGAACTGCCGCTGAGCAGCGCAGTAGACGCCAACGCAGCGAGCGCTGCGGCAATCCCACTCAGTATGTAGCTTGAGGCAAGGTAACGGTTCGGCCGTATGCCAGCGGCCTGCGCCGCATCGCGATGGGCGCCGGTGGCGCGCAGCCGCAGCCCGAACGGCGTGTAATGAACCACGACCGTGAACAACGCGGCAACCACGAGCAGCGCGTACGCAAGATGCGGCACGCCGAATGCGCCGTTATCGAGTAGAAAGCTCAGCAGTGCGCCGCTGGCAGGCACCGACGTGTTCTGCGTCAGCACCAGTTCGAATCCGGCGCAGAGATTCATCGTAGTCAGCGTGGCAAGCAGCGGAAAGATGCGCAGTACGATGACGGCGAACGCGTTGAGCGCGCCGACACCGGCACCTGCTGCAAGCGTCAGTAGCAGGGCGTTGTCAGGTGCTATGCCTTCGCGTTGCGCTACGGCATAAACGGCTGCACACAGTCCGAGATTGGCTGCAACCGAAAGATCGAGACCGCCTCTCAGCGGATCTGCACCGCCGCCGATCAGCACAACCGTCAAACCGAACCCGAGAATCCCGACGATAATGGATTGCTGCAACACGTTCGCGAGATTCCCGACCGTGAAGAACAAAGGCGAGCTCACCGCGAAACCGATAAATACCACGGCGAACGCGAGCGCCGCGCCGCTTCTTAGCCACCATTGCGCGCCGAAGAGCCGCTCGGGCAATTCGAATTTGCTGGTACGAGGCGCGGCATCGAGTACTTTGCTCATGCTGCGATCTCCTGTTGCCCTGTCGAGCCGTTCGTACCGCGTGCTCCGGTGGCCCATGCGAGCACGTCCTGGCTGTCCGCTTCGCTCGAGACAAGTTCGCGCACGATGCGGCCGCGCGCCATCACGAGCACGCGGTCGGTGACACCGAGCAGCTCGATCAGGTCGCTGGAGAACAGCAGGACGCCGGCGCCATCGCGAGCGAGCCTGTCGAGTAGCCGGTAGATTTCGGTCTTCGCACCGATGTCGACGCCAACCGTCGGTTCGTCCAGCAGATAGAGCGACGAGGTGCGGCTCAGCCATTTGGCGAGCGCGACCTTTTGCTGGTTGCCGCCGGAGAGATGTCGCACAGGTGTTTCCGTACTGGACGTACGTACCGCCAGTTCTTCGATCAGGCGTTGCACGGTATTGGTTTCCCGGCGTTGCGCCAGCAATCCGAAACGGCTGAAACGGGCGAGGCTTGCGAGTGTCGTGTTCTCGCGCACCGAGAGCGCAGGCGCTACACCATGCGCTCGCCGGTCCTCCGGGACGAAAGCGATATGCTCGCGTACGGCATCTTGCGGGCGGCGCAGGCGCACCGCCTTGCGATCCACTTCGATCTCGCCCTGCACCCCGCGTTCGAGGCCGAACAGGCTGCGCACCACGGGCTTGCCACCAGAGCCGAGCAAACCAGTGATGCCGACGATCTCGCCGCGTCGCACATCGAACGACACGTCTTCGAAGCGTCGCGTAGCGCTCAGATTGCGCACGTTCAGGACGACTTCGCCCAGCATACGTGCGGAAGCCTCAGTTCGCGCTTCCGCCTGTGTGCCGATCATTGCGGTGACGAGGGCTTCGGTAGGCGTCGTGCGCGCGTCGACATGAGCGACATCCACGCCGTCGCGCAACACGGTGACCTGATCGCAGATGGCGGCGATCTCGTTGAGGTAGTGCGATACGTACAGGATCGTCAGGCCGCGTTCCCGCAAACGGTCGATGGTCTGCAGCAGACGGTCCACTTCGCGGCTGACCAGCGCGGCCGTCGGTTCGTCGAAGACGAGAATGTGGGG
>NZ_JAMFSB010000201.1 GCF_026225065.1 Paraburkholderia sp. | reverse complement strand
CGCGCTGCAAATGGACATCAAGATCCAGGGCATCACCAAGGAAATCATGCAGGTCGCCCTCGCGCAAGCGAAGGAAGGCCGTCTGCACATTCTCGGCAAGATGACCTCGGCTGTGTCAGGCGCGAACACGCAACTGTCGGAATTCGCACCGCGCATGATCACCATCAAGATCAATCCGGAAAAGATCCGTGACGTGATCGGCAAGGGTGGTTCGGTGATCCGCGCGTTGACCGAAGAAACCGGCACGACGATCGATATTTCGGACGACGGCGTCGTCACCATCGCCAGCACTAGCAGCGAAGGTATGGCCGAAGCGAAGAAGCGTATCGAGAACATCACGCTGGAAGTCGAAGTGGGCCAGGTCTACGAAGGCACCGTGCTCAAGCTGCTCGATTTCGGCGCGATCGTGAACATCCTGCCGGGCAAGGATGGTCTGCTGCACATCTCCGAGATCGCCAACGAGCGTATCAAGGACATCAACGACTATCTGAAGGACGGTCAGCAGGTGAAGGTCAAGGTCATCCAGACGGACGAGAAGGGCCGCGTGCGCTTGTCGGCCAAGGCGTTGCTGAACGATGCCGGGTCGGGTGCACCGCAAGGCGAACCGACTCCGCAGTAATGCGGTAAGGTAGGAAACGGCCGGCAGCGTGAATGCGCGCCGGCCGTTTTTCATGCAGGGTGGATCGCACTGCAAACTGGGCTAAGGTCGGGTTTGCAGTCCAATCCAAACCTTGGAGGTGACGCAGATGAAAGCGATCGAAATTACCGAATTCGGCGCGCCGGACGTCTTGAAACTCGCTGAGCGGCCCACGCCGCAGCCGAAAGCGGGTGAGGTGCTGATCAAGGTGGCGGCCTCGGGCGTGAATCGTCCGGACGTTTTCCAGCGCAAGGGCGGTTATGCGCCGCCGCCGGGGGCGTCGGACCTGCCGGGGCTGGAGGTGGCGGGTGAAATCGTCGGCGGGACGCTCGACGAGAAGCACAATCCGTTCGGTCTGAAGATTGGCGATCGTGTGTGTGCGTTGCTGGCTGGCGGCGGTTACGCCGAATATGCGGTGGCGCCGCTCGCCCAATGTCTGCCGGTGCCCAAGGGGCTCTCGGATATCGAAGCGGCTTCGCTGCCGGAAACTTTTTTTACCGTGTGGAGCAATGTGTTCGAACGCGCGCATCTGGGCGCGGGCGAGGGCGGGCCGAATGAAACGTTGCTGGTGCAGGGTGGTTCGAGCGGCATTGGTGTGACGGCCATCCAGATCGCCCATGCGTTGGGCTTTCGCGTGTTCGCCACCGCGGGGTCCGATGACAAGTGCCGTGCCTGCGAGCAGCTCGGTGCAGAGCGTGGCATCAACTATAAAACTGAGGATTTCGTCGAGGTTCTTAAGTCGCTGACGAACGACCGCGGCGTGGACGTGATCCTCGACATGGTGGCGGGCAGTTACGTGCCGCGCGAGCTGACGGCGTTGGCCGACGGCGGCCGGATCGTGTTGATCGCGACGCTGGGTGGCGCGAAGGCGGAACTGAATTTACCCGAGATCATGCGCCGCCGCTTGACGGTGACCGGTTCGACGCTGCGTCCGCGGCCAGTGGAGTTCAAGGCGAAGATCGCGGCCCAACTGAAGGAAAAGGTGTGGCCCCATCTCGAGGATGGCCATATCAAGCCGGTGATCTACAAGGTGTTTCCGGCGGCGCAGGCCGCCGAAGCACACGCGTTGATGGAAAGCAGTACGCACGTCGGCAAGATCATGCTGGATTGGACTGCCTGAGTTGGACTGCCTGAGAGGTAGCTGAGGCCGCCGGCCGAGCGTGAGAAGGGCGGTTTGCGGGCGGGCAGTTTGACCCGATCCACCTGCTCACAGTAAAATTGCGTGTTTTGCGTGCGCCGCATGATTCCGACGGGCGGGCAACAAGGTGCAAATTCGGCGCAAACCGGGTCCGCCGCCGCAAGACGAAACGACTAGACGAGACGATGTCGAAACAACGAGCGAAGCTGGTAGTCGGTAACTGGAAGATGCACGGGCGGCTCGCCGAGAACGCGGTTCTGCTCGAGGCTGTCGCGCGAGGCGCCGGCGAACTGCCGGAGAGCGTCCGGGTTGGCGTGTGTGTGCCGGGTCTGTATCTTGCCCAGGCGCAGGCGCTGCTGGACGGCAGTCGCGTTGTGTGGGGCGTGCAGGACGTTTCTGCCTTCACGCAGGGCGCCTACACAGGTGAAGTGGCTGCGCCGATGGCCGTGGATTTCGACGCGTCGCTGGCGATCGTCGGGCACTCGGAGCGTCGGGCCTATCATCGCGAAAGTTCGGAACTGGTGGCCGTCAAGGCGCAGCGTGTGCTCGAAGCCGGTTTGACCCCTATCGTCTGTGTTGGCGAAACGCTCGAAGAGCGCAATGCGGGCGAGACCGAGCAGGTGGTCGGCGCGCAGCTGGACGCAGTGCTGGCGAAGCTGTCGCCGCAAGAGGCGGTGCGTATCGTCGTCGCGTACGAGCCCGTCTGGGCGATCGGCAGCGGCAAGAGCGCCACGGCGCAGCAGGCGCAGGACGTTCACGCGTTTTTGCGTGCGCGCCTCGTAGCGAAAAGTGTTGCAGCTGCCGACGTACCATTGCTGTACGGCGGTAGCGTGAAACCGGGCAATGCGGAAGAGTTGTTCCGTCAGCCGGATATCGACGGTGGCCTGATTGGCGGCGCGTCGTTGAAGGACCAGGATTTCCTGGCAATCTGCAAGGCGGCTGGCGCCGTGAGCGTTACGCAATAAGCAGGTTGCCCGGGCGCGGTAGACCCATTGCGTGTGGCACGCCTTGTGCCACGCGATTAAATAAAGACTCAGGTGAGTGTGATGCTGGTTTTGAAAACATTGATTATCGTCGTTCAGTTGATGTCGGCGCTTGGGGTCATTGGCCTCGTGTTGCTGCAGCACGGTAAGGGCGCCGATATGGGTGCTGCTTTTGGCAGCGGCGCGTCGGGCAGTCTGTTCGGTGCGACGGGTTCGGCGAACTTTTTGTCCCGTACCACGGCGGTGCTCGCAGCGATCTTTTTTGTCAGCACTTTGACACTGACGTATCTCGGCTCGTATCACGCGAAGCCTTCTGCAGGCTTGCTCGGCGCGGTAGCGACCGCTCCGGTTTCAGGCTCGTCGGCAGCAGTTCCGGCTGGTGCGTCGGGTGCTCTTCCGGCGGCTCCCGCGTCGGCTCCGGGCCAGGACGTGCCGAAATAAATTTTCGGCAAAACTGCCTGTGGTGCGTTGAACAAACTGTTTAAACCAGTTACAATTCAAGTCTTGAAGCGATTCGCGGGTTATATAAGTTTATTTCCCGGATTGCATACAGTGCCGACGTGGTGAAATTGGTAGACACGCTATCTTGAGGGGGTAGTGGCGAAAGCTGTGCGAGTTCGAGTCTCGCCGTCGGCACCAATGTTATCTTAATGCCAGCCGCTTGCATCGCTTCGGCTGGCATTGTCGCTTCTGGCTTTGTGTTTGCGTTAAGCTTGCAACGTCAAGCACGCCGAAGTGATTTCGTGCTGGGTGTTTTGTCTCCCCCCAGCGGCACTCAGAACCAACCGATTGAGGACAGTCTTGAACCTCGCAGCCTATTACCCCGTCTTGTTGTTCCTCCTGGTGGGCACTGGTTTAGGCGTAGCACTGGTCAGTATTGGCAAGCTCCTCGGTCCCAACAGGCCCGATACCGAGAAGAACGCACCATACGAGTGCGGCTTCGAAGCATTCGAAGATGCGCGCATGAAATTTGATGTGCGCTACTATCTCGTCGCCATTCTCTTCATCATTTTCGACCTTGAAACCGCGTTCCTGTTTCCGTGGGGCGTGGCCCTGCGCGACATCGGCTGGCCCGGCTTCATGGCAATGATGATTTTCCTGCTCGAGTTCCTGCTGGGCTTCGCCTATATCTGGAAGAAGGGCGGCCTTGATTGGGAATGATGGATTAATCGCCGGTTTGCGTGGGCGGCCAAGGCTAGCCGCCCCGTCTGGAGTGGAAAGCACATGAGTATCGAAGGGGTCTTGAAGGAAGGGTTTGTCACCACCACGGCTGACAAGCTGATCAACTGGACGCGCACTGGCTCGTTGTGGCCGATGACGTTCGGTCTTGCGTGTTGCGCGGTCGAGATGATGCATGCGGGTGCAGCCCGTTATGACCTCGACCGCTTCGGTGTCGTGTTTCGTCCGAGTCCGCGTCAGTCGGACGTGATGATCGTCGCCGGCACGCTGTGCAACAAGATGGCGCCCGCTCTGCGCAAGGTCTACGATCAGATGGCCGAGCCGCGCTGGGTGATCTCGATGGGCTCGTGCGCGAACGGCGGCGGCTACTACCACTATTCGTATTCGGTGGTGCGCGGCTGCGACCGGATCGTGCCGGTCGACGTCTACGTGCCGGGTTGTCCGCCGACCGCAGAAGCGCTGGTCTACGGCGTGATCCAGTTGCAAGCGAAGATCCGTCGTACCAGCACCATCGCCCGTCAATAAGGCCAGAGCCCCCCCATAATATGGCAAGCAAACTCGAGACCCTGAAAGCGAACATCGAGGCGGCCTTTAGCGGCCGCCTGCTGAGCGTCACCGAAGCGATCGGAGAGCTCACGATCGTCGTGAGTGCAAAAGAATATCAAGATATTGCGACGCGCCTCCGCGACGATTCGTCGCTGCGCTTCGAGCAACTGGTCGACCTGTGTGGCGTCGACTACCAGACCTACGGTGACGGTGCGTATGACGGTCCGCGTTTCGCGGCGGTGCTGCATCTGCTGTCGGTGGCGAACAACTGGCGTCTGCGTGTGCGCGTGTTCGCGCAGGACGACGATGTTCCGCTGGTCCCGTCCGTGGTCGATATCTGGAGTTCGGCCAACTGGTATGAGCGCGAAGCGTTCGACCTGTACGGCATCGTCTTCGAGGGTCACCCAGACCTGCGCCGCATTCTGACCGACTACGGTTTCATCGGTCACCCGTTCCGCAAGGATTTCCCGATCTCCGGCTACGTCGAGATGCGTTACGACCCGGAAGAGAAGCGCGTCGTCTATCAGCCTGTGACGATCGAGCCGCGGGAAATCACGCCGCGCGTGATCCGCGAGGATCGCTATGGCGGTCTGAAACACTAAGAGAACGCCATGGCAGAGATCAAAAACTACACGCTCAACTTCGGTCCGCAGCACCCGGCCGCGCACGGTGTGCTGCGCCTCGTGCTCGAACTCGACGGCGAAGTGATCCAGCGCGCCGACCCGCATATCGGCCTCCTGCACCGCGCCACTGAAAAGCTCGCGGAAACCAAGACGTTCATCCAGTCGGTGCCGTACATGGACCGTCTCGACTACGTGTCGATGATGGTCAACGAGCACGGCTACGTGATGGCGATCGAAAAGCTGCTCGGCATCGACGTGCCCGTGCGTGCAAAGTACATTCGCGTGCTGTTCGACGAGATCACGCGTGTGCTGAACCACCTGATGTGGATCGGCTCGCACGCGCTCGACGTCGGCGCGATGGCAGTGTTTCTGTATGCGTTCCGCGAACGCGAAGACCTGATGGACGTGTACGAAGCAGTGTCCGGTGCCCGGATGCACGCGGCGTACTACCGTCCGGGTGGCGTGTACCGTGATCTGCCGGACGCTATGCCGCAATACAAGGCGTCGAAGATTCGTAACGCGAAGGCGCTGTCGAGGATGAACGAGACGCGCCAGGGTTCGTTGCTCGACTTCATCGACGACTTCTTTGCCCGTTTCCCGCATTGCGTCGACGAATACGAAACGCTGCTCACGGACAACCGGATCTGGAAGCAACGTCTGGTCGGTATTGGCGTGGTCACCCCGGAGCGTGCGCTGCAACTCGGCATGACGGGTGCGATGCTGCGCGGTTCGGGCATCGAGTGGGATCTGCGCAAGAAGCAGCCGTATGAAGTTTATGACAAGCTGGACTTCGATATTCCGGTTGGCGTGAACGGCGATTGTTACGACCGCTACCTGGTACGCGTCGAAGAAATGCGTCAATCAACTCGAATCGCGAAACAGTGCATTGAATGGTTGCGGAAGAATCCGGGCCCCGTAATGATCGACAATCACAAGATTGCGCCGCCGTCGCGCGTCGGCATGAAGTCGAACATGGAAGAGCTGATTCACCATTTCAAGCTCTTCACGGAAGGCTTCCATGTGCCCGAAGGCGAGGCGTATGCCGCTGTCGAGCATCCGAAGGGCGAGTTCGGCATCTATCTGATTTCGGATGGCGCGAACAAGCCGTACCGTCTGAAGATTCGCGCGCCGGGCTATGCGCATCTGTCCGCGCTCGACGAAATGGCGCGCGGTCACATGATCGCCGACGCCGTGACGATCATCGGCACGCAAGACATCGTGTTTGGCGAAATCGATCGTTAAGAGCGATTTTCATCGTGGCGTGTGCGTCGAAGTTGCAGCGGGGCGCACGTCAAGCAAAGGAACGCCGGGTCTGTCGCAACAGGTAGCACGCGACAGGTTTTCGTTCGGTAGGAATTGAAAGAGTCGTGTCTGAAAATGATCTCAGCTGAAGGCCTGAAAGAAATCGATCGCGCGTTGACGAAGTATCCCGCCGATCAGAAACAGTCCGCCGTGATGTCAGCGTTGGCCGTCGCTCAGGAAGAGCATGGCTGGCTGTCGCCCGAACTCATGCAGTTCGTCGCGAACTATCTCGGCATGCCGGCGGTCGCCGTGCAGGAGGTGGCGACCTTCTACACGATGTACGAGACGTCGCCGGTCGGCAAGCACAAGATCACGCTCTGCACGAACCTGCCGTGCCAGCTCGGTCCGGATGGCGGCTCGGAAAGCGCTGCCGAATATCTGAAGCAGAAGCTCGGCATCGACTTCGGCGAAACCACGGCAGACGGCAAGTTCACCTTGAAAGAAGGCGAGTGCATGGGCTCGTGCGGCGATGCACCAGTGATGCTGGTGAACAACCATCGCATGTGCAGCTTCATGAGCCGCGCGAAGATCGATCAGCTGCTCGAGGAGCTCTCGAAATGACGTCTCTCCACGATCGTCACATCAAACCGCTGATTCTCGCTGGCCTGAACGGCGACAACTGGCATCTCGAAGACTATGCGGCGCGCGGCGGTTACGTCCAGCTGCGCCGTATTCTGGAAGAGAAAATCCCGCCCGAGCAGGTGATTGCCGAAGTCAAGGCGTCGGGTCTGCGTGGCCGCGGCGGTGCAGGTTTCCCGACCGGCCTGAAGTGGAGCTTCATGCCGCGTCAGTTCCCGGGACAGAAGTACCTCGTCTGTAATTCGGACGAAGGCGAACCGGGCACGTTCAAGGATCGCGACATCCTGCGCTGGAACCCGCATGCGCTGATCGAAGGCATGGCCATCGGCGCGTACGCGATGGGCATCACGGTGGGCTACAACTATATCCACGGTGAAATCTTCGCTGAGTACAGGCGTTTCGAAGAAGCGCTGGAAGAAGCGCGCCGTGCCGGTTACCTCGGCGACAACATCATGGGCTCGGGCTTCTCGTTCCAGTTGCATGCGCACCACGGTTACGGCGCCTATATCTGCGGCGAAGAAACTGCGCTGCTCGAGTCGCTGGAAGGCAAGAAGGGGCAGCCGCGCTTCAAGCCGCCGTTCCCGGCGAGCTTTGGCGTATACGGCAAGCCGACCACCATCAACAACACCGAAACGTTCGCGGCCGTGCCGTTCCTGTTGACGGTTGGCCCGCAGACTTACCTTGAACTCGGCAAGCCGAATAACGGCGGCACCAAGATCTTCTCGGTGTCCGGCGACGTTGAGCTTCCGGGCAATTACGAAGTGCCGCTCGGCACGCCGTTCGCGAAGCTGCTGGAACTCGCTGGCGGCATGCGCGGTGGCAAGAAGATCAAGGCCGTGATTCCGGGTGGCTCGTCCGCACCGGTCATCCCGGGCGAGATGATGATGAATACCGACATGGACTATGACTCGATCGCCAAGGCGGGGTCGATGCTTGGTTCAGGCGCGGTCATCGTGATGGACGAGACGCGCTGCATGGTTCGTTCGCTGCTGCGTCTGTCGTACTTCTATTACGAAGAGTCCTGCGGTCAGTGCACGCCGTGCCGCGAAGGCACAGGCTGGCTGTATCGCGTCGTGCACCGTATCGAGCACGGCCTGGGGCGCCCGGAAGATCTGGATCTGCTGAACTCAGTGGCTGAAAACATCATGGGCCGCACGATTTGCGCGCTCGGCGATGCAGCGGCCATGCCGGTGCGCGGCATGCTCAAGCACTACTGGGACGAATTCGAATATCACGTCGCCCACAAGCAATGCCTCGTGGGCGGTCATGCCGGCGCAGCGACGGCTTCGGAAACGGTGGCCGCCTAAAAGGCGCTTCACCAGAAGCGTCAACCGCGGGGGTCATCGCCAAGTGGCGATGAACGGGCGAACGATTGAGCGGTAACAGGTTAAGGAAGATTGACCATCATGGTTGAACTTGAAATAGACGGCAAGAAGGTAGAGGTGCCTGAAGGCAGCATG
Organism: Paraburkholderia sp.; assembly: GCF_026225065.1. Classification (GTDB taxonomy): domain Bacteria; phylum Pseudomonadota; class Gammaproteobacteria; order Burkholderiales; family Burkholderiaceae; genus Paraburkholderia. Next base: position 3,766 of record NZ_JAMFSB010000201.1, on the reverse strand, counting down.
GTGATCCAGGCTGCGCATAAGGTCGACACGTACATTCCTCACTTCTGCTATCACAAGAAGCTGTCGATTGCGGCCAATTGCCGGATGTGTCTGGTCGATGTCGAGAAGATGCCGAAGGCCGTGCCTGCATGCGCCACGCCGGTGTCGGCGGGCATGATCGTGCGCACGAAGTCCGACAAGGCCGTGAAGGGTCAGCAAGCCGTGATGGAATTCCTGCTGATCAACCACCCGCTCGATTGCCCGATTTGCGACCAGGGCGGTGAATGCCAGTTGCAGGATCTGGCGGTGGGCTACGGCAAATCTTCGTCGCGCTACAACGAAGAAAAGCGCGTGGTATTCCACAAGAACGTCGGTCCGCTGATCTCGATGGAAGAGATGACGCGTTGCATCCACTGCACACGTTGCGTCCGCTTCGGTCAGGAAGTGGCCGGCGTGATGGAACTGGGCATGCTGGGCCGCGGCGAGCACTCGGAAATTACCTCGTTCGTCGGCAAGACGGTCGACTCCGAACTGTCGGGCAACATGATCGACCTGTGCCCGGTTGGCGCACTCACCAGCAAGCCGTTCCGCTACAGCGCCCGCACGTGGGAACTGTCGCGCCGCAAGTCGGTGAGCCCGCACGATTCCGTCGGCGCGAACCTTGTGGTGCAGGTCAAGAACAACCGCGTGATGCGCGTGCTGCCGTTCGAGAACGAAGCGATCAACGAATGCTGGATCTCGGACAAGGACCGTTTCTCGTACGAAGGCCTGAACAGCCCGGAACGCCTCACGCAGCCGATGCTCAAGCAAGGCGGCAAGTGGGTCGAGACCGACTGGCAGACCGCGCTTGAGTACGTCGTCAAGGGCCTGAACGGCATCAAGGACGATCACGGCGCAGAAGCGCTCGCCGCACTGGCGAGCCCGCATAGCACCGTCGAAGAACTGTTCCTCATCAAGCAACTCGCGCAAGCGGTCGGCACACCTAACGTCGACTTCCGACTGCGCCAGTCGGATTTCTCGGCGCCTGTGAATGGCACGCCGTGGCTCGGCACGAAGATCGCCGATCTGTCGAACGTCGACGCGGCGATCGTCATCGGCGCGGATCTGCGTCGTGATCATCCGTTGCTGGCTGCGCGTCTGCGCCAGGCCGCCAAGAGCGGCGCAGCGCTGACCCTCGTGCAAGCAACGAACGACGATGCACTGATCCCGCAAGCCCAACGCGTGGTGGCCGCACCGTCCGCATGGCTCGATGAAATCGCCGGTATCGCTGCCGCGGTTTCGGAAGCACGTGGCGCGGCGTTGCCGGAAGCATTTGCCGGCACGCAAGCGAACGACGCGCACAAGCAGGTTGCAACGTCGCTCGCAGCGGGCGAACTGCGCCTCGTGCTGCTCGGCAACGGCGCGGTCCGTCATCCGGATTTCGCCCGTATTCATGCCGCAGCGCAATGGATTGCGGACACCACCGGCGCAAAGCTCGGCTTCCTCACGGAAGCGGCCAACACGGTTGGCGCTCACCTCGTCGGCGCGTTGCCGGGCGCGGGAGGCCTGAACGCTCGCGAAGTGTTCGAACAGCCGCGCAAGGGTTACGTGCTGCTCAACGTCGAACCGGAGTTCGACACGGTCAACCCGGCGCAGGCACTGGCCGCGTTGAATCAGGCTGAAATGGTCGTCGTGCTGTCGCCGTTCCAGACCGGCGCGGAATACGCCGACGTGCTGTTGCCGATCTCGCCGTTCACGGAAACAGCCGGTACGTTCGTCAGCGCCGAAGGCACGGTACAAAGCTTCAACGGCGTAGTACGCCCGCTCGGCGACACGCGTCCGGCATGGAAGGTGTTGCGCGTGCTGGGTAGCCTGCTCGGCGTGCCGGGTTTCGAATTCGATACGTCGGAAGAAGTGCGCGCAGCAGCGCTCGGCGACGCCGATCTGAGCGCACGCCTGTCGAACAAGACAGGCGTCGCGATCGCACGCGGTGCAGCGCCGAAGGCAGCTGAAGGCGCGTTCGAGCGCATCGCCGATGTGCCGATCTACCACGCCGACCCGCTGGTGCGTCGTGCGGAATCGCTGCATCTGACGGCAGCGGCACGCGCGGCGAACTCGGTCGGTTTGCCGGCCGCTCTGTTCGACAAGCTGGGTTTGAAAGACGGCGACGCAGTGCGCGTGCGCCAGGGTGAGCACTCGGTGCAATTGCCGGCCGTGCGCGATGCAAATCTTGCGGAGACAGTCGTCCGCGTATCGGCGGCCACGCCTGCCGGTGCAGCGCTGGGCAGCCTGTTCGGTGAACTGCTGGTGGAGAAGGCGTAAATGTTCGAATCGATCAACTCGGGCGGCACTCAACTTCTCGGTGCGGCATGGCCCACGGTGTGGGCACTGGTGCGCATCCTGGTGGTGGCCGTCGCGATCCTGCTGTGCGTGGCTTACCTGATCCTCTGGGAACGTAAGCTGATCGGCTGGATGCACGTGCGTCTCGGTCCGAACCGCGTGGGCCCGGCCGGTTTGCTGCAGCCGATCGCCGACGTGCTGAAACTGTTGCTGAAAGAAGTGATCCAGCCGGCGCAGGCGAGCCGCTGGACCTACCTGATCGCGCCGATCATGGTGGTGGTGCCGGCCTTCGCGGTCTGGGCGGTGATTCCATTCCAGGCGGGCGCGGTGCTCGGCGACATCAACGCGGGGCTGTTGTATGCGATGGCGATTTCGTCGATCGGCGTGTACGGCGTGATTCTCGCTGGCTGGGCCTCGAACTCGAAATATGCGTTCCTCGGCGCGATGCGCGCCGCGGCGCAGATGGTCTCGTATGAAATCTCGATGGGCTTCGCGCTCGTCGTCGTGCTGATGACCTCCGGCAGCCTGAACCTGTCGGACATCGTCGGCTCGCAGGAACGCGGTATCTTCGCCAGCTACGGCCTGAACTTCCTCTCGTGGAACTGGCTGCCGCTGTTGCCGATGTTCGTCGTCTACTTCATCTCGGGCATTGCTGAAACGAACCGCCACCCGTTCGACGTGGTGGAAGGCGAGTCAGAAATCGTCGCGGGTCACATGATCGATTACTCGGGGATGGCGTTCGCGCTATTCTTCCTCGCCGAGTACATCAACATGATCGTGATCTCGGCGCTGGCATCGACTCTGTTCCTCGGCGGCTGGAGTGCCCCGTTCGGCTTCCTGTCGTTTATCCCGGGCATTTTCTGGCTGGTGCTGAAAGTGTTCTTGCTGCTGTCGATATTCATCTGGGCACGCGCCACATTCCCGCGCTACCGTTATGACCAGATCATGCGTCTGGGCTGGAAAGTGTTCATTCCGGTCTGCGTGGTGTGGCTGATCGTAGTCGGCTTCTGGATCATGTCGCCGTTGAATATCTGGAAATAAAGGGCGGATGAACCTATGACCGCAATCCAAAACTTCTTCAAGACCTTCTTCCTCACGGAATTGCTCAAAGGTCTCGCGCTGACCGGACGTTATACGTTCCGGCGCAAAATCACCGTGCAGTTTCCGGAAGAGAAGACACCGATTTCGCCGCGTTTCCGCGGCCTGCACGCACTGCGCCGCTATGAGAACGGCGAAGAGCGCTGCATCGCCTGCAAGCTGTGCGAAGCGGTATGCCCGGCGCTCGCCATCACGATCGAATCGGAAACGCGCGCGGACAACACCCGCCGTACGACGCGTTACGACATCGACCTGACCAAATGCATCTTCTGCGGTTTTTGCGAAGAAAGCTGCCCGGTCGATTCGATCGTCGAGACGCACATTCTCGAGTATCACGGCGAGAAGCGCGGCGACCTGTATTTCACGAAGG
>NZ_JAMFSB010000200.1 GCF_026225065.1 Paraburkholderia sp. | reverse complement strand
GCGCGACCTTTACGACCGGATCGGGCGAGTACCTCTCGGGTGTCGCGGTGCAGGTGGCGAGATCCGACGGCACCGTCGTATTCAATGCCACATCGGATGGCCCTTATCTTTATGCACGGCTCCCGCAGGGCCACTATCGGCTGGTTGCCAGTCTCGACGGCGCGCAGCGCAGTCGCGATCTCTATGTGCCTGCCCGAGGGGGAGTGAAACTGAACCTGGTCTGGCCGCTGCCTCACGCGAACTCACTGAACTGAGGCCTGCAGCACTCGCGGAACACGCCGGTCGTTGTCCCCGGCGTGTCGCGCCCGCGAGCTTAATTGCCCCTGTAAACGGTGCGATTGAGGGTCTTCATCTGGCCGTCGGTTTCCGCCTGATACAAGTCCTGCTTCACCTCGGCACGGGTGAGGCCGGCGGGCGCGCCAGAGGCCACTTGCCCGTTGGTATCCATGCCTACGCCGCTATTCTGGTTGTTGTTGGCGTTGTCATTTCCCATGTTCGAGGTTGCGGCCGGTTGAGGCGCGTTCTGGGTGTCCTGCGCGAATACGGGCGCGGCGCAAGTCATGACGGATACGGCTGCTGCAATATAAGCGATTCGGATCATATTCGACTCCTTGGTGAAAGGACGTTTGGATGGTCGGCTGTGTTTTCTGATGCGGCGCCGATTCCGGTCTCCACAACGCCAGTTCAGTCTACGGCCGCGGCCGGGGCGCAATGCTGACGCGCCCATGACAAAACAGCCAGCAAACGATTGCGATCCAAGACGATCCGCGCGAACGCGGGTCAGGACAATGCGCGCCGCATAACATGCCAGCCTTTCCGCGCGGTGACATCAAGTTGACCCCATGTTTCAGCAAAACTGACACTCACGGTCAAGCCTCGCTTCAATCTGCGGGCACACTAGCGGTCAAACAGAATCATGAGAGCAATCAAGGCAACGCAAAGCCATACACGCCCGCGTCGACGGGCGAGGACCTTACAGACGGGAGTGTCCGGGGAAGCAATGAATCACCACCAGCTCGAAAAAGATATCGAACATCTTGAACACCTGCTGCCGCGTATCGCCGCGCTGGACGGCGCCTTGCCTTTGAGCTACTGGCGCAGCCGGCTCGCCCGAGTGACGGGCGCTGCGCGCGTGCCGTCGCAGGTCAGCCGGGTCAAGAGACTGAGCGACGCGCTGCTGGCGCTCGAAGCCCGCGAGAAGGATCCGGCACCGTAATATTGGCTACGCAGGCATCGTCCATGCTGCCATCCCGGTATCTACGGGAAAAATCGCCAAGACTCGCGAAGAGTTCGACAACCGGTTAGCCATGATCTTGCAGGACGCTGCCTCCGGCAGGACACCGTGACCTCACTTTTACCTTTCTTGTATAGCTCTTGCTTCCGTTACTGAACGGCTGCCGCCTGCGAACTGTCGGCGGGCACAGGGCTCGCCGAGCTGCGCCGGCGGCGCGCGGCGATAACCGGAACCGTCGTGGGCTCTTCGCGCGGCACCACGGGGCGCGCATCCGTCAGTTCACAGTACACGTCGACGTAGCGTTTGACTGCCGTGCCCCATCCTGAATCGCGCGTCATCGCATTACGCTGCAGCGCGCGCCACAACGATGGATTCTTGAACGCCTCGACTGCACGCGCCACGCCGCCAGCAACGTCCTCGACGGTCTCTCCTTCGAACAGGAAGCCGGTCGCCGCGCCCGACTTGCCCAGCCCGAGCGCATAGTCGGAGACCGTATCGGCAAGGCCGCCCACGCGCGACGCCACCGGAATCGTGCCGAAGCGCATCGCGTACAGTTGCGTGAGCCCGCACGGTTCAAAGCGGCTCGCGTGCAGCAGCATATCCGCGCCGGCATGCAGCATGTGGGCGAGCGTCTCTTCATAACCAATGCAGGTGCCCACACGTCCTGGCCAACGGGCAGCCAGTTCGCGCATGCGCGCTTCGATCGGCGCGTCGCCTTGGCCCAGAATGGCGAACTGAAGCCGCTCGTGCCGCGCCATCATGGCCGGAATCGCCTCGGCCACCACCTCCGCCATCTTCTGCTCAGTGAGCCGGCTGCCGATCGCCACCAGCGGCACAAACGGCTCGCGGGCGAGTCCGAACGCCTGTTGCAACGCGCGCTTGCACGCGTATTTGCCTGCTACGTTGTCCGCCGAATAATTGCTGGTGATCAGCGCGTCGGTAGCGGGATTCCACATCTGCATGTCGATGCCGTTGGTGATGCCGGAGAGCTTGTGCGCCTCCGCATTCAGAACGCCTTCCATCCGATGGCCAAAGCGCGGTGTGAGGATTTCCGTCGCATAACGCTCGCTCACGGTCGTGACGCGGTCGGCATGGACGATCCCGGCTTTCATCAGGCTGAGCGAACCGTAGAACTCGATGCTGCGCTCGTCGGTGAGTGCCGGCGCCAGCAGTTCAGGCGGCACGCCCATCCACGGACCCGCGGAGAGCGGATAGTTGCCCTGAAACGCGAGATTGTGGATCGTGAAGACGCTGCGCGCCTGCACGCCGCCGAGTTTCATGTAGAGCGGCGTGAGTCCGGCGTGCCAGTCGTGAGCGTGCACGACGTCCGGCCGCTTGATACCGCGCACGCCGCGCGCAATCCGTGCCGCGGCAGCAGCGAGCGATGCGAACCGCACGAGATTGTCCACGTAGTCGCGACCATAGCGGTCGCGGTAGATTCCTTCGCGTGTGAACAGATGATCCATCTGCAGCAGCAGAACAGGCACGCCCGTGTCCGGCATATGCGCGCGGATGATCACGCCATCGCCGCCCGGCAGACCCGTGAGTTTCGCCACGCGGGTCGCGCCGAGCACGCGTTCGAGGGCGCCAGGATAAGCGGGCATCAGGATCGACGCAGCGACACCGGCTTCGCATAACGCGGCGCCGTATGCGCTGACCATGTCAGCGAGACCGCCCGTTTTTGCAAGCGGGGCTGCTTCGGATGCAACCAGTAAAACGGTGAGCGGCGTCGGCATGGTCGAAAGAAAATTTGGCGGGTGGGGCGTGAGCGGATAAGCGCTGCTGCAAAAATCAAAACCGCTAGTTTTCAGCAAGCACTGTGCCCGTTCCTCTTGAACGAAGCGCGGGCTGCGGCCTCAGCTCATGACGAGCGCGTGTGTTGGCTCGTTGACGTGCGTTCGCGCAACCTGCGTGCAGCGCGCTTTGCCGCGCTGCACAAGGATCTGCGGCTTGCGGCCCGAAATGAAGCCGCGCGTCGATTCCGATTTGCGTCGCCCTGCGTATCAAACATTTGCGATTTTCGTACGTAGCTCGTGACGCATTCGTGGCAGCACGCGACTGGCAAGACGGCGAATGCGGGGCAGTTTTTACGCATGACAGCTACACAACAGTGCAACGATGCACGCTCTTCGCTCCCAGCGCTTTTACAACGGCACGTCGCTTGCTGAATCTTCATCAGGTCTGCGTGCATTGGCAACGCAGCCACTCGAAACCTGAATCTCACTGAGGAGCAAGTCATGAAAATGCAAAAGGCGGTCTTGATTTCGGCATTGTTGTTGGGCTCTAGCGTTGCGCTGGCCGCGGGTGGAGGTGGTGCCGGGAACGGTGGAGCGGGCGGCAATGGTAACGGCAACGGAGGCGGCGGCGCCCCTGGCGATTCGGCGATGACCGCCGCCAGCGGCACCGGCCCGACGACGATGTCGAAGACCAAGACGAAGAAGAAACACACCCATACGACCGCGTCCAGGCCGGCCAACGACACGACCAACATGCCCGGCGCCGACGCCAGTAGCGACACGAAGGGGCATTGAGCCGGCAGCTTGAGGGATCTGCGCCTGGCGGTCGGGCGCAGGTTCTTGAGCGCGTCTGCTTTAGTGCTCTCGTTGAGTTCGTCCCTTTGTTTTCCCTTTGACCCATAACCCGGTCCCGATTCCCCGGTCTTACCTGGAGCCGCGCCATGACACTCGCCGATACCCTCAAAGGCATGATCGGACTGGATCCGACCGCACACGCAGACGCCGACATGAAGACGGTGCTCGCCGCGCTCAAGGAGCTGAACCCAAAGCCGATCGAAGAATGCAGCGTCGCCGAAGCCCGCGAGCAGCCGACGCCCACCGATGCCGTCAGAAAGCTGATGACACAGGCCGGCCACGCGGCCCGGCTGCCACTGGAAGTGGAGGCGGTGCAGAGCGAAGACACGGTGATTCCGGGCGCTGCCGGCAGCAATCCGGCGCGCATCTACCGGCCGGCTGGCGACGGTCCTTTCCCGCTGATCCTGTATTTTCACGGTGGCGGTTGGGTGATTGCCGATCTGGACGTCTACGACGCGACGCCGCGCTCGATTGCGGCGCAAAGCAACGCGATCGTGGTGTCCGCCCATTACCGGCAAGCACCTGAGCACAAACTGCCCGCCGCCCACGAGGACGCGTTTGCCGCGTGGCGCTGGATCGTCGAAAGCGCGGCGAGCCTTGGCGGTGACCCAAGCCGGATAGCGGTGATGGGGGAGAGCGCCGGGGCGAATCTTGCCATTAACGTAGCCATCCACGCGCGCGATTCAGGCCTAAGGACGCCATTACATCAGGCGCTGATCTACCCCGTGGCGAGCAACAACATTGTTTCGATCTCCTATGAGGAAAATCGCAATGCGAAGCCGTTGAACAAGAAGATGATGTTGTGGTTCATGCAGAACGTGATCAACGACGAGCATGATCTGAAAAGCCCGTTGATCGACGTGGCCAGCGCGGATTTGTCGAACCTGCCGCCTACGGTGGTGGTCACTGCGGGCATCGACCCGTTGCGCTCCGATGGCGAAAAGCTCGTGGAAAAACTGCGCGACGCCGGCGTCGCCGTCGAGCACCGCAACTATCAGGGGGCGACGCACGAGTTCTTCGGCATGGCGCCGGTGGTTCAGGCGGCGCGCGATGCCCAGACCTTCGTTTCGCTCGCGCAGCGCCAGGCATTTGGTGGCGTGCCATTAGAAGAGGCGCCTTGATTCGGAAGAGTGACGGCAACATGTGCCGGCGAAGCTCAAGCGCTCCGGTAATTCACGCCGCCTTTAAACAACGTTGGCCTGAAAAAACTGCATCGACTCTGCCGGCATTGGCCGGCCGAACAGGTAGCCTTGCATCACGCGACAGCCGAGTGCGGTCAGCATTTCGCACTGCGATTCGGTCTCGACGCCTTCCACCACACACTCGAGGCCGAGATTCCGGCACAGGTCCATCACCGATTTGATGATCTTCCCGCTCGCCACGTCGGTATCGACCTCGGCCACAAAACTGCGATCGATCTTGATCGTATCGAAGGGCAGACGGTGAACGTAGCTCAAGCTGGAATAGCCGGTGCCGAAATCGTCGAGCGACACCTGGCAGCCCACCTGCTTGATCAGCGACAGGGAAGCACGCGCCTGCCTGAAGTCGCGCGTCACTGCGGTCTCGGTGATTTCGAAATGCACCCGCTCGGCCAGCGTGGCGCTCGCCTGCACGATGTCGAGCAGCCGCCTTGCGCGGGGTACCGACGAGATGTCGAGTGCCGAGAGGTTAAACGACAGATAGATATGTGGCGGCCAGTTGGCGGCTTCATTCAGGGCCTTGTGCAACAGCACCTCGGTCACGACGCGAATCAGATCGGTTCGCTCGGCGATGCGGATGAATTCATCCGGCCTTACCTGACCGAGCTTCGGACTGCGCCACCGGCCAAGCGCCTCGAAGCCGACCGCGGTGCGTGTGGCGACGTCATAGATGGGCTGAAACTCCAGATAAAGCTCGGCGTCGAGGTTCGCCGCCTTGAGCTCCTGGGCGACGAGGCTCGCGCGCCGCACGCGGTTTTCGTGCTCGGCGGAAAACACCACGGCCGTACCGCGCCGGCTTTCCTTGCCGACATAGAGCGCGGCATCGGCGCGCTCGAAGACCTCGCCCACGCTGACACTCGCGGGTGGCAAACCGGCCCAGCCGATCGTGCCCGACAACTCGGCGGTGTTCTCGCCGACGGTGTACGGCCGGCTAAGCCGTTCGCACAGTGTTTGTCCCAGGCGGTCGAGTTCTTCCTCGTCAAGACGCCGTTGAATGATGATGCCAAATTCGTCGCCACCCAGCCGCGCAAAAAAAATCGTCGGATCGGCGAGCGCCAGAAGGCGGATGCCGACCTCCTTGAGCACGAGGTCGCCGCTCGAATGACCGTAGATGTCGTTGACCTGCTTGAAGCCGTCGAGGTCGATCAGCCCCATGTGGAAGTTGGCGACGCCGCCCGTGCCTTGCTCGGCCAGCGCGTTGAGCGAAGAAAAGAAACTGCGGCGGTTGGGCAGGCCGGTCAGGCTATCGATATTGGCGAGGCGAAAGTTGTCGTCGCTGAGTTTCTGCGTGACCGACTGGCTCACCAGCAGTTCGCGCTTCGAAGAGACGAGGCTCGCGAAGTTCTTGTAGTAGAGGTGGACGATAAAAGCGAGGGTCACGCCGACGAACAGCATATCCGCCGCCATTGCCACGAACACGGGGCGCCCCGCAGCCAGCAGAAAGATCGTGAAAGAACCGATCACGATGGTCAGCAGCGTAAGCGCCGCGGCTCGCAGATGCATCAGGCAGAACACACATCCGACCACCGTGGTGGCCATGTAGAACGCCACCTGACACTGCTCGTAGGCTGGCCCATAGGGGAACAGCAGCAGCGACCAGGCGGTGAAGCCGACGCCGAAGCCGCACGCGAACCAGAAGGTTTTGCGCAGCTCTGGTACGGCTTTCTCATGGGTGAGTGTGCGGTGCCGGACGAACCACCACCGTGCGCAGCGGAACACGCAGACCGTGCAAAGGGCAGCGGGAATATAGATGGCGAGCCAGCCCGGCGCGTAGGGAAGGTGGGTAATGGCCACCGCCATCGTGTTGACCACCAGCATGAAGTAGAGGAGCGGGATCTGCCGGCCGAACGCCTGCATTTGCGAGCGCACGAGTTCCTGGTCGGTGCTGTCGACCGTGAACGCCCCCCGTATTCGAGCTACCGATCCCATCAGTGCTCCTCGTGTGAATTAAGCCGTAACCCTCGTATATCGGCAGTTTTCTTAACATTCTTCAGTTTTTATGAGCATTCCGAGGGAAATTGCCTGGGTGTGCAGGCGGCGATACGTTACGCAAACGTTGTCGTCGCGACAGGAGGATTTTGCGGCGAGCGAAGACGGGACAAAGAGAGGGCTGAGGGGGCGATGGGAGGGCGACGCGGAGAAGCCAGGTTGACCGTAACCACAGGGACTACAGGGGCATGGGAACCGTAATGGCCACCGGCCCGGTCAACCGGTCACGCCAGTTCCGGCGGCGGTGTGCTGCGCTTGCGTTGGCGCGTCAGCGTATCGCGGTAGATGCCGGGCACGGTCGCCAATTCCGAGGGCGAGCCGTCCTGGACGACCCGGCCGCGATTGACCACGACGATCCGGTCGAAGCTCTGCAGCGTCGACAGCCGGTGGGCGATGGCGACCACCGTGCGGTTTTGCATCAGGCGTTCGAGCGCCAGCTGGATCGCAGCTTCCGAGGCCGAATCGAGCGACGAGGTGGCTTCGTCGAGCAGGAGGATCGGCGAATCGCGCAAAATGGCGCGTGCGATGGCGATCCGCTGCCGTTGGCCGCCGGAGAGCTTGGTGCCACGATCGCCGACCACGGTGTCGAGTCCGTCCGGCAACGCGCTGAGGATGTCCATGCAATTGGCATCCTCGCAGGCGCGCTTGACATCCGCCTCGTTCGCTTTCGGCACCCCATAGCGGATATTCTCGAGCAAGGTCCTGTGAAACAGCGAGACATCCTGCGGCACGATCGAAATCGCGGCCTGGAGACTGTCCTGGCCCACCTTCGAGATGTCCTGCCCGGAGATGCTGACGTTGCCGGACGCCGGTTCGTAGAAGTGCTGGATCAGGGCAAGAATCGTCGATTTGCCAGCGCCCGACGGCCCGACCAGTCCCACGCGCTCGCCCGCGCGGATCTGCAGGTTCAGGCCGTTTAACACCGGCCGGCGTCCCGGATAGGCGAACGTGACGTTGTTGAAATCGATGGCGGCGTTCGTGACGTGCAGCGGCGGTGCATCGTGGTGCTCCGGCATCGCGTGGGGCGCGAGCAGGATGGCCGAGGCTTCGCCAAGGCGCGCGACGTACTGCGTCAGGTCCACGAACGCGACCGCGAGATCGCGCGTGCCGTGCAGAATCGCGAAGCCGAGCGAGCTGATCAGCACGACGTCGCCAGTCGTCGCGCGGTCCACGCTCCATAGCCAGAGGGTCCAGCCGAGCATGCCAGCGGAGAGGATCGCCGTGGCGATGGCATGAAGCAGACGCAGTTTTTCGAGGTAAAGGAGGCTGCCGGTGCGCGCCCGGGTTTCGACTCCCAGTTGCTCGTCGAGGCGTCGACGCTCCCTGCCGATGGCGGAGAACGCACGCACCAGCCCCATGTTGCCGATGATATCGACCAGTTCCCCATCCACCGCGGCCGCACGCGCAGCGAAGGCGTGGTGCCGCGAAGTGCCTCGGCTCGCCAGAATGTATACGCCGAAAGCGAGGATGCCGGAGACCGCCACCAGCGCGGCGCTCATGG
>NZ_JAMFSB010000199.1 GCF_026225065.1 Paraburkholderia sp. | reverse complement strand
GCCCCGAGCAGATTCATCGGCGTGTGGCACGCTGCACAATGCGCAGGCCCGTCGATCAGATATCGGCCGCGCAATAGCTGTTCTTCGTGCGACGAGGTTGGCGTCGATGTTGCTGTTGCTGTTACTGTTACTGTTACTGCAGAGGACGCACCATCCGGTTCGACGCCTCGGTTCAGGAAGAACAGGTTCCATACCGCGATGAGCGGACGAAAGCCGAGCGGAAACATCAGACGGTTGGCGGGTGCGGTGGCCTGCACCGCATCGCGCGTCATCAGATACGCGTAGATCGCGGCGATGTCGGCGTCCGTCATGTGCGTAAAGTGTGGGTACGGAAAGGCGGGGTAGAGGAGATGGCCGTCGCGCGAGACGCCGCGCCGCATGGCTTGCGTGAAATCCTCGAGCGACCAGGCGCCGATACCGGTCTGGCGGTCGGGCGTGATGTTGGTGGAGTAGATCACGCCGAACGGCGTATCGAGCGGACGGCCGCCAGCGAAGGGCGCATCATGCTTTGCGGTATGACACACGACGCAGTCGCCGATCGCAGCCAGTTCCGCGCCATGTTTAAGCGTGGCCGTTTCATCGGCCGCTGGCGATGCTACCGGCGCTTCTACGACCGCCGTTGCCGCGAAGAGCGGATGTACGAGCCAGCACGACGTCGCCGCGACGAACGCGGTGCACGCCAACCCGCACAGCCATTTCGACAACCCGATCGACCTCTTTTTCATCGCGTCTCTGTCGTTATGTTCGACCCGTCGGAATGTATAGCACATACGCCGCGCACAAATAACACCATCGCGTGCGGTTCGAACTTTTGACGCCAATGATGGCGCGAGAATGACGCGCAGGCAACGTGAAAGTGACATATGCCTGGCGATCGGCTCGCGGCCGATAGGATTATCATCTCGCAGCAGACGCTATCCGCCGCGAGCACGGAGCGTCACGTCCTGATTTCTCTGATCAAATATGAGTTCATCCTCCACAAGCGATCCCTCCAACACGCGCGACGATGCGCCGACAGCGCATCTGGAACAGGCGACGCGATTTACGGACGCGCTCGCGAAGGTGAAGCCGCTGCTCGAGATGGAGCCGCCATTGGCGGAGCATCAGCTTGCCGAGGCGTTGCAGATCGCGGCGGTCAGTTCGCTCGGCCTGGGCCGGCTCGACGATGCCGAGTCGTATTGGCGCCGCTCGATCGATGCGAACCCTGGCTTCGTGGATGCGTACACGAACCTCGGCACGCTGCTGAAAAAGCTAAACCGCTTGCACGACCTGGAGGCACTGCTTCGGCAATTGCTCGAGGTCCGTCCTGATCTCGCGGATGTCCACAACCAGCTTGGGTCGATGCTGCAGGACCAGGGGCGCCTCGCCGAAGCAGAAGCGGCTTATCGGCAGGCGGCGCTGCTTCGCCCCGATCGCGTTGAATTTCATTACAACCTGGGCGTTGTACTAAGGCCGCTCGGCCGTTGGCTTGAAGCCGCGCAAGCGTATCAACGGGCAGTCGAAATGAACCCGGCTTTTGTCATGGGTTACAGCAACCTCGGCAATGTATTGAAGGAACTGGGCTGCCTGCCGGAAGCCGAGGATGCCTACCGCAACGCACTCGCTATCCACGGCGATTACCACGTTGCGAAGTTCGCCCTGGCCACACTGCTGATCAGCATGGGACGCTTCGAGGAAGGATGGCAGCTATACGAGGAGCGTCACGACGATCCCAACTCCATCCAGCACAAGACGCAGAAGGTCATTGGCCGTCCCCGTTGGCGTGGCGAAGCATTGGCGGGAAAAAGGCTGCTGGTCTGGCAGGAGGGTGGCCTTGGCGACGCGATTCATTTTGGGCGATACTTTTCGCTGCTGAAAGCGCAAGGGGCGGCGGAGACCGCGTTTGTCTGCGCGCCGGCGCTGCAGCGGCTCTTTGC
>NZ_JAMFSB010000198.1 GCF_026225065.1 Paraburkholderia sp. | reverse complement strand
TGATGGCTTCTTCAATCGGCCGCGGGCGTATGAGCTTCAGCGGCAGTGCCTTGATCGTCTGAGCGAGAAGGGCCGCGTCCGAAAACGCTTCCTTCGACAGCGCTTCGTGCAGCAGGCCGAGTTTGACTCCGCCGAGGCCGATGCGGCTCTGCAGATGAGTCGACATCGAGCGCGAGCCGCGCGGGCGGGTGACTTCGTCCAGCACGCGTTGCGCGTTGAGTGCGGGAGCGAGATCGAGCGTGATCGTCACCTCGCCATCCGCCAGGATCCGCTCGCGGATCGAAGCCGATAGCGCATACACCAGACTCCCCTCGATACCCGTTTCAGTGACGACAAACTCGCCTTGCCGATGCTGGACGTTGCCGCCTTTGTCGGTCAGCGCGATCGCGACGGGTTTCACTGGTTGTCCCGCGAAACGCTCGCGGAAGTAGTCGCTCCAGTTTGCATCGAAGCCGCAGTTGGCGGGGCGCAGTGGTGCAACGGGCACATCGTGCGCGGTCATCAACGGCACCCATGCGGCATCTGAGCCGAGGCGCGGCCAGCTTCCACCGCCCAGTGCGAAGATCACGGCATCGGCGCGCACCTGCTGCTCGCCAGCAGGTGTCATGAAGCGCAGCACTTGCTGCGCGGTGTTATCGCGCTTCTCGGCATTCCCTGTGTCCTTGTCGTGCGAGTGGTCCACGTCGTCCATGCTATCAGCCGCATCCCATCCCACCCACTTATGCCGCATGTGAAATCGCGCACCCGACTCCCTCAGGCGATGCAGCCAGGCGCGCAGCATCGGCGCCGCTTTCATGTCGGTGGGAAACACGCGCCCTGAACTGCCGACGAACGTTTCGACGCCCAACTCATGAAGCCACGCGCGCAGCGCATCCGGCCCGAACACGTCCAGTAACGCCGCGATCTGCTCACGCCTTGCGCCGTAGCGCCCGAGGAACGCCTCGAGCGGCTCGGAATGCGTGATGTTCATGCCGCCTTTGCCCGCCATCAGGAACTTGCGCCCGACCGACGGCATGGCGTCGTACACGTCGACCTGCACGCCTCCCGCGGCTAACGCCTCGGCGGCCATCAGCCCGGCGGGGCCGCCGCCGATGACGGCGACACGAGCGGAATCGGGCAAGTTGGACATGGGGTGCATTTGGGTGAGGGCGTGAGGGAGAAAGCGGGGTGCGCGGCCAGCTTGCCACGGCTGGCCGCGCAAAGCCCTCTATTTTCACACTGCGAGTCGCTTGCGGGCAAACGCGCAGCGACTTCGTGTCCAGAGCCCTCGCGTGCTGAACTTAGACCGGCGAGCGCGCGGTCTCAGCATCGTCATGCCCATCGTGTTTCGTGGGTAACGGCTCGACCCGGTCCACGATCACCAGATAGCTAAACGCGCCCAAAAGGCAGAACCCGCCCGCGACGATCAGCGGAATCGTGAACGAGCCTTTGGTCAACGCGACCATCGCACCGGTAAACGTGGTGATGACGATCCCGGCCAGGTTCGAGGCGAAATTCTGAATGCCGCTGAGCGAAGCAACATGGTTCGGCGTAGGGGCGACATCGGCGGGCAGCGACCAGATACTGGCGGCGGCAAACGCGAGGCTGCCGTAGGCGACGCCGAAGCAGGCGAGCATCAGATAGATATTCGAGGTGAAGGCCGACAGCGTGATCACCGACGACATCAGCATGCCGCCCACCATGCACGTCTTGCGTGATGCCGTGAGGCTCCAGCCGCGCCGGTAGAGCGCGTCGGAGACATAGCCACCCAGCCAGCCGCTGGGAATCGACATCAACGCTGGGATCGTCCCGAGCGTGCCCAGCGATTTAAGCGAGAAGCCGCGCGTCTGGACGAGATAGCTCGGAAACCACGTGATGAAGAAATAGATCACGAAGTTCAGGCAGAAGAAGCCCAGCATCATGCCCCACACCGTGCGATGGCGGAACAGCGACGCCCAGCTCGCGTGCGGTTCGCCGGCGTGCGCCTCGCGTTGTGGCAAGACGTCGGTGGGGCCGGTCATGTCGCCGTGGGCGGGGCTGCGGTAGATCACCAGCCAACCGACGATCCATACCGCCCCAAGCACGCCCGTGATGACGAACGAGGCCTTCCAGCCCGCGGTGCTGATGATCAACGCAACGAGCGGAATCGACAGTGCTGAACCGACTCGCGAACCGCTATCGAAGATGCTGGTGGCGATCGCCCGCTGTGCCGGTTTGAACCATTGCGCGACCAGCTTGGCGCAGGACGGATACGCGCCCGCCTCGCCGATGCCGAGCATCAGCCGGCAGCCGAACATCGCACTGACGCTGCCCGCCACCGACGTGGCGGCCGTGAACACCGACCACCAGCCAACCGCCAGCGGCAGCGCGATACGGGCGCCGACCCGGTCGACAAACCAGCCGAACGGCATCTGCATGAACGCGTACGTCCAGAAGAAGCCGCTCAGGATGAGACCCATCTGGGCCGGCCCGATGCCGAGCGTCTTTTCGATCTGCGGCGCGGCGACCGCGAGATTGGCCCGATCGACGTAGTTCACCGCAATGGCCAGAAAGCACAGAAAGATCACAACCCAACGCATTTTTCTCATAACAACGTCTCCTCCGTGAGGGCGGCATCCGTCGTGCAGATCCTGCAGCTCCGCTGCGATGCCGTGCTGGCGGCGCTTCTGTCGTGTGCGTCCCGCTCTGCCGGCGGAACTGCGTGTGCAGTTGCCGATAATGGGGGCGCTTGCAAACCTGGTCAAGCAACCTGTTGACCGCGCATCAGACTGGGTCGTGTGACGCGCGCACGGCGAGAGCTATGCGGGTCGCGGGCTACGCTTGATGTTTGAGCGGGGGATTGAGAGGATGGCCGACCAAGTGGGCGGTGGCGCCAGAGGAGCATTACGCGCTTCTCGACGCGCTCGAAGCTCGCGTTTCATTGCAGGCACCGCTGCTGCAATGCAACAGCATTGGAAAAAGTCCTATGCGCGCTTTACGAGCGGGCTAAAGCCTCAAGCAAAGGGCCGCCGCGCCTTGTTGCTGCGTAGTGCGGCCCAGGAAAGCGTGTCAACGCCTTTGCTCGTCGGTTTATCTGTACCGCGCCGGGCGTCTCACCCTGGATACTCCTCGTCAACCTTAAGCCCGGCGAGCTTGAAAATCACCCGCAGCGTCTGCGGCTTGATATCGCGCCGGGACGCGAGCGTGGTCATCACGAAGTCGAGTACCTTCGCGTACTTGAGCATAGTGAGACAGGTTTCCATGTCGACGGTGCCATCGCGCATCAACTCGGCGAGGCGCAGCATCTCGACCGAAATGTCACGCGCCATTTCGAGTTCGATCTGCTGTTTCTCGGACCAGGTTGGTGTTGCCAGCAGTTTGGTCAACATTTCCTGGAACTTCTGTTCGGCGTTGCCGTTGGGTATCGTATCCATTGCCGCCTCAATATCGTCTGAGCGCGCTTCCGGTTAAGATCGCGGCGCACTGCAGGTTACGTAACGTCCGGACCAGTGTTCCGGTCCGACTTCCCCACACGTGTGCGGTTCGCCTGATCGATCTGGCAGCCGGTAGTGTGTCGTTGTTCTAAATGCGGCCTGCCACGGGGCTTGGGCTGCATGCTTCGCTTTCTACGCGTTCCGCGTCCTGTCCATTCCGCTTCGCGCCCCCTTTTCAGAGCAGGAAGTGTTCCAGGAATACGCGTTTCGCGCATGCTTGGCGGCGTTGAATCGGTAGATGTGCCGCGGTTTGGGTAAACTGGCAGCAACTTCTCTCTTTTTCCGTCGCCTGTCGCACGTTCGCCGTGTAATCGATGATGGTCCGTACGATGTCCAGCAAAACTCACGAAATTCGTCCCAACCAATCTGTCGAACTGCTAAAGGAACTGCACATCCTCACGCGCGACGGCAAAATGAATCAGGACAGCCGTCGCAAGCTGAAACAGGTCTATCACCTGTTCCAGTTCATCGAACCGTTGCTGAAAGATCTGAAAGAAACCCAGGGTGACCTGACCCTCGTCGATCACGGCGCGGGGAAGTCCTACCTTGGTTTTATCCTGTATGACCTGTTTTTCAAGGAACATCGGGATAATTCGCACATCTACGGCATTGAAACGCGTGAAGAACTCGTGACAAGTTCCGAGGCGCTGGCCGCGCGGCTTGGCTTCAAGGGCATGTCGTTTCTGAATCTGTCGGTGGCCGAATCAATTACGTCAGACCGGTTGCCGCCGCAGATCGATATCGTCACGGCGCTGCACGCGTGTAACACCGCGACCGACGATGCGATTCGCTTCGCCCTGGAAAAGCATGCGAAGTACATCGTGGTGGTGCCCTGCTGTCAGGCCGAAGTGGCGGGGGTGCTGCGTCAGAACAAGAGCAAGTCGCTCGGCAACGCGTTGACGGAAATCTGGCGCCATCCGCTGCATACGCGGGAGTTCGGCAGCCAGATCACTAACGTGCTGCGCTGTCTGCAACTCGAGGCGCACGGCTATCAGGTGAGCGTCACCGAGCTCGTGGGCTGGGAGCATTCGATGAAGAACGAACTGATCATTGCCCAGTACAAGGACTTGCCGCGCCGTCGTCCAACCGAGCGGCTCAACGAGGTGATGGACACGCTCGGACTGGTGGAGCTGCGCGAGCGGTTTTTTGTCGAGGCTTGAGCGGGCCTTGAGGGGCGGACGAGGCGCGAAACCGCGTCGCGTGTTCGCTGCCTATTTGCCGCTTACTTGCCATCCACTGCTTGTTTGCGGCTCATTTGCCATTCACTCGCCAGCCGGCTCGCTCATCCACTTTTCCCAGCCGGACAGCCCAAGCCGACGCAGGGTTTCCTGATTGCGCTCGTAGATCGCTTCGGCGTCGGGAAAGGCCTCCACCGCACGTTCGATGCTCGCTTCGCGCAGCAGGTGCAGGATCGGATAGGGTGCGCGATTCGTGTAGTTCTCGATGTCGTCCGCTTCGCTTCCCTCGAACTGGTATTGCGGGTGAAAACTCGCAATCTGCAGTTCGCCTGCGAGGCGTAACTGCTTGAGCATCCGGTCCGCGAAAAACAGACAGTCGTTGTATTCGAGGAAATCGGCGAGCGCCTGCGGCAGGATCAGCAGCGTCGTGTCGATCTCGGCGGGGTCGGCCTGCGCGAGCGTCTTCAACTCCGTTTCAAGATCGATCAGGACCCCTTCGAGATCTGTCGCTTCGCTGATCGCGTAGCGAATCTGGTTCTTGACGTGCACGGCCTTGGCGAACGGACAGAGGTTCAGGCCAATCACCGCCCGGATCAGCCAGTGACGGGTGGCGGCGCGGATGGCGTCATGGGAATCGGAGGAGGAAGACGGCGGCATGACGGAGTAATGGGCTGAAAGCCTCATTTTACCGGCGGCGTTGATCGCGGCTCACGCCTTCTCACGCCTTCGCGGTAGGTGTCGCACAAGCTGCGGCAATCAACTGCGCCGCTACCCGCGGCGCGGCCTGAATCGGCCCGCAACCCGGCCCGTAGGTCTGGCTTGCCGCATACACCCCTTCGATCAGCAGTCCTAGTCCATTAGCGAGTGCTTTAGGGTCATCGGCGCCGGCCTCGACGGCAAGTTCGGTGATGCGCGCCATCAGGCGCGCCTTGTTGCCGGCGACAAATTGCCGGGCAGCATGCGATGCATCCGGAAACTCCACCGCGACATTCACAAACGGACAGCCGCGATAATCTTCAACCGACGCGCGCACGACCAGATCTTCGAAGTACTGCAAAAGCTGCCGGGCCGGTTTGCCGGGATGCTGCGCGAAGCTCTTCTCCACATAGCTGAAAAACCGCGTGTCCTGGCGCTCCAGGTAGCCGAGCACCAGGTCGTCCTTCGACGAAAACTGGCGGTATAGACTCATTTTGTTGACGCCGGCCCGTTCGACGATCGCGTCGACCCCCACCGCCCGCACGCCTTCCTGGTAGAACAGTTCGCTGGCGGCTTTCAGTAGATGTTCCTGCGCCTGCGGCCCCGCAGTCTGCGTGCGGGTGCGGCGGACTGGCCTGGCCGGTGCTGTTGCAGCGCGCTGTGACATGGTGGCCCTACGTTCGTTAATGGATAACTTGACATGTTACCGACCGGTCACTAGTATCGCAACACCATTGTGACTGATCGGTCACAAGTCCTTTACAAAACGCGTAACAAAACAGGAGCCGGCTGCGTTCGACGAACGGCGGGCCGACTGGAGATCCGATGAACTGGGCAGCGAGAATGATTGGCGGGCGCTTCCACTACGGTTGGCTGACCGTGGCGGTGGTGTTTCTGGTGTTGCTGGCTGCGGCGGGGACGCGTGCCACGCCGAGCGTGATGATGGTGCCGCTCGAGCACCAGTTCGGCTGGAGCCGGGCGAGCATTTCGCTGGCGATTTCGGTGAATATCGCGCTGTACGGCCTGATGGGACCGTTCGCAGCGGCGGCGATGCAGCGTTTCGGCGTACGCCCGACCCTGATGATCGCGCTCGCCACGCTGGCGAGCGGCGTGGCGCTGTCGTCGCTGATGACGCATCCGTGGCAGATGGTCCTGATCTGGGGTGTGATGGTGGGCGGTTCGACGGGCGTGGCGGCGCTGTCCTTGTCCGCTACGGTGGTGAACCGCTGGTTCACGACGCATCGCGGGCTCGTGATGGGCATTCTCACCGCCAGTTCGGCGACCGGCCAGCTGGTGTTCCTGCCGCTGCTCGCGGCGATTGCCGAGCATCACGGCTGGCGCCCGGTGGTTTGGGTGGTGGCCGGCGCGACGGCGATCGTGCTGCCGTTGGTGGCCTTTCTGCTGCCCGAGCGTCCGGCCGATCTGACGCTGCGCCCGTTCGGCGAGCCGGCCGATTCGCCCATCAACACCCAACTCTCCAAGCAGAATCCGCTGGCGATCGCCTTCGGCACGCTCGCCATGGCGAGCAAGACGCGGGATTTCTGGCTGCTGTTTTTCAGCTTCTTTATCTGCGGGGCGAGTACCAACGGTTACGTTGGCACGCACCTGATCGCCATGTGCGGCGACTACGGCCTTTCCGAAGTGCAGGGTGCATCGCTGCTCGCCGCCATGGGCATCTTCGATCTGTTCGGCACGACGCTGTCGGGCTGGCTGTCGGATCGCTTCAATAGCCGGGTGCTGCTGTTCTGGTATTACGGGCTGCGCGGCTTGTCGTTGATGTACTTGCCACACGCGTTCGGCATCGACTTTTTCGGCTTGCCGCTGTTCGCGGTTTTCTATGGACTCGACTGGATCGCGACCGTGCCGCCTACCGTGCGTCTTGCCACCGATGTCTACGGCAAGGAAGCAGCGCCGGTTGTGTTCGGCTGGGTGGTGGCCGGTCATCAGCTCGGTGCGGCGTTCGCGGCGCTGGGCGCGGGCATGCTGCGCTCGAGCCTCGGTACTTACACGGTGGCGTCGATGATCTCGGGCGGCCTGTGCCTCGTCGCGTCGGTGATCGTGCTGCGTATCAACCGCGGTGAGCGGACGGCGTCGCCGCAGCCGGTGTAGACGTCTCGGGGCCGCCGCTTTCTCGAATACGTTTTATCAGTCCGTTTTGAAGCGCTTACGGCGAAGCCCGGTTATGCTATGTGCCCCGGGCAGCCGCCCGTCGATCATGAATTTCGACTGAGAGAAGCGCATGACCAACAAACCCGCCCCAACCGCAGTTCCCATTCACGAACTGATTGCAGGTCGCTGGAGCCCGCGTGCCTATTCGAGCGAGCCGATCAGCCACGAGCATCTGCATGCGGTTCTTGAAGCGGCCCGCTGGGCGCCCTCGTCGTACAACTCCCAGCCGTGGCGTTTCGTTGTGTTCGATCGCAGCAGCGATGAAGTCTCGTTCAAGCGCGCCTTTGCCACGCTGGTGCCGTTCAATCAGGGCTGGAATGCGCCGGCGCCGGTGCTGATAGCCGTGACCACGCATACGCTGACCAACAAGGGTGAAGTGAACCGGTGCGCTCCCTACGATGCGGGTGCGGCCGCGATGGCGCTGGTATTGCAAGCGCACGCGTTGGGCCTCGCTGCACACCAGATGAGCGGTTTCGACGTCAACGCATTCCGCAAGGCGTTTGCGATTCCCGACGATGTCGAGGCGATCGCGATGATTTCGCTCGGCCACTTCGGCGAAGTCGAGAAGCTCGACCCGGTGCTGCGCGAGCGCGAGAAGTCAGTGCGCACGCGTTTTCCGCTGGGCGAGATCGCGTATAGCGGTGCGTGGAAGAAGGCGTTCTGAGGCGCTGAAGCGTTGCTCGGAAAGACAGGAAACGCGCGGTCCGCAAGGTCGCGCGTTTTTTCATTCGGACACAGTTTCAGTCGACTCGCCGCTTACCCGGTACAGGTCACGTTCCTTGCCGTCCAGCCAACGCGGCGGCCGGCCGCGTCCCGACCAGAGCGCGCCGCTTACCGGGTCCTGGTAGAACGCCGGCCCTTGCTGCGGGCGCGTGCGTCGGGCCGTGCGCGCAGGCAATACGTCGCGTGTCGTGAGCCGGTACTCGCACATCAGCCGGCGAATTTGCGCAATAGCGGCTCGCCGCTCCGCTGCATGCGCAGCGGCAATATCGGCTTCGAGCTGAAGGCGCTGCCTGAGCAGCTCCTGGTAAGACACCATCGGACGGTCCTCTAAGTGCGAACGAATCATTGCAGGCGACCCATGGCATTCAATGCCGCCGTTGAGGTCACCGCATGCCGTTGAAAGAAAAAGCACCAGCGCGCGCGGCGCGCTGGTGAAGCAGGACCGGCCTCTGCTGGTCGGGGGAACCGCGAGGGAGACAAGCCGGTCCTGGAGCGATCGTTGAGCCAGCGCGGACCCAGCGAGCGCATGCATGAACAGTTATCTGCGATCGTGAATCGCGAATACTGGCGAGACCGGCAATGCACTGTCCTTATCTGCGGGACAGTGGCGTAGGGTGTGTGTTGCGCGGCACCGCGCTAGTCCGCTTTGGCGTGATGCGGGGCAGGCTACGCGCTTGCTAGTTTTAGCGTGATGCCGGAGGCACGCCACGCGCTTGCTAGCTTTGGCGTGATGCGAGGGCACGCAACGCGCGCCTGGATGCGCCAGAGACGCATCGCGCTCACTCGTTGTCTGTCACCGCCGACAGCGGAGTGGCAACGTTTTCGAGCGACTTGCGCTCCGCATCGACGCCCCAGATCGCGGCCACTACCGCCGCGCCGATCATCAGCGCCGAGCCGACCAGGTAGCCCGTGAATACCGCGCTGCGCTGATGCGTATCGATCAGTCGTCCGAAGAATGCGGGTCCGGCGATGCCGCCTAGCGCGGTGCCGAACGCGTAGAACACGGCAATCGCCAATGCGCGAATTTCCAGCGGAAACGATTCGCTCACGGTCAGGTAAGCCGAGCTGGCTGCCGCAGAAGCAAAGAAGAAAATCACCATCCACGCAATCGTCTGTGTGGTGACGGTGAGCAAATTATGTTCGAACAGATAGCCACTGAGCGTCAGCAAAATGCCCGAGAGCGCATACGTCGTGAAAATCATCTTGCGACGGCCGATCACATCGAACAGGCGCCCGAGCAGCAGCGGTCCGAGAAAATTTCCCAGCGCAAACGGCAGCAGATACCAGCCGATATGATCTCCCGGCACGTGATAGAAATCCGTGAGTACGAGCGCATAGGTGAAGAAAATCGCGTTGTAGAAAAACGCTTGCGCGGTCATCAACGACAGCCCCACCAGCGCGCGGCGCCGATGCACCGTAAAGAGCGCATGGAAGACTTCGCCGAGCGGCGTGTGGTCACGCGTGCGCAGACGCAAGCGGGTGAGCGGCTCGTCCATTGGCGGATGTCCGGCGCGGCGAAAGCGCGCTTCGATGTTCTCGACGATCGTGGTGGCTTCCTGCGCTTCGCCGTGCGTGAGGAGCCAGCGCGGGCTTTCCGGCACCCAGACACGCATCGGCAGAATCGCGAGCGCGAGCACCGCACCGATTAAGAAGCACGCGCGCCAGCCCCAGTCAGTGGGTAGCAGATGCGGATCGAGCAGCACGAGCGAGCCGGCCGCGCCGATTCCTGCGCCCACCCAGAACGTCCCATTGATGCCGAGATCGGTCCAGCCGCGCACGCGTGCAGGCGTGAATTCCTGGATCGTCGAATTGATCGCCGTGTATTCACCGCCGATCCCCGCACCGGTCAGGAAGCGAAATAGCAGGAAGCTCGCCAGATTCCACGACAGCGCGGTGGCCGCGGTAGCCGTCAGATACAGCGAGAGCGTGATGAAAAACAGCTTGCGCCGGCCGAGCCGGTCAGTGAGCCACCCGAAGCCGAGCGCGCCGAGCACGGCGCCCGCGATATAGGCACTTCCGGCCAGACCGACGTCGCTATTGGTAAAGTGCAGCGTTGGACTTGTCTTCAGCGCGCTTGCGACGGCGCCGGCGAGCGTCACTTCGAGCCCGTCGAGCAGCCAGGTGATGCCCAACGCGACCACAATCAGGGAATGAAACTGACCCCAAGGCAGACGATCGAGGCGCGACGGCAGATCGGTTTCGATCACGTTGCGCGGTTTTTCCTGCACTGCGGCGCTGACAGGCTCGGTCATTGCGGCAAGTCTCCACGTATGGGGTAATTTGAATGGCGTATCCTTCGCCAATGAGCAATTTCCGTTCCGTTGTACCCGTCCGTAGGGACCTGGTTGATACCCGCTGCGCTTTCGTGATACAAAGCCCGTCCACCTTCTGTCCGCGCCAGCCGTGAGCGGCGATTTACTGCCATGACCTATTGCGCGATTGACTTTGGCACATCGAATTCGGCCGTCGCCGTGCCCGACGGCGCGGCGCTGCGGCTTGCGCCGGTCGAAGGTGCCTACACGACGCTGCCCACCGCAGTGTTCTTCAATACGGACGAAAACACGCGCGACTTCGGCCGCGCGGCGCTCGAAGCCTATATAGACGGCTTCGACGGCCGCCTGATGCGCTCGATGAAAAGCATTCTCGGCTCGGCGCTGGCGGAAAACTCGACCGACCTCGGCGACGGCTCGGCGATCAAATACACCGAGGTCATCGCGATCTTCGTCGATCACCTTAAGCGCTCCGCCGAAGCGAGCGCCGGCAGCCCGATCAGCCGCGCGGTACTGGGCCGTCCAGTGTTCTTCGTCGACGATGATCCGCGCGCTGACCGGCTAGCGCAACAGCAACTCGAAGCCGCTGCGCGTTCGGTGGGCTTGCGGGAGATTCACTTCCAGTACGAGCCTATCGCCGCGGCGTTCGACTACGAGTCGCATCTGACCGAAGAGGGGCTGGTGCTGGTGGCCGACATCGGCGGCGGCACGTCGGACTTCTCGCTGGTGCGGGTTGGGCCGGATCGCGTGAAACGGGTCGAGCGCAAGGACGACGTGCTGGCGCACCACGGAGTGCACGTGGCGGGCACGGACTTCGACCGCCGCGTCGAACTTACCACCATCCTGCGCGAACTCGGTTATCAGACGCTCGATCCGGAAGGACGCGAGATTCCGAACCGGATCTACTTCGACCTCGCAACCTGGCACCTGATCAACACGGTCTACGGGCCCAAGCGGGTCAGCGAGCTGACGCTGATGCGGCACCTGTTCACTGACGTAAAGCACCACGACCGCCTGACGCGGGTCGTCGACCGGCGTCTGGGGCATGCGCTTGCTGCGCACGCGGAAGAGGCGAAGATCGGCGTCGCGGCCGGCGGCGAGACGATGATCGATCTGGAACTGGTGGAAGACGACCTGCGCCTCGCCTTCGACGAAACGCAGCTGATCAAGGCGGGGCAGGACGAGACGCTGCGTATCGTGCAGGCGGCGCGCGACACCGTGCAAGCGGCCGGTGTGGCGCCGCGCAACGTGGGCGCGATTTACTTCACCGGCGGTTCAACGGGTTTGGCGTTCCTCTCCAGCGCGCTGTCCGCGGCATTTCCGGACGCCCGGCCGGTGTTCGGCGATCGCCTCGCCAGCGTGGCGACGGGCCTTGGCATTCACGCGCGGCGGCTATTCGGATAAACGCCGGCCGTCGCGTGTATTTCCGACAGGCGTAAAAAAACCCCGCGAAAGCGGGGTTTTTCTTTGCGTCCAGAAGGAAGCGTGCGCTTACACCGGCTTGATGTTAGCTGCTTGCTTGCCCTTCGGGCCCGTCTTCACTTCAAACGTAACCTTTTGGTTCTCTTGCAGCGTCTTGAAGCCTTCCGTGCGGATTTCCGAGAAATGCGCGAACAGATCTTCACCGCCGCCGTCGGGAGTGATGAAGCCGAAGCCCTTTGCGTCATTGAACCACTTGACGGTACCGGTTTCCATATTACTTGTTCCTAAAGATGGTAAATAAGGCCGAAGCCCGTTGGGTGCATGAAAATCAAGGAAGGGGGTAATGGGACCAACCGGAGTACCGTTGATGGGCGAACTACGAAAGACCAATTCACTCGCCGCTTGAAATCCTGCCCGAACGTTATACGGCGATTTCGAGAGAAGGTCAACCGTCTCAGCACATCTTTACAAGCTTTTGGGGCCAGGCGCGACGCGTGCTGAAGAAACTTGCGTTCCCCTTAATTTCTCGCCAGGGATAACCCTAGCTTCGCCTGCATTCTTTCGGTGCAACCGTTAAACTACGCGCCGCGCTAGGGTTGCACCTGAGTCCAGGTATAAGCCCCCGCCCATCATGGCCGTCACCCCGTCTCCAGCGTCAAAGCATTGCCGCGGTGTCGAGGTGTTTTTGACCTGACTGCATTCGCATGGGACCGGAGTAAGCGCTAAAGCGCTAACTCTGGTCGACAAAGGAGAAGACGTGAAAAGTTCTATTCAACGGAACATTGGCCCGTTCGCGCTGATGTTGACCGGCCTCGGTTCGATCATCGGATCGGGCTGGCTGTTCGGCGCGTGGAAGGCGGCAAAAATTGCAGGCCCGGCAGCTGTTTGCGCCTGGGTAATCGGCGCAGTGGTGATTCTGGCGATTGCACTGACCTATGCGGAACTCGGTGCGATGTTTCCGGAGTCGGGCGGCATGGTGCGCTACGCGCGCTATTCGCACGGCGCACTGGTCGGTTTTGTCAGCGCATGGGCTAACTGGATCGCAATCGTGTCGGTGATTCCAATCGAAGCCGAAGCTTCGATTCAATACATGAGTACATGGCCATATCCATGGGCGCATGCATTGTTCGTGAATGGGTCATTAACCACGAATG
>NZ_JAMFSB010000197.1 GCF_026225065.1 Paraburkholderia sp. | reverse complement strand
GTGCCACTTCCGCTACGGCGTTGTTCACTTCAGCCGGATAACGGCCGCCGTTCGCTTCGACGTAGTTCTTGACCGCATCGGCTGCGCCCTTACGGATCTCGCGGCCCGGCAGGTCCACACCGCTCATCCGCGTTTGGGCGGTGAAGGCGAGGAACACAGCGTGCAACGATGCCATGTCGCGAGCGCGGATGTTAAAGCGCTGCTTGGCGAGCACCACGATACTCCGGCCTTCCGGCGTTTCGTCCGACAGCGACGACAGTTGTGCAGCATCGGCGAGCGTTTCTTCCGTCACGCCGGGCGCCGGCACAAAGGTCGATGCCTGACGGTTACCGAGCGTGATCGTGCCGGTCTTGTCGAGCAGCAGCACGTCGACGTCACCGGCAGCTTCCACAGCACGGCCCGAGGTCGCGATCACGTTGGCCTGCATCATGCGGCTCATACCGGCCACACCGATGGCGGACAGCAGGCCGCCGATCGTGGTCGGGATCAGGCACACCAGCAGTGCCACGAGGGCGGTGACGCTCACCACATGGCCAGCCTTGGCGGCTTCGACCGAGAAAATCGAGAACGGCAGCAGCGTCGCGGTAGCGAGCAGCATCACGATCGTCAGCGCGACCAGCAGAATCGTCAGTGCGATTTCGTTCGGCGTCTTTTGACGCTTCGCGCCTTCGACCATCGCAATCATGCGGTCGAGGAAGGCTTCGCCCGGATTCGCCGTGACGCGCACGACGATCCAGTCGGACAGCACGCGTGTGCCACCCGTCACCGACGAAAAGTCGCCGCCCGATTCGCGGATCACCGGCGCGGATTCGCCGGTAATCGCCGACTCGTCCACCGACGCCACACCTTCGATCACTTCGCCGTCAGCTGGGATCACGTCGTTGGTTTCCACCAGTACGACGTCGCCCTTGCGCAGATCGGAAGCCGTCATGATGCGGATCGGCGACTTCGGATGAGGCTCGTTGAGCTTCTTGGCCATCACGTCTTTCTTCGCACTGCGCAGCGACGCAGCCTGGGCCTTGGAACGGCCTTCAGCGAGCGCTTCCGCGAAGTTGGCAAAGAGCACCGTGAACCACAGCCACAGCGACACTGCGAGGATGAACCCCGCAGGCGCTTCGGCCTGGCCGCCCAGCGCGGCGATCCAGAGGATCGTCGTCAAAATGCTGCCGACATACACGCAAAACATCACCGGGTTGCGAAACTGGGTGCGTGGCGTGAGTTTCTTGAATGAGTCCACGATCGCCGGACGCACTAGCGCCGGATCGAACATGGACCGCGTTGCATTATGTTCAGTCATTGAAGCCTCGTTTTTTCCTGGTTGCCCGGATCAATGGCCCGCGATCATCATCAGATGTTCGACGCCTGGGCCAAGAGCGAGCGCAGGCACGTACGTCAGTGCGCCGACGAGCAGCACGGTACCAAGCAGCAGCACCACGAACAGCGGACCATGCGTAGGCAGCGTGCCGCCAGTGACGGCCAGCCGTTTCTTCGCCGCCAGCGAGCCGGCGATGGCCAGCACTGGCACGATCGTGCCGAAGCGGCCAAACCACATCGCGATCGCCGTCAGCCAGTTGTAGAACGGCGTATTCACCGACAGCCCCGCGAACGCGCTACCGTTGTTGTTCGCCGACGAGCTGAACGCATAGAGAATTTCGGAGAAGCCGTGCGGCCCGGGGTTGGCGATACCTGCCTTGCCCGCATCGCTCAGCACTGCGATCGAGGTCCCCACGAGCACCAGCAGCGGCGTGAGCAGCACGACGATCGACACCATCTTCATCTCATACGCTTCAATCTTCTTGCCGACATATTCAGGCGTACGACCGATCATCAGGCCTGCCACGAACACGGCGAGCAGCGCGAACACGAGCATCCCGTACATCCCGGAGCCCACACCACCGAAGATCACTTCGCCCAACTGGATCAGCAGCATCGGGTAGAGGCCACCGAGCGGGGTCAGCGAGTCATGCGTGTTGTCGACCGCACCGCACGACGCCGCCGTCGTGGCGACCGTAAAGATGCCCGACTGCGCGATGCCGAAGCGCGTTTCCTTGCCTTCCATGTTGCCGCCCGACTGCAGCGCATTGGCGGACTGATCGACATTCAGCGCGGTAAAGGCCGGGTTGCCAGCCTGCTCGGCGCTGATTTCACCCACCACGCAGGCGGTGAAGGCAATCGTCATCACCGCAAGTACGGCGATACCCTGCCTGCGGTCCGCGATCATTCGTCCGAACACCAGGGCCAGCGCCGCGGGAATGATAAGGATCGCGACGATCTGCAGGAAGTTGCTGAACGGTGTCGGGTTTTCGTACGGGTGTGCCGAGTTCGCGTTGAAGAAGCCGCCACCGTTGGTGCCGAGCATCTTGATCGCTTCCTGCGATGCCACCGGGCCCATCGCGATAGTCTGCGTCGTCACCTTGGTGTCGACCGTCACCGCATTACCCTTCGCATCCTTCACCGGGTTGCCTTGTGCGTCGAGCTTCGGCGCGGCATAGGTAGTGGTCTGCAGGGTCGGCACGTCCTGATATGCCTTGAAGTTCTGGATCACGCCCTGGCTCATCAGCAAGCCGGCGATGATGGCCGCCATCGGCATAAGCACGTACAGCGTTGCCCGCGTGATGTCGACCCAGAAGTTACCGATGGTCTGCGCCGTGTGCCGGGCAAAGCCACGAATCAGCGCGATCACCACGGCGATGGCGGTGGCTGCGGACAGGAAGTTCTGCACCGTGAAGCCAAGCATCTGCGTCAGATAGCCGGTGGTCTGTTCAGGCGTGTAATCCTGCCAGTTGGTGTTGGTGACGAAGCTGACAGCCGTATTGAAGGCGCTGTCGACCGACATCGGACCGAACGCCTGCGGGTTGCCTGGGAGCCAGCCCTGCACGCGCAAGATCACGTACAGGAACAGCGTGCCGAGCGCATTCAACGCGATCGTGGCGATCGCATAATGCTTCCAGCTCATCTCGGACGACGAATCGACGCCAGCGATGCGATACAGCAGGCGCTCGAGCGGACCACCGAAGCGGACCACGCGAGAGGTGCCATCCATCACGCGCGTGATATAGCGCGAGACCGGTACAGCGAGTGCAAGCAGCACGACCAGATAAATGACCGTTTGCAGGACATTGTTCGAGTTCATTCAATGTCCTCCGCGCGCAGGAGCGCATAGACCAGGTATATGAAAAGCAGCGCAGTGGCTGCGCCCGATAACCACAGAATCCAGGTCATGAGCGCGCTCCCTGCCCACGCCGGAACTGCATCAACTTCTCGCAGCCGGCAATCAAAGCAAAGGTCAGCGCTGCAAATAGCACCATCCCCCCGACATACAGCACATCCATTTGTGTTCTCCAGTAGCGGACTTTGGATGGGTAGAACGTTATGCCGATCGGCGTAAAGTCCTGGTCAAAGATGGCAGGGGCGATGTAAAAAATGTGTAAACGAAAAAGGCCGTTCCAGCGAGGCTGGAACGGCCTGGAGCCCGTGGGGGCTGGCTTTACGGGGGAGAGACCGCGCTCGTGCGGAGCGTGGTGCAGCGCGGAATTTTTATGGCGCCGCTATTACACCTTGATGCGGCATTGCGGCTACGGCAGCAACACCGTCGAGCCGGTGGTGCGGCGGCTTTCCAGTTCGGTATGCGCCTTCCCGACTTCGGACAGCGGGTAGCGCTGGTTGATGCTGGTCTTGACCTTGCCCGACACCAGCACGTCGAACAGTTCCGCCGACATCGCCTCGTAGTCGCTACGTTTGCCGATGTACGTGAACAAAGTCGGCCGGGTGAAGAAGAGCGAGCCGCGTCCGGCGAACTCGGAGGAATCGATCGGCGGAAGCGGACCCGATGCATTGCCGAAGCTCACGAACAGGCCGAGCGGTGCGAGGCAGTCGAGCGAGGCCGTAAACGTGTCCTTGCCGATCGAATCGTAGACAACCGGCACGCCCGCGCCGTTGGTGATCTCGCGTACGCGCTTGGTAAAGTTCTCGCGCGTGTACACGATGGTGTGGTCACAACCATGCGCTTTGGCGATCTCCGCCTTTTCGTCCGAGCCGACCGTGCCGATCACCGTCGCGCCCAGCGCCTTTGCCCATTGGCACGCCAGCAAGCCGACGCCGCCCGCGGCCGCCTGGATCAGGATCGTGTCGCCCGCCTTCACCGGATAGGTTCGGCGCAGCAGGTACTGCGCGGTCAGGCCCTGCAGCATCACCGAAGCACCCTGCTCGTAGCTCAGCGCATCCGGCAGCTTGACGACCTGAACCGCCGGCAACACGCGCTCCTGGGTGTAAGCGCCCGGCGGACGAGCCACATACGCGACCCGATCGCCAGTCTTCAGATCCGTCACGCCCGCGCCCACCGCCGTGATCTCGCCCGCCGCTTCCATGCCGAGACCGCCCGGCAGCGGCAACGGGTACAAACCGGTGCGGAAATAGACGTCGATGTAGTTCAGGCCGACTGCATGCTGCTTGATGCGGATCTCGCCGTTACCCGGCTCCCCTACCTCGACATCGACCCACTTCATCACCTCGGGGCCGCCTGCCTTATCAAAACGAATTGCCTTGACCATGATCTTTCCTGTCGACATACAAGTTATCTGTGATGAGTGAATTCGATGTGTGAATCTCAGACCTTCTCCGCGAGCCGCAAAGTCAGGACGTCAAGAATCATCCGCGCCGTCGAAATGTTGGTTGCGCACGGCACGTTGTGGACGTCGCAGGCGCGCACCAGCGCGTTGATATCCGGTTCGTGAGGCTGCGGCGTCATCGGATCGCGCAGGAAGATCACCATATCGACGCGGCCCTCGGCGAGTTGCGCACCGATCTGCAGATCGCCGCCGTGCGGGCCAGACAGCATCCGCTCGACCGTCAGCCCGTGCGTGTCCGCAATCCGCGAGCCGGTCGTGCCGGTTGCAACAATGTCGCAACGCCGCAGCGTGTCGACGTATTCGCCGGCAAGCTGGACGATGGCTTCCTTTTTATGGTCGTGCGCAATCAGCGCGATGCGGGTCGTCATGAGGTGCTAAGTCTCCTGATCCAGATGTGTTGTTGTGGTTGTGACGGTGGGGTGAGGCGCTGAAACAGCGTCCGCTCAGAAGGTACCCGGATAAGCGCCGCCATCCAGCAACCAGTTCTGCCCAGTGATGTAGCCCGCGTGTACGCTGCACAGAAACGCGCAGGCTCGGCCGAATTCATCGCGATTGCCGAAACGGCCCGCCGGAATCAACGCCATGCGCTGCTTGCGCGCTTCGTCGACGGAGACGTTTTGCGCCTTCGCCTGGGCATTGATCGTGGTAGCAATGCGGTCGGTGTCGAACATTCCCGGCAGCAGATTGTTGATCGTCACACCGTCGCGCGCCACCTTGCGCGAGATGCCGGCGACGAAACCGGTCAGGCCCGAGCGGGCGCCGTTCGAGAGGCCCAGCACGTCGATCGGCGCCTTCACCGCCGAACTCGTGATGTTGACGATCCGGCCGAAGCCGCGGGCGATCATGGGATCGATGGTGGCGCGGATCAGTTCGATCGGCGTCAGCATGTTGGCCTCGAGCGCGCGAATCCAGTCATCGTGCGTGAAGTTGCGGAAGTCGCCCGGCGGCGGACCACCCGCGTTGTTCACGAGGATGTCCGGTTCCGGACATGCATCGAGCGCCGCCGCATGGCCTTCCGGCGTGGTGATGTCGCACGCCACGGTCTTGACCTCGACGCCGGTTGTGGCGCGGATCTCCGCGGCAGTGGCCTCGAGCGTTTCCGCCGTGCGGGCGACGATCACCAGATTCACGCCCTCGGCGGCCAGCGCTTCCGCGCAACCGCGGCCGAGCCCCTTGCTTGCCGCGCAGACCAGCGCGGTGCGTCCTGCGATTCCCATGTCCATCCGCCCATCCTCCTCTATCTCTTCCTGTTTCCATGACTGCGCGGCGTAGCCTCAGAAAGGGCAACGCCACGACTGCCGCTTGCGCCCGCGCGGACGGTTTCCCCCGATTCTAGAAGAAACGGTGCCTGACTGCCGACGGTCTCCACAATCTCCGGTATCTTCGGGCGGCAGTTTCGGTAAACTTGCAGCGCGTGGCGAGCCCGCCTGCCGGTTCTGCCGGTCAACGGGCCGCCGATCGATTCCTCTTGCCGCCGCTAGCGCTCCCGCCATGACACAGGACAGCCGTTTCCCCAATCTTTTCATCCTCGATCACCCGCTGATCCAGCACAAGCTGTCGCACATGCGCGACCGGGACACCTCGACGCGCACCTTCCGCGAGCTGCTGCGCGAGATCACACTGCTGATGGGCTATGAAATCACCCGGAATCTGCCCATGACCACGCGCCGCGTCACCACTCCGCTGCTCGAGATCGATGCACCGGTGATCGCCGGCAAGAAACTGGCGATCGTGCCGGTGCTGCGGGCTGGGATCGGCATGTCGGACGGGCTGCTAGAGCTGATTCCGTCGGCCCGCGTCGGCCATATTGGCGTGTACCGTGCGGACGACCACCGGCCGGTCGAGTACCTGGTGCGGCTGCCGGACTTGGAAGACCGGATTTTCATCCTGTGCGATCCGATGGTGGCGACCGGCTACTCGGCGGTGCATGCCGTGGATGTGCTCAAGCGCCGTGGCGTGCCAGGCGAAAACATCATGTTCCTCGCGCTGGTGGCCGCGCCGGAAGGCGTGCAGGTGTTCCAGGACGCGCACGCGGACGTGAAACTCTACGTGGCGTCGCTCGATTCACATCTGAACGAACACGCGTATATCGTGCCGGGGCTGGGCGATGCGGGTGACCGGTTGTTTGGGACGAAGAATTGAGTTTGAAAGAGTCGCAGCGACGCTAAATTGGCGCTGCAACCTCAACAGGCACGCTCTTTCGCGTCGCCTCCCCTCTGCCGCACCCCCGCGGCATGATAAAATTCGCATCCGCTCATCAAGCGGCTCAACTTGCACAATCGCCCGGCGCATCGCGCCTTTGCGGGGTCCGCGGGACCCAGTTCAGACCGGTCCGGTCCGATTGCCGGGCGCTTCAGGTTCAAGATGAAATGGGTCGGACATCGCGGTCCGGCAGCGCGGTTTGACATCGAGGCGCGCCTTCCCAAGCGCCCGACATCGCAACGACAATTGCACTATGCGTGCGCCCCACTGGCGCGCGCGACGGAGAAAGGTATGGCGGGTCATTCGAAATGGGCCAACATCAAGCATAAAAAAGCAGCGACCGATGCCAAGCGCGGCAAGATCTGGACGCGGCTCATCAAGGAAATTCAGGTTGCCGCCCGCATGGGCGGAGGCGAAATCGACACGAACCCACGTCTGCGACTCGCCGTCGAAAAGGCGTATGACGCCAACATGCCGAAAGACAACGTCAATCGCGCCATTCAGCGTGGCGTTGGCGGCGTCGACGGCGCAACCTACGAAGAAATCCGCTATGAAGGCTACGGCATCGGCGGCGCGGCGGTGATCGTCGACACCATGACGGACAACCGTATCCGCACCGTCGCGGAAGTGCGTCACGCGTTCTCGAAGAACGGCGGCAACATGGGCACGGACGGCTCGGTGGCGTTCATGTTCGATCACGTCGGCCAGTTTCTGTTCGCGCCGGGCACGCCCGAAGACAAGCTGATGGAAGCAGCCCTCGAAGCCGGCGCCGACGACGTGGTGACGAACGAGGACGGCAGCATCGAGGTGTTGTGCCCGCCGAACGATTTCCCGAAGGTGAAGACTGCGCTCGAAGCCGCGGGCTTCAAGGCAGAGCTGGCTGAGGTGACGATGAAGCCTCAGACGGAAGTGGAGTTCACCGGCGACGACGCGGTGAAGATGCAAAAGCTGCTCGACGCACTCGAAAATCTGGACGACGTGCAGGAAGTCTATACAAACGCCGCTATCGCCGACGAATAGACGCCACGTGGGCGCGGCGCCCGCAGGCTGTCGCGGCCCGTAACACGCGTCTTGCATAAAGTCCGTTACCGGTGCTGTCCCTCGCTGTCTGCCGTCTTTGCTTTGCCAATGCTTTTTGCAAACCGGGTGCACGTCTGGCGTCTTTTTGTGCCGGCGTCACAGGTTAGCCGTTCGCCTCGTGCGAACCTTGCGGATATTCACGGCCGGCGCCGCCAACGCACCGGTCGTTCATGGTTTTTAGGTCTTCGGGGAATCACATGAAGTTACTCGTCGTCGGGTCCGGCGGTCGCGAACACGCGCTCGCATGGAAGCTCGCGCAATCGCCGCGAGTCCAGCTCGTCTACGTGGCACCTGGCAACGGCGGCACCGCCCAGGACGAGCGTCTGCGCAACGTCGACATCACCGAGCCGGCTGCGCTCGCCGATTTTGTCGAGAAGGAACAGATCGCCTTCACGCTGGTGGGGCCGGAAGGGCCGCTCGCAGCGGGCATCGTCAATCTGTTCCGCTCGCGCGGCCTGAAGATTTTCGGGCCCACGAAGGAAGCTGCGCAGCTCGAAAGCTCGAAAGACTTCGCCAAGTCGTTCATGAAGCGCCATGCGATCCCGACGGCCGAATACGAAACCTTTGCAGATGTCGCCGCCGCCCATGCCTACCTCGACACCAAGGGTGCGCCGATCGTCATCAAGGCTGACGGCCTCGCCGCCGGCAAGGGTGTGGTGGTCGCGCTGACGCTAGAAGAAGCGCACGCCGCAGTCGACATGATGCTGTCCGACAACAAGCTCGGCGATGCCGGCGCGCGCGTCGTGATCGAAGAATTCCTCGCTGGCGAAGAGGCGAGCTTCATCGTGATGGTGGACGGCAAGCATGTGCTGCCGCTCGCCTCGAGCCAGGACCACAAACGGCTGCTCGACGCCGATCAGGGCCCGAACACGGGCGGCATGGGCGCCTATTCGCCCGCCCCGATCGTCACACCGCAACTGCACGCCCGCGTGATGCGCGAAATCATCCTGCCCACCGTGCAGGGCATGGAGAAGGAAGGCATCCGCTTCACCGGTTTCCTGTATGCGGGCCTGATGATCGACGCGCACGGCAACCCGAAGACGCTCGAATTCAACTGCCGGATGGGCGACCCCGAAACGCAGCCGATCATGGCGCGTCTGAAGGGCGACTACTCGAAGGTAGTGGAGCAGGCCATCGGCGGCACGCTCGATACAGTCGAACTGGAATGGGACCGCCGCACCGCGCTCGGCGTGGTGTTGGCTGCGCACAACTATCCGGACAGCCCGCGCAAGGGTGACCGGATCAGCGATATTCCAGCCGAGACCGACGATTCGGTGACGTTTCATGCCGGCACCACGCTGGCCGATGGCAAGCTGACCACCTCGGGCGGCCGTGTGCTGTGCGTGGTGGGGCTGGCGGATTCGGTGCGCAGCGCGCAATCTGTGGCCTACGAGACGATCAACCAGATTTCGTTCGACGGCATGCAATATCGCCACGATATCGGCTATCGTGCGCTGAACCGCAAACATAGTTGAGCCATACCGCAACCCGACGAACCCGCGGCGCGCCCTGCGCGCCGCCCCAGCACCTGCATTCATGACGGATTCGAACTACGACGTACAGGCTGTACGCAGCTGGCTGCAAGGCCTGCAGACGCACATCGCCGAGACGCTCGGCGAGTTCGACGGCACCCCGTTCGCCACCGACACCTGGCAGCGCGCGCCCGGCGAGAAGCTGCGCGGGGGCGGCATCACGCGGATTCTGGAAGGTGGACAGTTCTTCGAGCGCGCCGGGATCGGCTTCTCCGATGTCGCGGGTGACGCCCTGCCGGGCTCGGCGAGCGCCGCCCGCCCGCAACTCGCCGGACGCGGCTTCGAAGCGATGGGCGTGTCGCTCGTGCTGCATCCGCACAATCCGTACTGCCCAACGGTGCATATGAATGTGCGCCTGCTGATCGCCACCAAGGTGGGCGAGGCGCCGGTGTTCTGGTTCGGCGGAGGCATGGATCTGACGCCGTACTACGGCTTCGAGGAAGATGCGCAACATTTCCACGGCGTCTGCCGCGACGCGCTGCAGCCTTACGGCGCCGAGCTGTATCCGCACTTCAAGCGCTGGTGCGACGAGTATTTCTTCCTCAAGCACCGCAATGAAGCGCGTGGCATCGGCGGGATTTTCTTCGACGATTTCTCGGAGCCGGGCTTCGAACAATCGTTCGCGATGCTGAAAAGCGTGGGTGACGGGTTCCTCAAAGCGTACCTGCCGATCATCGAAAAGCGCCGCAACATATCCTACGGCGAGGCCGAGCGCGATTTCCAGGCGTACCGGCGTGGCCGCTATGTTGAGTTCAACCTGGTCTTCGACCGTGGCACACTGTTTGGACTGCAGAGCGGCGGACGCACCGAGTCGATCCTGATGTCGATGCCGCCTGTGGTGAACTGGCGCTATAACTGGCAGCCGGAGCCCGGCACGCCCGAAGCACGCCTTTACAGCGATTTTCTCGTGCCGCGCGAGTGGGTTTAAAGGGCACTGAGGGGTACTAAAGGCCGCTGAGAAGGCCTTGGCCACCCGCCAGCCTCGCCGCGCGCTGGCGCCGTCACGACAAAGGATTTTCACCTGAACGCGAACGCTCACCCCGTTGCCCTGCCCCGCCGGATCGGCCTGCTGGGCGGCACCTTCGACCCGATCCACGACGGCCATCTGGCGCTTGCGCGCCGTTTTGCCGAGGTGCTGCAGCTCACCGAGCTGGTGCTGCTGCCAGCCGGCCAGCCCTGGCAGAAGCCGGACGTCTCGCCGGCTGCCGACCGTCTGGCGATGACCCGGGCCGCAGCTGGCTCGCTGGAGCTGCCGGGCGTGAAGGTGAGCGTCGCCACCGACGAGATCGAACACGACGGCCCCACGTACACCGTGGAGACGCTGCAACGCTGGCGCGAGAAGGTAGGTCCGCAGGCATCGCTATCGCTGCTGATCGGCGCCGACCAGCTCGTGCGGCTCGACACCTGGCGCGATTGGCGCCGTTTGTTCGAGTTCGCGCATATCTGCGCGTCGACCCGCCCAGGCTTCGAGCTCGCCTCGATCCCGCCGCCCGTCGCCGCCGAAATCGCCGTACGCCAGGCTGACGCCAGCGTGCTGCAAGCAACATCTAGTGGTCATCTGCTGATCGATACCACGCTGGCCTTCGACGTTTCGGCCACCGATATCCGCGCGCATCTGCGCGAACGTCTAGCTCAGCATGCCGGCGGCCAGCAACAGAACGAGGCCGCGAGCCATGTCCCCACTGCGGTGTGGGACTATATTCTTCAACATCATCTGTACCACCGGTAACCCTATGGATATTCGCAAACTACAACGCACGATCGTCGACGCCCTCGAAGACGTGAAAGCGCAAGACATCAAGGTGTTCAGCACCAGCCACCTGACCAGCCTGTTCGACCGCGTGATCGTCGCCTCCGGCACCTCAAACCGTCAGACCAAGGCGCTCGCCTCCAGCGTGCGCGAAAAGGTCAAGGAAAACGGCGGCGAGGTCATCAGCACGGAAGGTGAAGACGTGGGCGAATGGGTGCTGGTCGATTGCGGCGACGCAGTCGTGCACATCCTGCAACCGGCGCTGCGCCAGTACTACAACCTTGAAGAAATCTGGGGCGACAAGCCTGTGCGCATCAAGCTGACGAGTTCCAGCCCGTTCGGCGGCGCCAGCGCCAGCGAGCCGCTCGATGAAGACGAAGAGGACGAACCGGCCGCCAAGCCTGCGCGCAAAGCGCCGGCACGCCGTCGATAAGCGCGTGAATGAGCACGAGAGCGGTTTGCTGTACGTAACGTTGACCGTCCGTCAGCGATTACATCCGCGATTGCATCCGTAATGAAGCTGCACATCCTCGCCGTCGGCCACAAGATGCCGGACTGGATCGCCAGCGGCTTCGACGAGTACGCGAAGCGCATGCCGCCCGAACTGCGTATCGAACTGCGCGAGATCAAGCCCGAGCAGCGATCGTCGGGGCGTCCCGCCGAGAGCGTGATGGCTGCGGAGCGGTTGAAGATCGAAGCCGCGTTGCCGAAGAACGCGCGCATTGTCGCGCTCGACGAACGCGGCAAGGACTGGACCACCATGCAGCTCGCCGCCGCCCTGCCCGGCTGGCAGCAGGACGGACGCGACGTGGCGTTCCTGATCGGCGGGGCCGACGGACTCGACCCTGATCTCAAGGCGCGCGCCGACATGCTGCTGCGCGTCTCCAGCCTGACGCTGCCGCACGCCATGGTGCGCGTACTGCTTGCCGAACAGCTTTACCGCGCGTGGACCATCACGCAAAATCACCCCTATCACCGCGTGTGAGCGACTAAGGAAGCGCCTACGGCTGCCTGGACACCGGGCGCACCTTTTGTTTAGTCGCTCGCGTATTGCGTATGAGGCGCCTGCACGCCGTGGTCATACGCGCTTTTCCGAATGTGCCTGTGATGTGCCCGGTGAATGCGCGCGTTTCGCGTATGCCGTACCCTGTTCACGCGCGACCTTCACGCCCACGCCTAACCGAGACCCTCTATGGCAACGCCTGCTGCTGCATTGAATCCGTTCGTCTACCTTGCCTCTCAAAGTCCACGCCGCCAGGAACTGCTGCAACAGCTCGGCGTGCGCTACGAATTGTTGCTGCCACGACCTGACGAAGACGCCGAAGCTCTTGAGGCCGAGTTGCCGGGCGAGCTCGCGCACGACTACGTGGTGCGCGTGTGCCAGGCCAAAGCGCAGGCAGCGCGTGCGCGGCTCGTCGCGGGCGGTCATATGTCTGCGCCGATCCTGGTTGCGGACACAACGGTCACGATCGATGACGC
>NZ_JAMFSB010000196.1 GCF_026225065.1 Paraburkholderia sp. | reverse complement strand
ACACCCCAGGCGCTAAATCTCAGTCAGCCCCGCTCGGCCTCGCCATTCTGTCCAATGGCAATCCGCAGATGCTCGACATCGCCGTCAAGAGTGCCGGCATGAGCGGACTGTTCGACCACATCCTCTCAGTCGACACCGTCCGCGCCTATAAACCGGCATCGGCCGCCTACACACTCGGCACGCAGGCATTCGGCGTCGAGCCGGGCGAGATCGTGTTCGTCTCGTCGAACGGCTGGGACGCGGCCGGCGCGAACTGGTTCGGCTATACCACTTTCTGGCTTAACCGGCAGGGCGTCCCCGCTGAAGAGCTAGGCGTCACGCCACATGGCACGGGCGGGAGCATGAACGACCTGCTCGCCTTTTTGCAAACCCTCGCAGCACCCGACGGAAGCCGCAGCCGTACGCGCCACAGCCCTGGCGCATGACGGCAACCGCAAACGTACCGGACGCCCGCAACGCAGTTCGACGCAACGTGGCGCATCCCAACCGCATTTCAACAGCGCCTCCACCGCATTTGAAAATTTGCAGCTTTGCAATCTGACCGACCAAGGAAAAAACATGGCGAACCCGCTTTCATCGCAGTTGCCGCAGGGCATGGAAATCACCGGCGACATCAAGCCCGGCTATGAAACGATCCTCACCCGCGAAGCGCTCGAACTCGTCGCCGCGCTGCATCGCACATTCGAGCCGCGTCGCCAGGCGCTGCTGAAAGCGCGCGTCGAACGCACGAAACGGCTCGATGCCGGCGAGCGTCCCGACTTCCTCGCCGAGACCAAGAGCATCCGCGAAGGCGACTGGAAGATCGCGCCGCTGCCGCAGGATCTGCAATGCCGCCGCGTGGAAATCACCGGGCCCGTCGAGCGCAAGATGATCATCAACGCGCTGAATTCCGGCGCGGACTCGTACATGACCGACTTCGAAGATTCGAACGCGCCGAGCTGGGATAACCAGATTACCGGCCACATCAATCTGAAGGACGCGGTGCGCCGGACCATCTCGCTCGAACAGAACGGCAAGTCGTACAAGCTCAACGACAAGGTTGCGACGCTGATCGTGCGTCCGCGCGGCTGGCACCTCGACGAGAAGCATGTGAAAGTCGATGGCGAGCGCGTCTCGGGCGGCATTTTCGATTTCGCGCTGTTCCTGTTCCACAACGCGAAGGAACTGGTCGCACGCGGCTCGGGCCCCTACTTCTATCTGCCGAAGATGGAGAGCCATCTCGAAGCGCGTCTGTGGAACGAGATCTTCGTCGCGGCACAGGAAGCGGTCGGCGTGCCGGGCGGGACGATCCGCGCCACCGTGCTGATCGAAACGATCCTCGCCGCATTCGAAATGGACGAGATTCTGTACGAACTGCGTGAACACAGCTCGGGCCTGAACGCCGGCCGTTGGGACTACATATTTTCGGCCATCAAGAAGTTCAAGAGCGACCGCGACTTCTGCCTCGCCGACCGCTCGCAGATCACGATGACGTCGCCGTTCATGCGTGCTTACGCGCTGCTGTTGCTGAAGACCTGCCACCGCCGCAACGCGCCAGCCATCGGCGGCATGAGCGCGCTGATTCCGATCAAGAACGATCCGGCTGCAAACGATAAGGCCATGGGCGGCGTGCGCTCGGACAAGGCACGCGATGCCGGCGACGGTTACGACGGCGGCTGGGTCGCCCACCCGGGTCTCGTGCCGATCGCGATGGAAGAGTTCGTCAAGGTGCTCGGCGACCAGCCGAACCAGATCGGCAAGCAACGCACCGACGTCGAAGTGAGCGCGAAAGATCTGACCGACTTCCGTCCGGAAGCGCCGATTACGGAGGCGGGTCTGCGCAACAACATCAACGTGGGGATTCACTACCTCGGTTCATGGCTCGCGGGCAATGGCTGCGTGCCGATCCACAACCTGATGGAAGACGCCGCCACCGCGGAAATTTCGCGCTCGCAGGTGTGGCAATGGATCCGCTCGCCGAAGGGCGCGCTCGACGATGGCCGCAAGGTCACCGCGGAACTGGTGCGCGAGTTGTCGAAGCAGGAACTCGAGAAGGTGAAGCAGTCGGTCGGCGGCGATACGAAACCGTACGACCGCGCGGCGGAAATCTTCGAAGAGATGTCGACCTCGGAGCAGTTCACCGACTTCCTGACGCTGCCGCTGTACGAAGAGATCTGAAGTACGTTTCCAGGCCGCGCTGCTGCCCAACGCAGCGACGTGGTTCGCAAGGCTGACCGACCGGACGGCCCAGCAGGCGCAGGCTTGCCGGGCCGTTTTTTTGTCGTGGTTAATGCGACGGTCACGAGCGTTCTAGCGCGAGCGGCGATACGCAATCCAGTCACCCGAACGAATCTCGGACAAGCCCTTCACTGCTTTTTCCGTGACCGGATAGTAGCGGCACAGGAGCGGCATGCCGTCCACTTCGACTGTCACCTCGCGCGCTACGAACAGGCCTTCGACGCCCGGATAAATCTCCTCGATTTCGTCGAGCACGGCGACCAGATCCGGATCGATTTCATAGACATCTCCGCTCACAGGCGGCCCCGCCTCGTCGGGCACGAGCCCTGGGTAGGCGCCGAAGTCGAACAGGTGGCCACGCACCGTGGCCGTGCCAAGCAGCATGGGTTCAGCGATGTCGTGCCGGGCGGCGGCCTGGC
Organism: Paraburkholderia sp.; assembly: GCF_026225065.1. Taxonomy (GTDB): domain Bacteria; phylum Pseudomonadota; class Gammaproteobacteria; order Burkholderiales; family Burkholderiaceae; genus Paraburkholderia. The sequence continues at coordinate 2,186 of NZ_JAMFSB010000196.1, read as the reverse complement.
TAATGTCGTTGATCTCGCCGGCCCGCAAGGTGCCGTACACGAAAACCTTCTGCATCGTAGGGGGTCCTCATCTATTGGATGGATCCGGGTTCACTGATCCGTTTCTCCTCCCGGCGAAACGAATCGGATGCATTATGCCCCCGCGATCGTCGCCAGCGGTCCGCGAAAATAACGGCTTAGGAGTCTTGCCGCGCAACGCCCTACAATGGGAGCCAACATCCGCTTTGGGTTCCACCCGGTGTCGCCGTCATGAATGCATCAGACGCTCTCCCACTTTCGACTCAGGTCGAGTTCTCCGATATTCCGCCGGAGTTCGCGCCAACCCGCACCCATCCGATCCGCGTGCGCTCGCGGCCAATGGCGGCCGGCGTGCACATCGCCCGTCATACCCATGCATGGGCTCAGGTTGCGTATGCGTCGCGCGGCGTGCTGCGCGTCGGTACGCAGGGCACTACCTGGATGGTGCCGCCGTCGCGCGCCATCTGGATGCCGCCGCATGTGACGCATGAAGTGGTCATCGTCGAGGAGGCGTTCTTGCGGACGCTGTATATCGACGAACACGCGGCGCCGCCGGGACTCGACGCATGCCGTGTCGTCGAGGTGTCGAATCTGCTGCGCGAGGTGATCGCCGCGCTCGACGAACCCGACCTCCCGGCCGCCCGCGAACAGGTGCTCGGAGCTCTGGCGCTCGACGAGCTGACCCGCTCCGAACCGTTGCCGCTCTCTGTGCCGATGCCCAACGAAAAGCGCCTGCGCGCGCTGTGCGAAGCGGTGATTGCCAACCCCGCCAATACGGATTCGCTCGAGCAGTGGGCGGCGAGCGTCGGCGCGAGCACCCGCACGATTGCGCGGCTGTTTCGCCAGGAACTGGGCGTCAGCTTTTCGCAGTGGCGTCAGCAGGCGCTGCTCGCGCGCGCGATTCCGCTGTTGAGCCAAGGCAGGCCGCTCGCGCATGTCGCGCAGGAGTTGGGCTATCAGAGCCAGAGCGCCTTTTCGGCGATGTTCCGGCGCGCGTTCGGCAGGAGTCCGCGTGCATTCATGGAGCGGGGCTCGGAACGCGTCGAGAGCGAGCGAGGTGCGCAGGCCACTGAGGATGACTTGCCGGATGGTGCGCTGATGGCGGATGCGCCGGAGTTTGATCGTTGACGAGCGCTGACTGGATGCCCCGCTACGCGAACAGAGCGGCACGTTAAGCGGTACGCTAGCCAGCGCTCTAGGCAACGCCGTCCGCTACACGCGCCGCGCCAGATGGCGAATCGCGCCGAGTTGCGCGAGGCGCGGCCCGGCAAGCTTGTACCCCATGCGCAGATAAAGCCGCGCAGCGGGATTGTCGACGAACACCCGCAGTTGCAGCTCGCGCAGACCGCGCTCACGCGCCCATTGATGCGAGATTTCGAGCATATAGGTGCCCGCGCCGCGGCGCCGGTAGCCATCGGCGATCTGCACATCACGGATGTGCAGCGAGTCGCCCTCCTCCGTGATGCGCAGCACGCCGGCTGCGTGACCATCCACTTCGAGAATGTGGTTTTCCGACTCGCGCCAGCTTCCAAGAAAAAGATCGCTGCGCCAGACGAGGTGGTGCCGTTTGTAGTAGCCGCCCATGTTGTTGCGCGTTAGCGCTTCGGCGAACGCGAAATCGTCCATGCTGGCCTTGCGTAACTGGAACGGCGACGGTGCTTCGGTAGGAACGAACATGACACGGCGGGCAAATGATGATCCGCACAAAGGTAAAACACGCCGCGCGCGCTGGCAATGGCTGTTTGTCCCGAGAACGGCGAAGACCGGCGAAATGACGCAAAAAGCGCCCCGGAAGGTCGTTTAGGCCACTTGAGGCGCAACGATTACTTGACCGGCACGCGTGAAAGTTGACGTTCTGCTTACACGCGCATCCGCGATACGTTCGCGCATCACGCTATTCAGACACCCAAAGCGTGCCGGTCGATAATCCGTTGCACCGCAGCAGGCGTGATCGCCTCCAGCCTATGTCCGTCGACGCCCGTCGTGGTGACAGCCTGCAGCATCGCGTTATACACGGCCTCTTCTGTCGCCTCCGAAACCACCTGGAACAGCGGCGACATCGCGTCGTTGGCGAGATCTTCGAGCGTGCCGGCCGCCTTGCGCCGCTCCGGCGTGCGGCGCACTGCAGGCGACGTCGAGAACGCAATCGCGTAGTCACCCGAGCCGTT
>NZ_JAMFSB010000023.1 GCF_026225065.1 Paraburkholderia sp. | reverse complement strand
CTCACGCCATGGACGCAAAAGATAACTTTGAGTTTGAGCGGCAGATTCCGTTGTGCCGCTCCGATTCAGTCCTTGATTTGCGTCACAAGAAGTAATATAAAAATGTCATATGTCGCGCTCAACTCTCTCCGAAAGGGCTCAGCGTTTGAATGCCGCCTTTCATCTGCTTGCCGACGGTCGCAGCCTCAACGAGGCCGCCGAAGCCATGGCCGGGCAGCACAGGATTTCGCGGCGCCAGGCCTACCGTTACCTGCGAGAGGCGCAGCACATGTCGTCTCCGGTAGCCGTGGCGGAGCCCACCATTCCCATCACGCTCAAGGTTCCTGCGGCCGTTGCTGTCACATTGCGGGCGTACGCGCAGGCCCATGACTTAACCATGGGCGAGACGCTCACGCGTGCCGTCTGTGCTTTGCTAGCGACGGCAGGCGGGCGTGGCTGATCGACGTCCACGCAGTCGGCACGTTGACCTGGAATATACGTTTGACCGCCTGCTGGCAAGGAAGCTCGAGCAGGCCTATGACATCCTGGTGCCGGATCGCGTCCGCCGCGCGGGCGAGCAAACTGGACTGAGTGGAGAGACTGATGAAGGTTGCCGCGATCTACGCCCGGGTGTCGTCCGATCAACAGAGGGAGGAGAAGACCATCGCCAGTCAGACGGCGGCGCTGGTGGAGTTTGCCCGAAGCGAAGGCTACAGCGTTCCGGATGAGTGGGTCTTCCAGGACGAAGGCTACAGCGGCGCAAGCCTGGTGAGGCCCGGACTGGAGCGGGTGCGTGACCTGGCGGCGGGCGGTGAGATTCAGGCGGTGCTGGCGCTCGCCCCCGATCGCCTGAGCCGCAAATATGCTTACCAGGTTCTGCTCATTGAGGAATTGGCCCGCCACGGTGTGGCGATGGTATTCATCAAGGCGCCGCACTCGGGTACGCCGGAAGATCAATTGCTGTTGCAGTTCCAGGGCATGATCGCCGAGTACGAACGGGCCCAGATCCTCGAGCGCTCGCGGCGAGGCAAGCGGCACCGTGCGAAGCAAGGCGAGGTCAGCGTGCTGAGTGGCGCGCCCTACGGTTACCGCTACGAACGCAAGAGTGACGAGCAGGCAGCGGGCTATGCGGTGATCGACGCTGAGGCGCAGGTAGTCCGCCAGGTCTACGAGCTGTACACGGTGGCCGGTTTAAGCATCAATGCGATCGCCCGCCGGTTGAGCGAACTGGGCGTTCCCACCAGGAAGGGTGCGGCATGCTGGGAGCACTCCACTGTCTGGGCCATCCTTCGCAATCCTGCCTATCGAGGTATCGCCTGCTTCGGCAAGACCCAACTGGCCACGCGGGAACGCACCAACAACCGGACGTTGCGCCAGCGCGGCGGCCTGCCGGCCCGCAACAGTGCCAGTCACGAACTGCCGCGTGATCAATGGATCGAAATTCCGGTTCCTGCCTTGATCGACCCGGATACGTTCGCCCTGGCGCAGGAGCGCCTGGAAAGCAACAGGAAGCACGCTTCGCGTCGAACGCTCGAACCCAGCATTCTCCAGGGCCTGGTGCACTGCCGCCAGTGCGGCTACGCCTTGTACCGGACCTCGACACGCAGTAGCGCGCGCAAGATCTCCTACTACCGCTGCCTGGGCGCTGACGCCTGGCGCTACGACGGCCACGCCAGGTGTGAGCAGCGCCCCATCCGGCTGGATCTGCTGGAGCACATCGTGTGGTCCGAAGTTGTGCGCCTGCTGGAGGATCCCGCGCTCATCCAGACCGAATTGGACCGGCGCCTTGAGACAGCGCGTAATTCAAGTCCGGCCAGGCGGCAGCAGGACCGCGTCACGCAGGATCTGGCGCAAGCGCAGAAACGTATGGACCGGTTGCTCACCGCTTACCAGGAGGACCTGCTTTCTCTGAACGAGTTGCGGCGGCGCATGCCTGCGCTGCGGCAACGCGAGCAGAGTCTTCAGGAGGAGTTGCGCGGGCTCAGTGCCCGGTTGGTCGACCAGGCGGCTTACCTACGCCTGGCGGAAACGCTAACGGCGTTCCTGGGGCGCTTGCATAGCAGTGCCGCGACCCTCGATGTTCAGGACCGCCAGCGCATCACGAGACTGCTCGTGAAGGAGGTGGTGGTCGCCGATGACCGCATCACCATTCGCCATTCGATTCCCACCGCCACGCGACCAGCCGGCGGAAGCGGAGGGCCGCCCCGCCTGCCCGGATCCCCGCAAACCGCTCACGCTGACCAAAGTTATCTTTTGCGTCCATGGCGTGATCTCGCCGCTGTGTGGCGGGCCGGCTGTCCACGGCTTGAAAGTGATCTGTTCTCGCGGCAGCACGAATGTCTCATGGGCGTCGATCGGACTGGCATGCGCCATCTCAGGTGCGAATGCGCTGACCATGGACGTCAGCAGAATCAGGCGGCGGTTCAGATCAATGGGTTCCATGGAGAACTTTTCCTTGAGTAGTGATTTGTCACGGACGTTATGAGCGTCGCGGAACGGACAGGGCTAACCGATTCGTCGACATCCGAGGGATGTCCAATCACACTAAAGGATCCTAAGAAGGGGATGAAGATCCCGATGCGCAAAAGATCGTTTCTAAAAAGGGGATGTGCCGCCCGCGATTCGGCTCCCCGTTTCCGCCGTGCACCACGGACGGGTCGCAGGTGTATCGCGGAAGCGGACGCAGGGCACACCCTTTTGTGCAAAGGTGATATCGATGCCGGGCACTTCTGCCGTCAGCGCCCCGCACCTATAGTCAGACCAGCTCTCGAACGCACGTCACATCGCTTCGATCGGACCTGCGCGAAGCTTCCCTCACTTTTTAGGAGCAGACCATGTTAACCAAAACGCTCTCACCGGACCTTGTCGAAACCGCAGCCGCAAACCAGGACGCCGAATACTTCGAGTACACGTCATCAGCCAATCCGATTGGCGCGAAGCTGATCTCGCGCGTGCCATTCCGCAATTTCCCGCCTTCGCTGTACGCAGAGGGCGCCACTCGAGTCGTGCCGCTCGACCTTTCCGCGGAACTGGGTTGCCCCAGTCCTGCGACCGGTCCAGGCTTGAGCGCCAATTTCCTGCGCATCAACGCAGGCGACGCATTGACGCTCGCCCCGAACGCCACCTCGCAGCTTTGCTACGTCATCAGCGGGACGGGCAGCGTGACGCAGGGCGAGACCCGCTTCCCGTTTGCGAAGGGCGATTTCTTCACGCTGCCGGGTGGCGATGACACTGTGCTGTCCGCCAACGCGACGGCCACGCTCTATTACGTCAACGACGCCCCGCTGCTCACCTATCTGGGTACGACCGGCGTCCAGGCGCGCTTTGCGCCGACGCTCTATCCGGCCGCCCAGGCGCAGGCGGAATTGCGCAAGGTCGCAGAAGAAGCCAATGCGGGGCGCCGCAACCGCATCAGCGTGCTGATGGGCAATGTCAACTTCCCGCAAACGCGGACGGTCACGCACGTGCTGTGGGCCATGTTCGGCATAGTTCCGCCCAACTCGATTCAGAAGCCGCACCGCCACCAGTCGATCGCACTCGACTTCATCGCTGGGGGCGCCCCCGGCGTCTATACGCTGGTGGGTACCGAACTGGACGAGAACGGCAATATCGCGGATCCGACACGCGTCGATTGGGAAGCGGGGATGGCGTTTGTCACGCCGCCGGGATACTGGCATGCGCATTTCAATGAAACGAACGAAAACGCTTATGTGATTCCGATCCAGGATGCCGGCTTGCAGACCTGGCTGCGCACGCTCGACATCCGCTTCGCGCGTTAAGGCTGAAGCTCCAGTGCGAGTCCGTCGTCCCAGTACGGCGGCTCGCCGATCACCTCTGCATAGAAGTCGACAAACGAACGCACCTTCGACGACACGATCTTCTTCGGCGGATAAACCGCCCAGATAGCTGGTTCGGCCTTGCCTGTGCGTGCTTCCCATTCGGGGAGGGCGTGGATCAGGTGCCCTTCGCGTAGGGCTGTGCCCGCGAGCCAGGTCGGCAGGAGGGCGATACCGCATCCCGAAAGCGCGAGGTCGAGCACAGCCTCGGAGTCGTTTCCACGCAACCGGCCTTTCAATCCGATGAGTGTCTGCTCCAAGGCAGCTTTGGGATTTCCCGCGCGGGTGAGAAACCACTTGTCAGCGGGCGGCAGCGACAGGCGCAGTGATTCATGAGCCTCAAGATCAGCAGGGACAGACGGCATACCGTTTCGATCGAAATATTTCGGACTGCCGCAGACGATGCGCCGATGGGGTGCGAGACGTCTGGCCATTAATGATGAGTCGGACAAGACGCCGATGCGAATGGCTAAGTCAATCCCAGCATCAATCATGTTCAGGGTCTCGCCGGTCAGCACGAGGTCGAGGTCAATGTCCGGGTACCGGGTCATGAATGCTGGAAGGTGCGGCACGACGTGCCGGCGCCCGAATGCGGATGGCATCGTCACGCGCAGCAGGCCCTGCGGCGTGCTATTCAGGGACGACGTGGCCTGCCTGGCGTCATCGAGTGCCTCGAGTGCCAGGATCGCGCGCTCACGAAACACCCTGCCGCCCTCTGTCAGCACGAGACCCCGTGTCGAGCGATTGAAGAGGGCGATGCCAAGATCTTTTTCAAGGTCGCTCACATACCGCGAGATGGTTGAGGTCTTGACCGTCATCTCACGTGCAGCTTTGCTGAAGCTCTGCAGTTCCGCTGCACGAACGAAAGCGTGTACCGCCGAAAAATAGTCCATTGTTTCTGGTGCAAATCTAATTTGCTGAAACGGGCTCGGTTCGCTGCCACTGCGCGGCGCGAAGAAACGGGCGCGGTTCGCTGGCACTGCGCCACGCGACGCGCTCCGGTACGGCAAGTGCGTTCATTGTATCGCGCCCGCCAGGCGTAGTGCGTCCGCTGCAGACGTGTTGCGTTGCGCGAGGGCCATTTGCAGCGCGGTCCCTCCGCGCGCATCGACGTGGTTGACGTTCGCGCCGTGTGCCACGAGCACCGGAATCATATCGAGGCGGCCGAACAGCGCGGCAAACGAAAGTGCCGTTTCCCCTGCGTTGTTGGTTTGATCGATATTGCAATGCGTGTCGATCAGCATGTTCGCAATGTTCGTCTCCCCTTTAAAAAGCGCGCCCATGAGAGCCGTATTGCCGTGCTGATCGGCAGCGCATGCATTGGCACCCGCAGCGAGCAGCGCCTTTAGCGTGTCCGGATGATTGTCATAAGCGCTGAGAATGAGCGCCGTGTAGCCCTCAGACGTCTTCGTCTCGAGGGGAAAATGGGCGTCGACCAACAACTGCACGATATCGGTACGCCCGGCACGCGCAGCGGCAAACCAGTCGTCGGTATACCTTGGCGCGTCAGCTGCGCCCGAGTACGTTCCCGACAGATACATGTGCTGCGCACAACTGGCCATCAACAGCACGGCTATGGCTGCAACCGCTGCGGTGCGAACCATCCGCTGCACGGTAGAAAAACCTCGCATTGCATTCTCCATCGGGAATCATATTCAGGAAGCGGAAGCCTGCTCGCGCAGGCCCGGTACGCCTCAGTTATCGCTCAGATGGGACGCGAGATCGCGCACGCGGGCCACGTCCGCGTTCGTTGCGCGCGCAAGGCGAGCACCGTAGTCCGAATCGGCCTTATAGAAGTACGACAGCATCGTGTACTTGTTCGTGTCGTTGGTCACGCGGCCAAGGTCGCCCGACAATGCAGTGATCAGGTCCGCCTTGTCGGTGTCGGACAAGCTCCGGTAGTACTCTCCAGCCTGACGGAAATCGAGTGTCTTGTGGATCGCCGTTTGCTGGGTCGTGCCACTGACCGGCGTCTGCACGTACTTGTACCTGGCCTGCTGGGAGATTTCGCCGACGCTGGAGGGCTCGTAGTTCACTTCACCCTTGCGATCGCCGTAGTTCATCTTGCCGTCCTGGTTGTTGTTGTTCACCGGGGCGAGCGGACGGTTAATCGGCAGATCGTTGTAGTTCGCTCCCAGGCGATACATTTGCGTGTCGGCGTAGGCAAACAGGCGTCCCTGCAGCATCTTGTCCTCGGAAGGCTCGATTCCTGGCACGAGGCGCGACGGTGCGAACGCCGACTCTTCCGTGGATTCGAAGTAGTTGTCCGGAATGCGGTTGAGCGTCATGGTTCCGACCTTCTCCTCTGGGATCGTCGACGGCCATTCCTTCGTGTCATCAAGTGGATCGAAGTCGAACTTGTTCAGATCCTTCGGCGAAAGCACCTGGATGTAGAGGTCCCACTGAGGATACGAATGTGCCTTCACTGAGTTATACAGATCGTCCGTCATCAGATTCCAGTCCGCACCGATTGAATGCGGAATATCCTGGGGGCGAATGCCTTCAATACCCTGACGGCTCTTCCAATGGAATTTCACGTAGTGAACTTCCCCTTGGGCATTGACGAACTTAAACGCATGCACGCCAAAGCCGTCCATGTGGCGGTATGAATCAGGCATCCCCTCATCGGTGTAGAGGTGCGTCAACATGTTCGTTGCTTCCGGCGTGTGGGCGAAGAAGTCAAAGGCCAGGTTCGGATCCTGCACACCTGTCACAGCTGACGGCTTGTTCGCATGCACGAAGTCCGGGAACTTGATCGCGTCGCGGATGAAGAAGACCGGCCAGTTGATACCGACCATGTCCCAGTTACCTTGCTGCGTGTAGAACTTGATGGCGAAACCGCGGGGGTCGCGGGCTTGCTCGGGCGATCCGCGATAACCCATCACGGTCGAGAAGCGAACAAAGACCGGGGTCTTTGTCCCTGGCGTGAACACCTTCGCGGTGGTCAGCGAACTGATGTCGGTGGTGGGAACGAACTCGCCGAAGAGGCCGGTGCCGCGTGCATGGACGACGCGCTCCGGAATGCGCTCGCGATCGAAGCGCTGCAGTTTCTCGATGAGATTCGAGTCCTGCAGAAGGACGGGTCCGTCAGGACCCGCGGTCTGGGAATTCTGGTTGTCGCCGATAGGCGCGCCACTGTCCCGCGACATGTCTTCGGCATGTCCAGGTTGAGCGATACCGATGGCCGAAACGATGGAGAAAATGCCCGCTGCGATCTTTGTCTTCAGTAATTTCATGTCGTAAGCCTGAGTCAGGAGGAAACCGTCGTTATCCTATGGTTCAGGCGTTGAAATCACCAATCTCCATTTTCTATCATTTCGATAGACGTGGAATTTAGTTCAGTAATCCTATGTGATTAAAGAAATGAAATGAACTTGGCGAGAAGAACGTGATATACATGGCGCGAGAGGCGACGTGCTTGATGGTGCGGTCCATCCGTTGGGCTGGGCGCCTTGCTATCGGCTTCACGGCTGACCGCCCACTGTGCCGGTCTTTGGAATCCCGCGAGGCTCGCCTCGCACGAGGAGAAACAGCGCGATCAGGACAAGCGGGATTGTCAAGCCGGCGAAGAGCAGGGTGGCGCGTTGAATGCCGGCGACCTGCACAGCGACGCCTAGCCCGATCACCGGAAGCGAGATTGCGACATAAAGCACGACGAAAAAGCTCGATATCACCTCGGCACGGCGTTGTGGGGGGCTCTTTGTCGTCAGTTCGCCCAGTCCCGCACGGAGGCTGATTCCTTGTCCGATTCCAGCCAGCGCCGTACCCATCAGCAGCGCGGCCAGCGAGCGTTCCGGGACGCACAGTGCAACGCCCAGCAAGCCGGCAAGCAACCCGATACAGCCGAGCGGCTGCCGCCAGTGGGCCGCAATGTGCGTCTCTACGATTTGCCCAAGCGCCGAACATGCAAACAGCAAAAACACAATCGCGCCGATCACCACGCCACTGTGATAGCCGAGCACGACCCGGATCAGTTGCGGCGCGACGGCCGCAAAGAAGCCCACCACGACGAAACCTGCAAAGCCGGCTAACGCGGCTGGCATGAATACGCCGCGTACCTCGGCGGGCAACGAGATTCTTTGAACTCTGAGTTTCACCCGTTCCGGAAGCTTTGCTGTTTCTGGCGCACTCCATACGCCGAGCATCGCAAGCACCACGAGCAGCAGATGCGCGACGTAAGGGGTTTGCATTGGATGTGGCAGAAGCTCGACGAGTACGCCGCTCAACAATGGGCCGCTGCCCAAACCCAGCATGTTGGAGGCGGTCGCCGCGAGGGTGGCGTGCTTGCGCCACGCCGGAGGCGCCAGTTCAATCACCGCGACGGTCGCAGTTCCGGTAAAGATCCCCGCCGAGACGCCCGATAGCAGTCGAGCCAGCATGAGACCGGACAGCCCGTTGCTCAGCAGGAACGTGACCGCCGCCGCCGCCGATGCACATAAGCCGGCCAACAGCATGCGCCGGCGGCCAAGTTGATCCGACCAGTTGCCGACGATTAGCAGCGCACCGAGCACACCAATCGCATAGCAGGCGTAGATCACCGTGATGACGGTTGCCGTGAAGCCGTACTGCAGTTGATAGTATCGATAGACCGCTGTCGGTAAGGTGGTCCCCATCATGTTGATCAGGAACGCCATGACGACCGCCAGGAAGGCGGTAACCGATTGCTGCCCGGGGGTGTGCGTTTTCATCGAACTGTCCATTCTGGCGCTTAACGGTTGACCATCCGCTTAGGCAGCGTCAGGGCAAGCGCGCCTACTACAAACATGCTGATTGCGAGTGCCACTACGGCCAGCAGCGTCGAATGAGTCGCGTCGATGATCCCACCGATCAGGTACGGACTGACAAACCCGGCAAGATTGCCCACCGAATTGATCACTGCGATTCCTGAAGCGGCCGCGGCACCGGTCAGCATTGCGGTCGGCAGCACCCAGAACTGTGTCATGGTGACTAGCACAGCTGCCGTCGCTACCGCAAGCGCGATTGTGGCGAGCATTGCCTCGTGCATGAATACGGCGCTTGCGATCCAGCCTAGCGTGCCTGCCAATGCCGGGATCGTGATATGCCAACGCCGTTCCTGGTGTGCATCGGAGTGGCGGCTCACAAGCAGCATGGCAACCACCGCAACGGCATAGGGCAGCGCGGTAAGCAGCCCTACGCTGAGTGGATTGCTGACGCCGGTGTTCCTGATCAGCGTCGGCAAATAGAACCCCACGCCGTATAAGCCCATCATGATGAAAAAATACAGCACGCACATCAACCAGACACGCGGGTTGGTGAAGCCGTCGCGCATCCGGTGCGACTGTGCGCCTTGGCGGTCGTCTGCCAGGTTGCGCGCAAGCAGCGCTTTTTCATTGGCGCTGAGCCAGCGTGCGCTCTCGACGTTGTTATCCAGAAAGAGAAGCACGACAATCCCCATCACCAGTGATGGAATCGCTTCTATCAGGAACAGCCACTGCCAGCCGGCCAGATTGTGTGCGCCGGAAACTGAATTCATGATCCAGCCGGACAGGGGAGCACCCACCACTCCAGCAATGGGGATTCCGGTGATGAATAGCGCGAGGATGTTTGCACGCCGGCGCGCCGGGTACCAGTACGTCAGATACAGGATCACGCCAGGGAACAGCCCCGCTTCAGCGAGACCCAACACGAAGCGCAGCGCGTAGAACATCGTCGGCGTTTTGACGAACAGGGTCACTGCCGAGACGATCGACCAGGTGATCATCACACGCGCAATCCAGAGTCGCGCGCCGACGCGATGCAACAGTATGTTGCTCGGCACCTCGAAAAGGAAATATCCGAGAAAGAAAATTCCGGCGCCCAGCCCATAAACCGTTTCGCTAAACTTCAGATCCGCGAGCATCTGGATCTTCGCAAAGCCGACGTTGACGCGGTCGAGATAGGCAACCACATAGCACATGAACAATAACGGTACGATACGCCGCGTCACCTTTTCGTATATCGAATCGTCACCCACGGCCGAAGATGCTGCGTCTGACGCGAGTATCCCGTTAGCCCGTACCATGCTGTTTCCTTGAACCGAGTAATGCCATTGATAGGTATAGATGCTCCGACCGAATTGCCAAGCATGCACCGCGCTAAAACAAAGCAGAGTAGCGGTTGACGAAGCATTGCGAAAGTTACTCGTTACGCAAAACAGTTGTGCGTAAAGGGGTTCGCGTCATTTCGATCAACCTCGGATAGCGACGCGGGATCATTCAGGCGTCGCCTGACTTGCGATGCAATCGTTGCCAGCATCGGCGGTGCTTCGCCCAAAGCTTGCAAGCGCGGCCAGACCGAGCAGGGCGAGTGCACTGCCAAGCAGGAAATCGTCCGGGACACCGACCGAGTCGACGATGGTCCCACCCACCAGAGAACCCACCGCAATGGCGACCTGAATGATGCTGACAAATAGCGCCGAGCCCGCCTCCGGCAGATCGGGGGTCGCGCGCTGAATCCACACGCTGAAACAAAGCGGCAGCGCGCCGAATGAAATTCCCCACGCGAGCACGTCAACCGTTATCGCCAGTTGCGAGTGCCTTAGCAAAGGCATCGACAAAAGCGCGAACATCAACAGTGACACCATGGTCGCGAGAGATGCCTTCAGACTTCGGTTAACCGTGCTCGAAACGACGAAGTTGGAGAAGAAGCCAATGATGCCGAAACCCAGCAGCAACCAGGTAATGGTCGACATGCTGAAACTGGCGTTATGCAGCAGAAACGGCGTGATGTAGGTATAAGAGCAGAAGTGAGCGCCGAACACGAGCGCCACCATCAGCATGCTTCTACGCGGATAAGGGCGCCGTATCAGCGAGACCAGGTCTGCAAACCGCAGCGCCGCACCCGAGGGCAAGGACGGTACCAGCAACAGTTGTGCGACGAACGCGACGGCAACCAGCACACCGGTGGCCATGAAGGAAAAACGCCAGGAGGAGAAGCCGGCGATGAACGTGCCAAGAGGCACGCCAATCACCGTAGCGCACGTCACGCCGGTCAATATCATCGCGGTTGCCCTGGCCGCGTCTTTGGGCTGTACGAGCCGCCCAGCAGCGGCAATCGCCAGCGTCCAGAAGCCTCCCAATGCTGCCCCCAGCAGCGCGCGACCTACCAGCATGACGGCGAAATTGGGTGCGAACGCCGATAACAGATTGGACGCCAGCAACAGTCCCGTTAGCAACAGGAAGACATGACGACGGTCCATACGTCCCGCTCCCAGCATGAGTCCCGGCGCGGACACCGCAGCAATGACACCAGGTACGGTGACCATCAGGCCAGCGGTGCCTGGCAGGACGTCCATTTCCTTGGCGACGTGCGGCAATAACCCGACCGGCAGAAACTCCGTAGTCACAAACGCAAATGCACCAAGCGCTACTGCACCGACGGAAAGCCATTGGCGTAAAGACGACGAATCACCGTTCTCTGGCGCAGGCGTGCCCGCCGGCAGATTGCTTTCTACCAACATAGTATTGTTTGTCCCTTGCGGACACTGATTGAAGTGATGCGGATTTGCGGTGCAAATTCAACCGCATCATCGGGTTGGTGATGAAAACGCCTGGCGTCAAGCGTCTGCGGTGCTGTCTTGAACGACACACCACCATACCATTGCATTATTTCCCTTGCCGACGCGCTGCCAAAGGCATGGCTTGGCGTAGGGGTACTAGAGGGTGAAGCGAGTGTGGGTGAGGTCCTCGCAGACCTGCCACAAGCGCGCGGCGTTGGCGGTATCTCTCGCCTGGCCGGCAACGTTCGCTTCGCCGACGCTGCTGCCGCGTGCTTCCAGCCATCCTTGCGGACCATAGTAGCCGCCGTCGCGGACATCGGCTGAAGTGGCTGCATAGAGAGTTGGCAGGGCGCCTGCGTCATCGGTGTTGAACATGGCGCCGATGACTACCCCCAAAAGGTCTCGCGCCGCTCTCGAGATGGCGGAGCGATCGCCGCCGCGAAACAGATTCGTCTTCGCGACGCCAGGATGAGCGGCAACCGACATCACACGCGAGTTTGCCGCGCGCAAACGGCGGTCGAGTTCAAAAGCAAACATCAGATCCGCGAGCTTGGACTGCCGATAGGCCCGCATCGGCGAGTACTGCCTTGTGGATTGCAGGTCATTGAAGTCGATCTGCCCTTGTTTGTGCGCGATCGAAGCGATCGTGACCACGCGCGGCCGCTCGGTCGATCCGGTCGCCGCACGTTCCAGCGCCGGCATCAGGAACGCGGTCAACGCGAAGTGGCCGAGCACATTGGTGCCAAACTGCAGCTCGAAACCGTCGGCGGTTTCGAGGCGTTTTGGCGGCGCCATGACCCCCGCGTTGTTGACGAGAATATGAAGCGGGCGTTGCGCGGCGAGTTCCTGCTGCGCGAACTGATGCACGGACGCGAGGCTGGCGAGATCGACAAGCGCCAGTTCGGCGTGCGTTCCGGGTGCGTCGGCGTTCAGACGGGATAACGCATCCTCGCCGCGCTGTTTGTCGCGGCATGCCAATATCACTTGCGCGCCTTTGCGTGCCAGCATCAATGCTGCGTGGTAGCCAACTCCACTGTTGGCTCCAGTGATGAGAATTCGTTTGCCGGCCTGCGATGCAATGTCGGCGGTGGTCCACGGTGTGTTCATGTCGATCCGGCGCAGGGTAGTGGGACTCAAGATTGAGACTACCACTAGTCGGACATAAAGAAGTCCCGCGTAAGACGGGCGGGGTAAATCGATACCAAGGCACTCTGCACGATGCACGTGTGCCGGCAAATCTCGCCAATCGCGGCTATGATTTGATGCGGCGATCGGCGCCGAAACCCTCCAGGAGACTACCCACATGATCCATGTCTTTGCTACGATCACCGCCCAGCCTGGCCAGCGCGAAGCCGTGCTGGCACTCTTCAACGCGAACCGTCCGGCGGTGCTGGCGGAAGCAGGATGCATCAGTTACGAGGCGGTCGTCGACGTCCCGGAATTCGGCGGATTTCAGACGCCGCTCGGCGCCGACACGTTTGCTGTCGTCGAACGATGGGAAAGCGCCGAAGCGTTGAAGGCGCACGCAGCCGCCCCGCACATGGCCGAATATGCAGGCAAGACTCGCTCGCTGCTCGCGAGCCGCGTTATCAACGTGCTGCACGCGTATTGATTGCACGGTTGACCTGCACTTAACGAGGCAGCGTCGACAGATAGGCGGCTGCGGCTTCGATTTGCGTATCGGTCAATTGCGCCGCGACCGCAGTCATTGACCCAGGCTTGACGGCGCCGCTCTTCGCGCGCGCCTGAAACTCATGCAACCGCGCTACTGTGAAACTCGCAGGCTGACCCGCAATGCTGGGAAAGCGCGCGCCATTGCCGGTTCCGCCGGCTGCGTGGCAAGAGAAACAGGCGGCGAGGCCAGTGCCGCTACCCATTTGCGCGAGTTGCCGTCCAGCTTCCACCTGCGCGGCTTGTGGAGGCTCTGCAGCATGCGCGAGTGGTGGCTTCTGTGTGGCAAAGTATTGGGCCAGGTCGTGTATGTCGCTGTCGGACAGATTGTGTGCGACCGCTTGCATGACCGGGCTTGCACGGGTGCCATCCTTGAACATCGATAACGCGTGCGCCATGTAGTCGGCGTTCTGTCCTGCGAGCCTGGGGATCGCAGATGCGGGCGAGCCTTCTCCCGCGGCGCCGTGGCACGCGGCACATGTCGCTACGAGGCCGCTGTGGGGATCGGAAGGGGGCGGAGATGCTGCGAAGGCGCGTGAGGCGCCGAGCAGATTCAGGCCTGCGACTAGCGTGATCGCAGCAAACGCGCGAGCGGATACTGCACGTGTCTTGCGGATTGACCGGGCATGCGGCCGGATAGTATGAGAAAGCACTTTTGATTGAATCTCAGTGTGTCACTGTCCGGCGATTTCCGCTTCGTAGCGCGCCTTCGTTTCGACGTTGGGCGGATAGAGGCCGGGTAGCGTGGCGCCGCTTTTGACTTCTTGCAGCACCCATTCCTCAAAGCGTTCCTTGCGCGCAGCGAGTTCGACGACTTCTTCGAGCAATGCCGCGGGAATCAGAACGGCGCCGTCGGTATCGGCCACCACGACGTCATTGGGAAATACCGCTACGCCGCCGCAAGCGACCGGGTCTTGCCAGCCGACAAAGGTCAGCGCGGCTACCGACGCAGGGGCCGCCGTGCCGCGACACCAGACCGGCAGGCCGGTGTCGATCACGCCGACCACGTCGCGCACCACGCCATCTGTGATCAGCGCCGCGACCCCGCGCTTGTGCATCCGGGCGCACAGGATGTCGCCAAAAATTCCCGCATCCGTGACGCCCATTGCGTCGACGACGGTAATGCACCCCGCCGGCATCGCTTCAATGGCGGCACGCGTCGAAATCGGCGAGGCCCACGATGCGGGTGTCGCGAGGTCTTCGCGCGCCGGCACGAAACGCAGCGTGAACGCGCGTCCCACCTGGCGCTGCTGGTTGCCGGTCAGCGGTGCGGGACCGCGCATCCAGATCTTGCGTATGCCTTTTTCCAGCAGGACCGTCGACAGGGTCGCGGTGGTGATGCCGGCTAGCGCGCTGGCAATGTCGGGATGTAGAGGGAGTGTTTCGGTAGTCATGGAAACTAGTCCTTAATCAGGTTCGTGAGGCGGGTTAGATGCTGGCGATCAGGCCACCATCGACGCGAATCACCGAACCGGTGACGTAAGCGGCTTGCACGCTCGCGAGAAACGTCACTACCGCGGCATACTCGCGGGGATCGCCGTAGCGTCCAACGGGGATCGATGCCACGCTCTCGGCACTCACTTCGTCGACGCTGCGGCCTTCGCGCTTCGCTTTCTGCTCGTCGAGGAAGGTGATGCGCGGCGTGGCGATACGGCCCGGCAACACGATGTTCGTGGTGATGCCGTCGCGGCCCACTTCGCGTGCCAGCGTCTTCGACCAGCCCACCAGCGACATGCGCAGCGCGTTCGAAATACCAAGCCCGGCAATCGGTGCAACCACGCCGGACGAAGTGCTGGTGATCACGCGTCCCCATTTGCGATGGCGCATGCCGGGCAACACCTTGTCCGTGATCGCGATCACCGACAGCACCATCGATTCGAAGCTTTTGCTCCACAACTCCACCGGCTGTCCGGCCGCCGGCGTGGGCGGCGGCCCGCCGGTGTTGTTGACGAGAATGTCGACGCCGCCAAACGTGTCGTCAATGGCCTGCATCCGGCTCTCGATGACGCTCAGGTCGGACAGGTCCCATTGCAGGGGCAGTGCCGTGGCGCCTGCCGCCTCGATGTCCGCCACGGTTTGCGACAACGCGTCTGCATTGATATCGGCGACGGCGATACGGGCGCCTTCAGCGGCAAGCGCTCGCGCAATGCCGCCACCCAACCCACCTGCCGCGCCGAACACGAGCGCGGTTTTTCCAGCAATTCCCAGATCCAAAATTCGACTCCAAAAGAGAGGCAGTGATGGAGCAGTCGGCTTGAGAGCGGACAGCCCGATGTCGGGTTAGTATAGGTAACTAGAAGTTCGATATGAAACGGAGAATTTTTGACCTGAGCATGGAAAAGTTTGATACATGATTCGCTACCTCCGAACCTTCGTTGTTGCGGCGGAAACCGAATCGTTTTCGGCGGCCGGCAACCGGCTTGGCCTGACGCAATCGGCTGTCAGCACGCAGATCCGGCGCCTCGAGGAGGAGCTGGGCTATGCGCTGTTCGATCGCACGGGCAAGTCGGTCACGCTTAGCAACGAGGGCCGCGAGGTGCTCGAACAGGCAGCGCACATTCTTGAATCGTTCGAGGGCCTGAAGCAGAACCCGCGCAGTGCGGGAAGAGGGGCCGTCAGCCTTGGGGCGATCGCTACGGTTCAACACAGCTTCCTGCCGAAGGCCTTGCTGCGTTTCCGACACGAGCAACCGGTGGCTCAGATCAATATCATTCCCGGCACCTCGATCCAGTTGCTGACGCGGATCGACTCGCACGAACTGGATGTCGCGGTGATGGTCAAGCCCCGGCTCGGCTTGCCCGCTGACCTGAAGTGGCTTCCGTTGATACAGGAGCGCTACGTGGGCGTGGCGCCAGAAGGCTCGCCGGACGACCTGGCCAAGCTCTTTCGCGAACGGCCCTTCATCCGCTATGACCGCCGTTCGCACGGCGGCCATCTGGTGGACCAGTTTCTGAAGCGTCACGGTTTGTGGACCATGGACAGCATGGAAGTGGATGAACCAGCCGCAATCCTGAAGATGGTGAGCGAAGGATTGGGGTGCTCGATCATTCCGGGCGAACTGGTCCCCGTGGCGCACACCGCCGGGATCATGGTGATTCCCCTGCCGGGCAAGCCGCTCGCGCGCGAGATTGGCATTCTCGTCAGGCTGGCGGCGATGAGCCGACAGGCGACCGCGACGCTGATCGACAGCCTGGCTGCCGAAGCGCAGGCTATCGAGCGGGATCGGGGCTGATCACAGCGGTGCGACGCGGCATCGAAGCAGCAAGGGGCTGCCGTTGGTCCGCGGTTTTTACTGCGTTTTGCCGGGTTGCCCTGTCGTTGCGACGAGTTCCGGCGTAGCAGCCACTTGAGCGAGTTCATCACTCGTCCATCCGCCGCCGAGCGCGTCGAGCAGTTGCACGTTGGCGCTTAGCTGGCGCGTCTGGATGTCGAGCACGCTGCTCTGTGCGTCGAGCTGAACCGTCTGTGCCTGCACCACGTCCAGGTAGCCGACGGTGCCCTGCTTGTACTGTTGCAGTGCGAGGTCGACCGAGGT
This sequence comes from Paraburkholderia sp., assembly GCF_026225065.1. Classification (GTDB taxonomy): domain Bacteria; phylum Pseudomonadota; class Gammaproteobacteria; order Burkholderiales; family Burkholderiaceae; genus Paraburkholderia. The sequence goes on along the minus strand of NZ_JAMFSB010000023.1, from coordinate 81,944 downwards.
CTGCGCGGCAGCCGCGGCGTCCCGTTGCTGGCCGAGCGCCGTACCCAGATACGACAGCAGCGCCAGGTTGTCCTCGACCTGCTGGAAGGCGGTCAGCACGACGCCGCGATAACGGTCTCCGGCCTCATCGGTGGCGGCCTTGGCGGCATCCAGTTGCGCACGGCGCAAGCCGCCGTCGAAGACGTATTGCACGAGCTGCGGACCGATGGCCCAGAACAGATTCGGTGCACTAACCAGCCCCGAGTAGGCGGCACTTTGTACACCGCCCTGCAGGGTCAGCCCGATGTTCGGGAAGTAGGCCGCACGCGCGACGCCAATTTTCGCGTTGGCCTCGGCGACCCGGCGTTCTGCGGCGGCCACATCGGGGCGCCGCTGCAACAGCGTGGAGGGCAGGTCGGTTGGGATTGCCGGCAAGGCAATGGCGGTGGTCTCTTGCGGCAGGCTGAATTCGGCCGCGGAGGTGCCCACCAGCACCGCGATCGCATGCTCCATCAGCGCCCGTTGGGCGAGGTTCTGCGATAACTGCGACTGTGCTGAGGACAACTGCGTTTGCGCGCGCGAAACATCGAGACCCGAGACAATGCCGTGGCTGTGCAAGGTCTGCGTGAGCTGCAGGGCCTTCGCGAAAGCCGTCTCGGTGGCGTTCAGCAGATCGGTTTGCTGGTCGAGACCACGCAGGCGGATAAAGCTATCCGCCAGTTCGACCTCGAGGCTCAGCTTCACCGACGCCAGATCGGCCTTGGTCGCCTGCGCCTCGTCCTTGCCGGCCAGCACGGAGTCGCGCACACGGCCCCAGAGATCGAGGTTGTAGTTGACCTGCGCACCAAGCGTCACAGAGTTGTAGTCAGCGGGCCCGTTGCCGCGCAATGGCGCGGTGTTGGACTGGCGTTCGCGCAACGGTACGGCGCTCGCGCTGACGGTCGGGTACAGCCCGGACTCGACTTGCGCCACGAATGCCTGCGCCTGCGCGTAGTGCGCGTACGCAGCGCGCAAGTCCGTGTTGTTGGCGAGCAGGCGCGTTTCCAGATCGTCGAGCTGCGTGTCGCCGTACATCTTCCACCAGCCGTTGCGGTCTATCTGGTCGGCGGGCTGCGCACTGGTCCACGGCCCATACGTCTTGTACTGCGCGGCGACCGGGGTGGCTGGAACATCGTACTTCGGCGCGAGCGAGCAGGCGGCGAGCGCGGCGACGCTCGCCAGTACCGCGGGAAGACGCATCGGAGGAAGCGCTGAAAGCCGGACGCTGCGTCGAACCTTAACCATGTGCTGCCGCCTTCTTGTCCGCGACCGTCACGACCTGCACGCTGTCGCCGTCGCTGAGGCCGTCGGGCGGGGTATCGATGATGCGGTCGGTCGCCGCGAGACCCGAGCCGATTTCTACGGAGTCGCCCAGATCGCGGGCGATCTTCACCGGCTTGAAGTGCACGTGATTGTCCTGGTCGAGCGTAGCGATAACTACACCGCGGCTATCGAAGACCACTGCGCTGGCCGGTACGCGGACCGAGTCCGAAGCAACCGGCAAAGTGAATTTGAGGCTGGCGAACCCGCCCGGCAGCAGCTTGCCGCCGGAATTGTCGACCAGCAGCTGAACCAGCGTCGTGCCGGAAGTCGAGTTGACTGAGTCCGCCGCGGCGATCACGCGCGCGGTGAACTGCTGGTCCGGATATTCGGGAACGGTCAGCGTTGCAGTGGTGCCGTTGTGGATGGCGGGTGCATAGTTCTGCGGCACCTGCACATACACGCGCAACTGCTTGACTTCGGAAACCTCGAACAGCTCCTGGCCCACGCCGCTGCTGCCCGCATTGATCAGCGCGCCGACGTCGGTGTCGCGCGCGGTCACCACGCCGTCGAACGGCGCCACGATGCGTCCGAAGGCCTTGGTGGCGACTAGGCGATCGACGTTGGCCTTCGCCGCGGCGACAATCGCTGCTTTCGCCGTGTAGTCGGCCGTGCGTTGATCGACGTCCTGTTGCGCAACGGAATCCGTGCCGCGCAGCGCTTCCCAGCGCTTCGCCGTGGTGCCGGCTACGACGGCATTCGCTTGCGCGCTTTGCAGATCCGCACGCGCCTGCAGCAACTGCTGATCGAGCTCAGGCGTTTCGATTTCGGCGAGCTGTTGGCCCGCTTTGACCGGTGTGCCGATATCGGCATTCCACGACTTCAGATAGCCGCTCACCTGCGCGAAAATCGGCGCCCGAGTAAACGCTTCGAGGCGCGAGGGCAGTTGCAGCGACGGACCGCTGGCATCGCGGATTGGCTGGATGACGCTCACGCTCGGCACGGCCTGGGCATCGGTCCAGGTTTTCAGCTTGTGAGCGTCGTCCGCTCTCAGCACGAGACCTGCGGCGACAATACCGACGGCAATTAGCAGCGCTACCACACCGGCTATGCGCAGCGGACGACGCGACGGCGGAGTAACGGGGAAAGCGGATTCAGACGACATGAGCAGGATCTCCCGAGGCGGGTGCCGGGTTGGACGCACGCCCAGGGCGTGCGTGCACGATACAAAAAATGACGGGGACGAGGAACAGCGATGCGGTGGTGGCGAACAGCAGCCCGCCGATCACAGCGCGGCCAAGCGGTGCGTTTTGTTCGCCGCCTTCGCCGAGTGCGAGTGCCATCGGCGCCATGCCGATGATCATCGAGAGTGCGGTCATCAGCACCGGACGGAAACGCGTGAAGCCTGCTTCAAGCGCAGCCTTGAACGGATCGCCGTGCTCGGCGAGACGTTCGCGGCAGAAACTGACCACGAGAATCGAGTTGGCTGTTGCCACCCCCATACACATGATGGCGCCGGTCAGGGCGGGCACCGAGAGCGTGGTGTGGGTCGCAAACAGCATCCAGACAATGCCGGCCAGTGCGGCCGGCAATGCGGTCACGATCACGAACGGATCGGCCCACGACTGGAAGTTGACGACGATCAGCAGGTAGATCAGCACCACCGCCCCCAGCAGGCCGAACAGCATGCCGGTGAAGGCGCTGTTCATGGTCTGCACCTGACCGAGTAGCGCGACCGTCGAGCCCTTGGGCAGGGTGCTGGCGTTGTCGTGCACGATCTTCTGGATGTCGGCGGCCACCGCGCCGAGATCGCGGTCCTGGGTGGTCGCAAAGATCTCGACCATCGGCTGGATGTTGTACTGGCTGACTACTTCGTTGGTGCTGGTGCGCTGCACCGTCGCCAGGCCGCCAAGGATCTGCGAGGTGCTGCCGCCGCGCGCGGTGATCGGCAGGTTTTGCAGCGCGGCGAGCGAATCGAGGCTGTATTGCGGCGTTTGCATCACGATCGGATACGAAATCCCGTTCGCATTGTTCAACCAGAACGTCGGCGCCACCTGGCTCGAACCGGCGAGGTTCACCACCATGCTGTTAGTTACGTCGCTTTCGCTGATGCCGACCAGTTGCGCGCGCGTGCGGTCCACGTCGACATTGAAGGTCGGATTGGCATGCGACTGCGCAATGTGTGCATCGACCACGCCCGGCACGTCGCGAACCAGGCGCAGCAGATGGTCCGCGTACGCGAAGTTGGCGTCCAGGTTGTTGCCGCGGACCTGCAGATCGATCGGCGCGGGCGAGCCGAAGTTCAGAATCTGGCTGATGATGTCGGCCGGCGGGAACGAGAACGTCACGCCGGGAAATTCGCGCGGCAGGCGCTCGCGCATGAGGCGGACATACTCGGCGGTCGGCGCGTGGCCTTCGTTGAGCGCGATCTGGATGTCGCCGTCCTGCGAGCCGACCGTGCCGGTGTTGTTGTACGCGGTATTGATACCGCTCACCGGCAGGCCCATGTTGTCGACGACGGCGCCGAGGTCAGCCGGCGGAATGATCTGGCGGACGGCCCCTTCGACATTGGCAAAGATCTGCGCGGTCTTCTCGACCCGAACCCCGACCGGCGCGCGCACGTGCATCAGGATCTGTCCGGCATCCACCGACGGGAAAAAATTGCGGCCGAGAAACGGCACCAGCGCGAACGACACCAGCACAAAGCCAAGGAAGCCGATGACGAACGGACGCCGATGGTTCAGCGCGAGTTCGAGCAGGCCGTGATAACCGGAACGCACCTTTTCGAAGCGTGCTTCGAAGCCGCGCTGGAAACGTCCGAGTGGGCCCGGACTCTTCGACTCATGGCCATGCTCGCCTTGCACGTGCTGCTTGAGCAGGTACTTGGCCATGGTGGGCACCAGCGTTCTCGACAGGATGAACGACGAGATCATCGCGAAGATCACTGCTTCGGCCATCGGCACGAACAGGAAGCGTGCGACACCATCGAGGAAGAACATCGGCACGAACACAATGCAGATACACAGCAGCGAGACGAACGCCGGCGTCACGATCTGCGCGGCGCCGTCGAGAATCGCGGTCTCTACCTCCTTGCCATGCTCGAGGTGCCAGTTGATGTTTTCGATGGTGACGGTCGCATCGTCGACCAGAATCCCCACCGCGAGCGCGAGGCCGCCGAGCGTCATGATGTTCAGCGTCTCGCCGAGCGCGGACAGGGTGGCGATGGAACCGAGAATGGCGAGCGGAATCGAGGTCGCGATGATGATCGTGGAGCGCCAGCTGCCGAGAAACAGCAGAATCATCAGGCTCGTCAGCACGGCGGCAATCACGCCTTCGCGCGCCACGCCGCTGATGGCGGCGCGCACGAAGATCGACTGGTCGCCGATCGCATCGATCTGCAGGTTGTCGGGCCACGAGGCCTTGCCGGCGGCGACCTGCGCCTTGATGCCGGAGATGATCCCGAGCGTCGACACCGAGCCGTTCTTGAGCACCGACATCAGCACCGAACGCTTGCCGTTCACGTGCACGATGTTGGTCTGCGGCGGGCTGCCGTCGCGCACGTTCGCCACATCGCGGATATAGACGGTCGTGCCGTTGACGGCCTTGATCGGCAAATCGCCCAGGGCCTTGATTTGCGATGGGGCATCGTTCAGTTGCAGCGTGTATTCGTAGTCGCCGATTTTCTCCGTGCCAACCGGCGTGATCAGATTCTGGCCAGCGAGCGCATTGGCGACGTCCTGGGCAGACAGGCCGCGCGCCTGCATGGCGGCCGGGTCGACGTCGATCTGCACCTCACGTGTCTTGCCGCCGAACGGGTAGGGGATGGCGGCCCCTGCAACGGTGGTGAGAACCGGACGCACCGCGTTCAAACCGAGGTCGCCGAGGTTCTGTTCGGTCAGTCCTTTACCGGACAGCGCGAGCTGGATGATCGGCACCGTCGAGGCGTTGTAGTTCAGGATCAGTGGTGGCGTGGTGCCTGGCGGCAGCTGCCGCAACTGGGTTTGCGCAACCGCGGTCACCTGCGCATTTGCCGTACTGATATTGACGCCCGGCTGGAAGAAGATCTTGATGATCTCGAAGCCTGCGACCGATTCCGCCTCGATATGCTGGACGTCGTTCACGGTGGTCGTCAGCGTGCGTTCGAATGGCGAGGTGATGCGGCCGACCATCTGGTCCGGCGGCAGGCCCGTGTATTGCCACACCACGCTGATGACCGGAATTCTGATGTCGGGGAAGATGTCGGTTGGCGTTCTGACGGCCGACAAGGGGCCGATGATCAGGATGAAGATCGCGAGTACGACGAAAGTGTAGGGTCGCCTAAGGGCAATGCGGACTAGGCCGAGCATGACAATTCCAGGGCTTGGAAAAACGTAGAGGTGGTTTGCAATTTATTAAGCGCTTGCGCAATGAAACCCAAAGCGCGAATGTACACAAGGCCCGGAAATTCTGCTGAACGTCAAAAACGCTTTGCAGGTTTCTGAATGCTGCTAACCGGCAATTGCTCTCGCCGGCCTCTCGCGCAAAAATGCCACGATGACCGGCGCAAACCGGCACCTTTCCCCCTGCGCGCCGGAGAGCCGACGCAGAGTACCGGTCGAGAGGGCGTTATATAAGGGATGGTTTGCGCAAAACAGTCATGCACAAAACGGCAAGAAAACGCTTACCGTTTTTGCTGTGTCACTGTTTCGATGGTCACTTCGCCGCGTAACGCGAACTGTTCCATCGCCGGTGCGTCGAGCAGGGCGTCGGTGACGAGCGTCCAGTCGCGCTCGAGCGGAGTCCAGTGCTGTTGGTTCGCGCGGTCCAGTTTGTTCGACGTCACCAGCACGAAGACATGGGCGGCCTGCCTGATGATGCACTCCTTCAGATAAGCCTGCTCGGCGCTCGCCTCGCACAGGCCGCGACCGGCGACCACGCCGTCGGCTCCGAGAAACGCTTTGTCTACCGAGACGCGGCTCAAGGCGAGCTGCGCAAGCGGCCCTAGCGTGCTCATGCTGGTGGGACGCAGATCGCCGCCGATCAGCGTGACAGACACTTCGCTTGACGCCAGCAGGTTGACCGCCAGCAGGTTATTGGTCACGACGCGGATGTTGCGGCGGCCGGCCAGCAGCCGTGCCACTTCGGCGGTGGTGGTGCCGCCGTCGAGAAAAATCGTGTCGCCGTCGTGGACGTGGCTCGCCGCGAGCTGGGCGATCGCGGCCTTTTGCTCGCGGAAACTCTCGCGCCGGCTGTCGAGCGATTCCTCCGGCTCGTGCATGCCAATCGATGCGGCAGCCCCGCCGTACGTCCGCACGATGCGCCGCTCCTCCGCAAGCGCGCGCAGGTCGCGTCGCACCGTTGCTTCGGACATCCCGAAGTGTTCGCACAGCGCGCCGACATCGGTCATGCCGGACAGGACGGCCTGCAGCATCGCCTCGCGGCGGTTGGTAACTTTCATGTTTTAGCCACAAAATTGATCGATTCGGTCATTCTAGTCTTTGCCCGATCATACGGGCGCATCAGCAAAATATTACTGAATTGAAGGGTTATTTGCATCCGGATTGCAGACGATGGAGCTGTGCCGTACACTCTGACTGATCGATGTAGTCAAAATAAATGATTGAATCGGTCAAAAACGGACAGGAGACACCCATGGCCCAGATACCTATCAAGCGCGCAATTGAACGCGTCCCCGGCGGGATGATGATCGTCCCGCTGCTGCTCGGCGCAGTCGTCGCGACCTTTATGCCAGGCATGCCGAAGTTCTTCGGCTCGTTCACCAATGCCTTGTTTACCGGTGCGTTGCCTATCCTTGCAGTGTTCTACGTGTGCATGGGCGCCGCGATCGACATCAAGGCGACACCCTACCTGCTCAAGAAGGGCGGTGCGCTATTTGTGGCGAAGGTGGGGTCGGCGATCGTGGTAGGTATGGTACTGGGGCATTTCCTCGGCGAACAGCCGGTGCCGTCCGGATTGTTCGCCGGCATGTCGACTCTTGCCGTGGTCGCGGCAATGAACGACACGAACGGCGGCCTCTATATGGCGCTAATGGGCCAATATGGCAAATCTGAAGACGTTGGCGCGTACACCATCATGTCGCTCGAATCGGGGCCGTTCCTCACCATGGTCACCCTGGGCGTGGCGGGACTCGCGGCGTTTCCATGGCAAACGCTGGTGGGCAGCATCCTGCCGCTCGTGGTGGGCATGCTGCTTGGCAATCTCGATCGCGAAATGCGCGAATTTCTCGGGCGTGCGGTGCCGGTCATGATCCCGTTTTTTGCGCTCGCGTTAGGCGCCAGTCTCGATCTGCACAAGGTCTGGCAGGCCGGGTTGCTGGGCCTTGGCCTGGGCGTCGCCGTGGTGGTCGTAACGGGTATTCCGCTGTACCTGACTGACCGTCTGACGGGAGGCACGGGTGTGGCGGGCGTCGCGGCTGCGAATACGGCCGGCAATGGCGCGGCGGTGCCGGCCTTGATCGCCGCGGCCAATCCGGTCTACGCGGAGGCCGCAAAAAGCGCGACGCTGCTGGTTGCTGCCTGCGTGGTGGTGACGGCCATCCTCTCGCCGATCCTGACCGCGGCGGTCGCCAAGCGCGTGGCAAAGCGCACGAGCGAGAGCAAGGACACGAGCCATGCGAAAGCAGGAGCCAGGCAGTGAGTCATACGAGTCTTCTGATCCTTGCTGATGACCTGTCAGGCGCCGCTGACTGCGCGATCGCCTTTGCGGGCGCAGGAAGGCACACGGCTGTCACGCTGACGGCCACGCGTGCGATGAACGGCGCGGACGTGATCGCGGTGGACACCGACACGCGCCGGATGTCGCCGGCTGAGGCCGCGCGTTGCGCCGGCGCGGCCTGGCAGGCGCAGCGCGCGCCGGGGCGACGTTTGTACAAGAAGATCGATTCGACCTTGCGCGGCAACTGGGCCGCCGAAGTCGCGGCCTTGCAGCCGCTCGCCGGTCTCGCGATCGTCGCGCCGGCTTTTCCGGCCACCGGCCGCACAGTAGACGATGGAAGAGTTTTCGTGCGCGGCGTGCCGCTCGGCGACACCGAGACGTGGAAACTCGAACACGCCGGCCAGTCGGCGGATCTATGGGTGATGCTGGAGTCGGCGGGCCTCACTACCGCATTGCTAGGCGTCGATGGGCTGCGCGGTGAGCAGGAGTCGTTGCGTACTGCGATCGCCAGTGTGGCGCAGAGTGGCACGAAGGCGCTCATCGTCGATGCGCATACCGAAGCGGACCTGAGGGCGCTTGCGCAAGCAACGCTCGCGCTGGAAGCACCATGCTTCTGGGTTGGCTCAGGTGGTCTTGCGCGTGAGCTTGCCGCATTAGACGAGCTGTTCTCTGCTGTACCCCTTGGCGGCGCCGAGGCGCGCCCCGCGCACGCTCATGATGGCGCCGTGCTGATTCTGGTCGGCAGCCTGTCGGCGGTGTCCGCGCAACAGTGCGCGATGTTGCGCGAACGCGCGGGCGTCGACGAGGTGATCGTGCCGCCCGCGGTGTTGCGCGATGGCGCGCTTCATCCGCAGTGGGCCGCCTGGCAGAGCCGGATTGCCGGATACCTCGCGGGCCGCACTGATCTGCTGGCGCGAATCGGCCGCGACGACGCGTTTGATCCGGCCGAAGGCGCGCAGTTGTCCGCGGCCCTCGCGGCACTCGTCGCTCCGTGCTTCGAGCATCTCGGCGGACTGATCGTCACCGGCGGCGAGACGGCGCGCGCCATGCTCGGCGCGGCCGGTATCGAAAGCCTTCGCTTGCTGTCGGAAATCGAGCCCGGTGTTGCGGTCGCGCGTCCGCATGGACATGAGCATCTCACGGTCGTCACCAAGGCCGGCGCGTTTGGCACCGAACATGCGCTGTATGGCGCGTACCTTCACCTTCGAGGCCTCGCGGAAGTCGCGCGCACGGACTCATGAATCATGGGCCTGGCGGCCCACCAACGAACCCACTGAAATTCAGGCGGAACATGATGAGCAACTACCTTCCAGTCATCGGCATCACGATGGGCGATGCAGCCGGCGTGGGCCCAGAAGTCGTCGTCAAGAGCTTGACGCACGAGTCGCTCTACCGGCAGTGCCGACCGCTTGTGATCGGCGATGCGGGACGCCTCGAAGAGGCCAACCGGATTGTCGGTGGCACGGCAAGCGTGCACCGCATCGAGAAGGCGTCGGAGGCGCGCTATGAGCCTGGCATCATCAACTGCATCGATCTCGGCCTGATTCCCGCCGGCCTGCCGTTCGGCATCTTGTCTGCCGTCGCCGGCGACGCGGCCTATCGATACATTGCGCGCGCCGTCGAGCTGGCCAAAAGCGGTGAGATCGACGCGATCTGCACGGCGCCGCTGAACAAGGAGGCCTTGCACGCCGGCGGTCACAAGTATCCTGGTCACACGGAGATGCTTGCGCATCTCACCGGCATCGACGAAGTGTCGATGATGCTCGTCGCGCCGCAATTGCGGGTGATTCACGTGACGACGCATATCGGCATCATCGACGCGATTCGCAAGATCGAACCGGGCCTTGTACAGCGCACGATCGAGCGGGGTCATGCCACGCTCGTCAAGGCGGGCATCGCCAATCCACGCATTGCCGTGTGCGGCATCAATCCGCATGCCGGAGAGAACGGCCTGTTTGGCTACGGCGAGGAAGAAGAAAAGATTGTCCCCGCAGTGCAGCTTCTGCGCGAGCGCGGCTGGGACATCGAAGGACCGCTGCCTGCGGATACGCTGTTTTACCGCGCCGGCCGCGGCGACTTCGATCTGGTGGTCGCGATGTACCACGACCAGGGGCATGGTCCGGTGAAGGTGCTGGGTCTCGAGGCGGGCGTCAACGTGACGGTTGGCCTCGATGTGATACGTACTTCGGTCGATCACGGCACCGCGTTCGATATTGCCGGTAAAGGCATCGCAGACGAACGCAGTCTGCTCGAAGCATTGCGCCAGGGAGCAGAACTGGCTACCCGGCGCGGCTGAGATGACAGGCAGGATGAACGGTCGGCTCAATCGAGCGCTGTAGCGCAGATAAGGATCTGTATCGAACCGGTAACCTGTGAAAGGGTGGTGCACGCTAACGTGATTATCTACGCAGCGCGTCGCGCCCCCACGGACTTTTAGGCCCGCGAGGGGGACCGCGCGTATGCGACGGATAAACCCTTGAGCGAAGCCAGAATCATTGTCTGATAGCAGGAAGTTGATCTACCGGCCGCGTATCCGGCCCGGCAGGGCGGCGCGGTTGCTGCGAAAGTGTCTGCGACGTGCGTCGATCGTCTGGGTGGAGCGTGCGCCGCGGCTTGCGGCCATCGCCGCGGCGGTAGCCAGTCTTACCTGGTCCCAAGCACACGCCCAGTTGAGGGGGGCAGCCGCCCAACCTCAATCGCTCGATGGCCCTTGGGGCCTGCACTTTGCGCCGCAACTCGAAGAGCATCTGCTGCGGGTCGGCCAGGCGGCGGTCGAATTCGGTCTTGGCGATATGGTCTACGGCGTGTCGGCCACCGGCATTGCGCTAAAGGGCCACGGCGAAATACGCCTGAACGCCACCGTCGTGAAGGGCGATGCCATCTATTACGACGAGGACACGGACGTGGCCGATGCATACGGCAACGTACATGTCGTAAGGAATGGCGATGTGTTAGTCGGCCCCGAGGCACATCTGAGGATCGATGCGTCGGAGGGTTACATGACGGCGCCGAAATATCGCTTCAACCTGACGAACGGTTCCGGTAGCGCGGAGCGTATCGACATTGTCGACAACGATCGCTCCGTGATTCACCGCGGTACTTATACGGGCTGCCAGTGCGTTGACGATCCCGCCTGGTACGTCAAAGCCTCACGCTTCGATATCGACAATGCGACGAACGTAGGCGTAGCACGAAACGGCGTGATTTTTTTCGAGGGCGTGCCCATCTTCGCCAGCCCGTGGTTATCGTTTCCGCTCAACAACGACCGCCGCAGCGGCGTGCTTCCGCCCACCTTCTCGGTGAGCTCGACGAATGGCGAGGATATCGAGCTTCCGTATTATTTCAACCTCGCACCGAACTACGATTTGACGCTGACACCGCGCTTTCTCTCGAAGCGCGGCGACATGCTGTCCGAGAACTTTCGCTATCTTTCGCCCGACTACTCGGGAAGCCTGAGCGCTTCGTTTCTGCCGGACGATGCGATCACCAAAACCAATCGTTACGCGATCACCTTCATCCACAACCAGAATCTTGCCAACGGTTTTGGCGCGTATGTGAACTACAACCGTGTGTCGGATTCGAACGTGACCACCGACCTTGCCGAAGGCAGTGCAGTTCCGCTCGCGGCTACTACGGAGTTCCAGCAGGAAGCGGGCTTGACCTATAACGACGGACCGTGGTCGATGCTGTTCCGCGATCAGCACTGGCAGTCGTTTACGGCCAGTCCGTCGTACAACCGCGAACCGGAAATCGACGTCAAGTACGCGAAATACAATGTCGCCGGCTTCGATTTCGGCGCTGAGGCCGACGCGACGCGCTTTACCATTGACACTGCGGGCGCCACGGAGGGCAGCCGTTTTGTGTTCGACCCGTACGTCAGCTACCCGATCGTGCATCCGGGGTGGTTTTTTACGCCGAAGCTGCAATGGCATTTCGCGGCTTACGATCTGTCTTCGATCAGCAGCTCCGCGCCGACCGGTCAACCCAAGACCTTTAGCTATAACGTACCCACGCTCACGCTTGATTCGGGAATGGTCTTCGAGCGCAGCGTCAATCTGTTCGGCACGGACTACATCCAGACGCTGGAACCACGGTTCTATTACGTCTACACACCGTATCGCAACCAGACATTCGCGCCGATCTTCGATACCGCTCAGGCGGACTTTGGTCTCGCGGAGATTTTCACCAGCAACACGTTTATTGGCGGCGATCGTGTGGCCGATCTGAATCGCCTGACCAGCGGCTTGACGACGCGGTTTATCGACCCTTCGACGGGCGACGAACGGGCCCGCTTCACCATCGCGCAGGAATACTATTTCACCAATCCCGAGGTGACGTTAGTGGAGGATGAACCGGAAACCGATCTGCGCGGCGCTTCCGTGGCGATGGGGACTTCGTTCAAGGTGGGGCGTGATGTCTCGGCAGAGCAGTCGATGGAATACGACGAACGGTACAACCGCATCGACGCCGCGACCGTGGGTTTTACATGGAAGCCCGCGGACGGTGAAATCGTGAATTTTGGGTATCGCTACATTCGCGATAACACGACAATCGACGATGAACCGGAAAATCAGGTGATCCTGTCGGCGCAATGGCCTTTGACTCGCAACTTCTCCACCGTTGGCCGCTTCAATTACGACATGCTGTCGCATCACCTGATTGCCGGTTTGCTTGGCGTTCAGTATGACGCGCAGTGCTGGTCGCTGAGTCTGGCGGTACAGAAATACAGCGAAGAGGATGACACGACAGGGGAACCCACCAGCGGAACACGGGTATTGCTGCAACTGCAGCTCAAGGGATTCTCCAGGATCGACAACGGCCTGCTTCAGCAGTTTCAGTCGAGCGTGCCTGGCTATACGGCGCTACCATCTACGGTGCCTGCGGATTCGCGCTTCAGCGACTACCAGTAGGGGAGGCCTCGAGAAGCGTATTGCGCAGGGTGCGATACACGAGAGGATCGCTGGGGTCTTAAGGGCTCGGAAGATCTGGGTGACGGACTGAACAGGCGAGCGGCTTGATGCTTACGCTGAACCTGAAAGCCGCACCACCTGATGCAACGCTGCCCACGCAAGTGACAGAGAGAACGCAGCCAGGATGATCGACGCGCAACGTTGCACGTGCACGGGATTAACCCGCTTCAGGCGGCCGCTGCCGAGTCCCGCGCCAAAGGTAATCCACAGCAGGCCAATGGGGACGAGCAGGGCGGTAAAGATTGCCATGGCTTCAAGATAGGCGCCAGGGCTTTGGAACACTGCTGCCGGAAAGATGGTGCCGGCAAACAGGATGGCTTTCGGATTGAGCAAGGTGGCGACGAACAGCGTACGCAGGCCGATTGTCGCGTGTGTCGACGAAGAAAACGAGTTCGCCGACTGCCACATGCGAACCGACAGGTACGCAAGATACAGGCTGCTCGCGAGACGCAGTAGCGTAGGCAGCCAGGTGAGCGACGTCGCCGCATGCGAAAGAAAAAATCCCCACGCCGAAATCGACACGAGGTAGCCGGCAAATTCGCCGCCCGTCAGATGCGCCGAGCGCCTCATACCGCGCCGCAGGCCGGCAGTGGCGAGCAAGGTGTTGGTTGGACCGGGCACGACCAGCACGATAGCGCTGCCTAAAGCCAGCAATGCGGCACTTGAAGTTGGAAGCATGGATTGACGCGACGAGAGATAGATCCAGATTATGTGCGATTGTCGGCGATCTGGAGCGCGATGTCGAACCGTTGAATTGTCCAGGCGTCGAATGCGAGCTTCGGCAAAGCCTCAATGGCTTCCCAATTCCTCGAAGAGGACGTCGCCGCAAAGGACGTACCTGACCCCGCCGCTTTCGACGCACGCAGCGAGTGTCAAGCAAAGATTCATCGATCCCGAGGTGACATAAGGTTCGCTGACGACGGTCTCGCCGGGATGGCTCATCGCGTCTCTGAAGTATGGCCGTTTCGACCAGTTGGCATCCTTGCGCCTCCCGAGCATGGGGAAGCGCGATTGCTTGCGCATCGGGTGATCCGTCGATTCGACCTGCCTGTCTATCTGCGCACCGTGCTGATCCAGCAGGAACATGCGAATCGACAGCGGAAGGGCAAGGAAGCGCGGCGCGATATCGGCAAAACTCTCCCCCATGCAGAAGGCGTGCGTGACATCACGGAACGCCTCCCGGTAGGGTTGCAATGCCACCAGGTCGGCAATCGGCTTGATCCGCTCGGCGCTGTGAAAGTCTTCTAGCAGGTGTTCGGTACCTGTCACGATCAACTCGCCATTCTCGGGCAACGGCGCTGGCCTGCCGAAGTAGTAGCCTTGTGCGAAGTCAGCATCGCAATCAAGGCACAACAACGCTTCCGTCTCCGTTTCCACACCCTCGATGGCAACGAGGGTGCCAATTTCGTGCAAGAGGCCAACCAGCCGCCGCAGACTGCGGGCCTTGCGATGGCTCGTTGCGGCCTGTCTGATCAGCTCGCGATCGAGCTTGACCACGTCAGGCCGCAGATCCCAGACCCGGCTCAGGTTGGTTTCGCCGGCGCCAAAATCGTCGAGTGCGATGAGCAGGCCATGTTGCCGTAACTGGTTGGCCACATCGACGAGCGTTTGACTTCTTGGCAGCGGGGTTTCGAGCACTTCGATCGCGAGGCGTGCGCAAGGGATGCCGCAACTGAGGATGTCCGCAATGAGGCCCGGTCCGTGAACCGGATGAATCAGTACTTCGGGCTGTACATTGATGAACAGAACGCTTTCGTGGTCGGCGCGGCGCGCGAACTGAGCCGTGTGACAACGCACGCACTCGCGCTCGAATTCGCCGGTGCGATCGACAAGCGCTGCGCGGCGGAACGCTTCGATCGGTGAACAGGGCCTGCCGTTAATCGATGAACGCAGCAACGCCTCATATCCCAGGGGCGTCAGATGGGCAAGAGACACAATGGGCTGAAACGCACTGTTTACGCTGGGTAGAAGATAAGAATACGCTTCGCTCATCGTATAGCGGTACCCATGGTGAATTCGATATGCTGTGGCATCAGCGGTCTGTACCGCGCCAGCATGACAAGCACACTATGTCCATCTAACCAATCCTTTCTCGCAAGTACTCGCGTTGTGGCATCGCCTCGACCCGGTTGCGGCCACTTTCTTTCGCGCGATACAGCGCCTGGTCCGCCGCCTCGACGATCTCGGCGGCTTCGGCGTATGACGATTCGAAAACGGTAATGCCAATGCTGACCGTGACGAGCGCCCCCGTCGGCGTCTCGTTGTGGATATTAAGCGAACGGACCGCTTCCTGCATCCGTTTCGCCACGAGGCGTGCGCCGTCTTCGTCGGTCGACGGAAGGATAGCAGCGAACTCTTCGCCGCCATAGCGCGCGAGCAGGTCGCCACCGCGCGGCAACATCGATTGCAGCGCGGCCGCAATCGAAATGAGGCATCTGTCGCCGGCCGGATGACCATAGCGGTCGTTGAGTCTCTTGAAGTAGTCGATATCTACGAGGAGCAACGCAAGCGGTTCCTGATTGCGGACCGCGCGGTTCCACTCGATGATGAGCGTTTGATCGAAATGGCGGCGATTGGCGGCGTTGGTGAGGCCATCGGTCAACGCCATCGCTTCGAGCCGGTCCCGGGCCTCGTGCAACTCGTGCTGCACCCGCAAATGACGGCCTTGCAAAGTCGTCATGCGGATGCCGTAGACAACCAGCGCAGTGAACACCCCGACCATGCCTTCGTAGAAATGCCGGCGTATCACGGACATGCTGAGCGCCAGAAGGGCGACAGTATAGAAAATGGGGCTGACGTTTTCGATGAAGAGCGCAAGTCTCTTTCTCTGCGCGGGCTGCACCAGCTGAAATCGCGGCGAGGTGGGTATCACGGCCACCACAGCCAGAAACAGAAACGGCAGATCGGCCATCAGGTCGATCAGATTGTGGGTGTCGGTCGATACGGCCAGATCGTTATAGACCCATGCCATGATCCCGTAGACCCAAAGGAAGGCGCAGAGGACTTCGTAGAAGCGCCGCTCGTGTCCGCGCGGCTGTGCCACCAGGCGCAACGTGGATGCCACGATGAGAATTACGTTCTCGGCCTTGTAGGTCAAAAGCAGTACCGAGATCGAAACGGGCTGCAGCTGGGCACCCGACAAGGGCGTCACGGAAAAGATGGTGACGTAGGTCAGGTAACCGGTCAGCAGTGCCTGGAATCCGTCGAGCCAGACAAAGAACGGAATGGACTGTTCTGCCGAGACCGATGAAATTGCCAGCAGGATCGGCACATCGAAGAGAAAGAAGCAGACATCCGAAAAGTAGGCGACGCTGACCGGAATGTGCTGGAAGATGTCCTCCCACGCGCTGAGCAGCATGCCGCACAACCAGAGGAACATGCCGGCGCCGAGCAGGATCCACGCCGAGCGGGATTTGCGCTCGACAGTTGCCACGCGCCAGCCGCAGGCCGCGATGACGAGCGTCGGGCAGAGCAGCAGAAAGGGGTAGGTAAGAACGGCCGCCTGGGAGCGAAAGACGAGCAGCACCAGTGCGTGCAGACAGACGAACGCACACGCGAGCGGCAAGAGAACTTTCAGTGATGGCGACGGGCGGCGCAAGGTTGAACCCCAAGGGCTGAGGAAAGCAGGCGAAAGTCCCCAGTAAGGCGGACGCGGCTCGATGCGGTTCTGTCCTGCACAATCGCCGCATTCCGCATAGGCAAACTTACGGCACACGTGGAGAAAACTTGAGCGCGATTATTCAGTTGATCTATGCGATCGCACGGGGGTATCCAGTAGGGGCTCGCCAAACGTTTGCGCCTCTTGCTGGCTATGCGGTTCGATGGGATTGGAGCACGTGTCGGGCTTCCACTCATCTGCGGATGTGGGTCGATATTGTTTGAATGAGTTGCAGGCGCAATGCGTCCCCCGCCTGTATTTCGCTCGCGATTTTATCCTGAGAATTGTCTGACCAATAATAATCTGCATGACCGTTGATGACAGCGCGGTTCGTTGTTTGCGTAAGCTTCGCGTAAAACTGGCAGCGCAGACTTTGCCGTGACGCACTGCACATCGAGGGCTTTGCCATGAAAGCATCCGTCTTTGTCGGAACCAGTCTTGATGGCTTCATCGCAAGGGTCGATGGCTCGCTTGATTTTCTTCCGGCGGGTGGTGGTGAGCCCCACGGCTACGATGAATTCATGGCCACGGTGGATGCGCTCGTCATTGGCCGCAACACATACGAAACGGTATTGGGCTTCGATGCGTGGCCCTATGCGCGAAAGCCAGTATTCGTCCTGAGTACTCGCCCATTGGCCAAAGCGCCCACCGGTGCGCTTGTCGAGCACATCGAAGGGGCGCCAGCGGATGTGGTGTCTCTGCTCGAGCGTCGCGGTGTCCAGCATATTTACGTGGATGGCGGGATCACCATTCAGGCATTTCTGCGCGCGGGTCTCATACAGCATCTGACCGTTACGCGCGTGCCCGTTCTTATCGGCACTGGAATACCGCTGTTTGGCGACCTGCTGCGCGACATTCCTCTCACGCATATCGCGACACATCAGTACGCAAGCGGGCTCGTCAAGAGCGAGTATCAACTGGGCGTTTGATGTGGCGATGGGTGTGGACGACTCCGCATGGCAATGATGTTCTCTTCCCTTCCGACGTCCGCCGCGCCTCGCAACGCTTTTTGAGCGTTCGGCGCTATTTCCCGGAATGCGCTAAAGTGCAGGCCGAATTGTGCGCAGCAGCATACGGCGCGGTCGGCTTAAGGACAGGTAATGAGCAATACCGGCAACAAAAAACTGCATCCAGGTTGGGTGATCTTCGCGCTCGCCATGGGGGGATTTGCGATCGGCACGACCGAGTTCGCGACGATGAGCCTGTTGCCATTTTTCTCTCGCGGCCTAGGGATCGACGCGCCCACGGCAGGGCATGTGATCAGCGCCTATGCACTGGGCGTGGTCGTTGGCGCGCCGGTGTTCGCCGTACTGGGAGCGCGGCTGCCGCGCCGCACGCTGCTGATCTCGCTGATGGGAGTCTTTGCGCTCGGCAACGGCTTGAGCGCGGTGGCCCCCAACTACCATTGGATGCTGGTGTTCCGCTTCCTGAGCGGGCTGCCGCACGGCGCCTATTTCGGTGTCGCGGCGCTCGTGGCAACCTCGCTGGTGCCGGAAAACCGCCGCACAACCGCGGTCGGGCGCATGTTCCTCGGCCTGACGCTCGCGACCATCGTTGGCGTTCCGATGGCGAACTGGCTAGGCCAGGCGATTGGCTGGCGCTGGAGTTTTGGCCTCGTGGCCCTGATGGGCGTCGTGACGATGACCTTTGTATGGCGACTGGCGCCGTACGAGCCGGCGCATCCGGAATCGAGCCCGCTGCGTGAACTCGGCGCGCTCAGGCACACGCAGGTGTGGTTGACGCTTGGCATCGGCGCGATCGGCTTTGGCGGCATGTTCGCGGTGTACACCTACCTGGCCGACGTGCTGGGTGAGGTCACGGGTGTCTCGGCGCATGTCGTGCCGATCGTGCTGAGTATCTTCGGCGTGGGGCTGACGCTAGGCAATCTGCTGGTGCCGATTCTTGCCGACCGCGCCCTGATGCGCACAGCCGGTGGGATTCTGGTGTGGAGCGCGGTCGCGCTCGCGGTATTTCCGCTGGTAGCCGGCAATGTCTGGCTGCTCACGCTGGATGTGTTTCTGATCGGGCTGGGCGGCGCGCTTGGCACGGTGCTGCAGACCCGCCTGATGGACGTCGCGGAAGACGCTCAAGGTCTCGCAGCCGCGTTGAATCACTCCGCGTTTAACACGGCTAACGCGCTCGGACCGTTTCTTGGCGGCCTCGCTATCGCAGCGGGGTACGGATGGACTTCGCCGGGATGGGTGGGCAGCCTGCTCGCCCTATGCGGCCTGGTTCTCTGGTTCGCTTCGGTGATGGTGGATCGTAGCCGGGTGCGCAAGCTGTCGCCAGATTACCGCTAGCCCAGTTTTTTGCCCAGCCGCCGCATGCCATCGAAAACCGCCTCGGCAAGGTCCAACGGGAAATCCCGGGGTAGCAGGGCGGCTACCTCGTCGATCACGCCGGGCGTTTGCGCTGCGAGCTCGCCGATCATCTCCTCGACCTCTGCCGGCGAAAATCCGACGCGTTGCCCCTGAGCAATCCACTGGCGGCGCTGGATCTGGTTGATCAGATAGTGGACGTTTTTGCTGCGCACGGCCATCGCCAGTTTCACCCGCTGTGCGGCAATGTGATTCGCGCCGCGACCGATGATCGGGTGGGCCGAGAGGATGTCGTAAAGGGGTGTGGACTCGTAACGGTTGCCCGGCAGGTGCGCGATGCTGAAGTTCTTGGCGTGTCCGTCGGTGGCGGCGAGCAGCCAGAACAGGATCTGCGTCAGGAAGAAGTTGCGCCGGTCTTGCATCGAGCGCTCGGAACCGGCGAGCACTTCCATGATTTCCTCGATACCCGGTCCGCCGTCCGCCTGGTACTTGCGAAGCGCGGGCGTGCCGGTTGCCTGACACATATCTTCCTGAGGTAAGCGCAAAATCCAGCGTGCGCCGGTGGATGGCCTGCGATCGAAACGTTCGACGATGAGTACCTTCTGTTCTTCGAACGTGGCGATTTCACATTGGGCGACTGGTAATCCATAAGCCGCGACGATTTTCGCGCAGAGCCACTCGTTTTCCACGGAGGTCCGCATGTCGGCGCGCATGTTGCCGACGAGCCCCAGGGGTAGCTTGAAAATATGCGTTGTCGGCGTGCTGTCCTTGGGTAACAGCCATTGGCCGTTGTGCCACAGAAGGGCGGTTTTTTCCTGCGCACCGGCAATCGACAGGCGCAGATCGTCCGCGGGTTCGTGCTGACCCAGTTGCGGCGCTGAGGTTGTGTCGCGGAGAAAGCGGGCGATCTCGGCGTCGTTGAGCGGGCGCCCCCTGATGCTCTGGAGCCCGACGGGCTCTTCGTCCGGCAGTAGCATCTGGATAGCCCCGACACAGTCCCGGCCGAGCGTGGCGAGAAGCTGGAACGGTGCGGTACCGCCGGTCTGATAACGCCGGGCAATGCGGCGGCGAATGGGCTCGCTATCGGGGAGCAGGTTGTCGAAATAGTCTGCGACGACTTCGCCTCGATAGGCCTGATTCCCCGGCGTAAACGGAAGCGACAGCGAAAGCGGGCGACCCTGCGGATGTTCGATCCAGTCGTCCCGATACGCGAGACGCTCGCCGCTGCGGGTTGTCTCCCAATAGCCAACCGGTAACCCGTTCATCCACAGGTTCAAGCGGTTCGTTTGCGTGCCGCGCGGCATGGTTACCAGTTTTCCTTTGCCTTGCTGGTTTTACTGACCTGGCGCTTCGGTCCGGCGTCTTGTTGGGTCAGTGGCGAGGCCTTCGGGGCCGCTTTACGGGGCCCGGCGGCGCCGCGCTGTTTGGCCAGACTCGTGCCGTGCGCGGGTGTTCCCGGCGTTTTAGCCTTCGTGGGCCGGGATGGAACCGTACGTTTTTCGCTGACGGCCGGTTCGGCTGCGCTGGCGGCCGTTTGGGCCAGCACCACGTCGACTTCGAGCACGCGCAGCACCTTGAACAGCCGTTCAACGCTGACGGCCGATGGATCAGCCTCGAGTTGCGCGTAGGTTTGTTGTGTCACGCCGAGGCGACTGGCAAGCATGGCCTGGGTGAGCCCGGCGGCCTTGCGGAATCCCTGCAGGAGGGGCCGCAACTGGGCAACGGTTTTGACGGGATAATTCACGGGAGGCTCCGTTCCGTATCTGAACGCTCATACAGGTTAAAGACTGTAAATCGAACTAACAGTTTATCCTCTGTATTTTGCAAATACAAGCTAAAGGCTGTTAATACAAAATACAGCCGTAAGCCTGTATTCGGCCCGAGCGCCGCCTCCTAGGACTTACGCGCCCAAAGCGCGAGCCCGGCACATGCCACCAGCAAGGAGCCGGTGACGAAAAACACCGAGTGCAGCCCAAGCGCCACGCCGATCTGGCCGCCAATCACCGGGCCGATCACTTGGCCACTAAACTGCGCTGACTGCAGATACCCGAGCATTTGCCCCGTCTTGCTCTCGTCGACTGAGTTTCTGGCCAGCTTGGCGATAGACGGCAGCAGACCGGCGAGCGTCATGCCCATCAGCATGCGCAATCCGGCCAGTTGCCACCATTCGGTGACGAAGGCCTGCGGGATCATCACGAGACCGGTGAGCACCAGACACCCGATAATCACATTCCAGCCGCCGATGCGATCGGCCAGTGCGCCAAGCCGGGCCGCCGTCAACATGCTGCCCAACGCGGAACACGCCATGACCAGGCCCGCGACCCGGGCCAGATGATCCGCCTGCACACCCAGGCCGCCGATATACACGGTGATGATCGGCTCGATCGACATGTTCGCAAGCAGCACCATCATCGCGGTGACAAGGAGCGCGGCCACTACGACATAGTTGGTCCGGCGACCCGGCGTCGCGGTCTTGCTGGCAGCACGGTTGCTCACGTGGTCGGCCGGATTGAAGTCCTCTTTCACCAGAAAGATCGTGAGCAACGCCGCCACTGCGATCATCGCGCCGCCGGCGAAGAAGGTGCCGCGAATCCCGATCCATTCGGGCAACAGGCCGCCGACCAGCGGTCCCACCAGATTGCCCGCCAGCGCTCCTGTCGACAGTATCCCCAATGCCCAGCCGGCGCGCGCCTTGGGCGCCTGCGAGCCCACCATCACGGTAGAGGCCGACGAGTAGCCGCCCACCAGACCGGCGATCAGACGCAGCGCGACCAGTTCGTGGACCGAATGGACCACCCCGATCAGCGACATCACGATGGCCATGCCGATCGCCGCGCGCACCAGCATCGGCTTGCGGCCGTAGCGATCGGCAAGGCGTCCCCACAGCGGCGCGGTCACCGCTGTGCCAAGAAACGTCGCGCCGAAAGCAATGCCTGACCATTGGATCACGGCGGACGTCGATTCGACGCCGAGCTGCCGCACGTATAACGGCAGGAACGGCAACAGCATGCTCAGGCTGACGAGCGTGGTGAACGAACCGAATACGCAGACCGCAAGATTGCGTTTCCAGTGATTCTCGTTGCGCTCGGCATAACCGCGCGACGCCGGTTGCTGAACCGGATGCAACAGCGATTGGGCAGTTTGATTCATGTCGTCCTCAGTGCGGCAGCCAGGATGCGAGCGCCAGCGATGCGGCGCCCATCTGTCACTCATGGGAACAGTCTAGATTGAACCATATAAGGAGAGAATCCATTCGACACGGAAGACATTCTTCCGCCGCACGGTTTAATCAGCGTCTGTAACCGGCTGCATCTGCTTGAAATGACGGCGCAGCCGCGGCGTCGCGAAGTCGACAAACGCGCGCACTTTCGGGACCGAGAGGCGTCCCTGTGGCGTCAGAAGATGAATGGGGAGGGGCGCGTGTTCGGCATCGCGCAGGACGAGCTTGAGCGTGCCTTCTTTGACTTCCTGCGCCACGTGGTAGGAAAACATGCGCGTGACGCCGCGACCGGCTACCGCCGAGTCGACCGCGGCCTGGATGGTGTTGACGATAAAGCGTGGTGTGAATGCCACCACGAGCGGAATAGTGGAGCGGCCCGCGGGTGGAAAGCTCCACGAATCCAGCCCGAAATGCGTCATCGAAATGATCTGATGGAGAGCGAGGTCAGCCGGCTCATTGATGCGCGGATGTTTGGCGAGGTACTGTGGAGAGGCCGCCACCACTCGCCGGACTTCGCCAATCGGTATCGCGATCAGCGTCGAGTCCGGCAGATGCGCAATGCGCAACGCCACGTCGACACCCTCGTCGATCAGGCTCACCGGACGGTCGAGCAGTTGCAGGCGTACCGAGACGTCCGGGTAGCGGTCGATGAAGTCGTCCACGATGCCGCGCAGCACATCCTCGCCGGCCGCAACCGGCGCGGTTATCGTCAGCAGTCCGCGGGGCGCCGAGCGCTCATCCGCAACCAGCAGATCGGCTTCTTCGAGTTCAGTCAGGATGCGACGGCAGGCGGACGCATAGCGTTCGCCCGCTTCGCTTAACTTGATCGTTCTGGTGGTCCGGTGCAGCAGGGCCGCGCCGGTGTGTTCTTCGAGAAAGGCGATCGCCCGGCTCACCGCCGCCGGAGACCGGCCAAGGCGGCGCGCCGCGCCCGCCAGACTGCCTTCGTCCAGCGTGGCGATAAACACTTTCATCGCGTCGATACGGTCCATGTTGCATCAGAGGGTCGGCGGCGAGATTGCCTCCCCAAGTGTACCGTGCGACGCGGGCGCTCCTGCTACTTCTGGCTGCGCTGCTTTCGATACGCCTCGACCGGCAGTCCCCCCCAGCCCCAGTTCTCGGTTTCAACCTCCTCGATGACCACGAAGGTCGCTTCGAGCGGCTTGTTCAGCACGTCGAGCAGGAGCTGGCTCGCGCCCTTGATCAGTTGCGCCTTTTCTTCCGCGGTGACGGAGTCGTTGCCCGGCTTGCTGCCTTCGCGGGTGACCTGGATCGTGACGATTGGCATGCTGTTCTCCTTGAAAGTATCGGACGGCTGGGCGCTCGCGGCCAGGACCTACCCGGCGGCGAGCGCCCGTTTGCGCTTAGTGGCCGGCGCTCTGGCCACCGTCGACGTGCAGGATTTCGCCTGTGACGAACGGAGCGGAATCCAGATACAGGATGGCGTTCACGATATCGCTCATTTCGCCCATATGCCCGACCGGATGGAGGGCGCCGAGCGCAGCATGCGTTTCAGGTGCGTGCATCGGCGATTTGATGATGCCGGGCGCAACAGCATTGGCGCGAATACCGCGTTTTGCGTATTCGATCGCGAGTGACCGGGTCGCCGCATTCAGACCCCCCTTAGTCAGCGAAGCGAGCACCGAAGGCACACCTTCAATGGCCTGGTCGGCGAGCGTGGTGCTGAGGTTGACGATATGGCCGCTTGAATTTTTTTCCATCTCGGCGATGGCCAGTTGCGTAATGTAGAAGAAGCCGCCCAGATTCACGCCGGTGATCGCTGCATAGTCTTCCGGCGTGTAGCTGGTAAAGGGCTTGGCGATAAAGATACCGGCGTTGTTGACCAGCGTATCGATGCGGCCAAAGCGCGCCACGGCTTCGCTGATCAGGCGACGGCCGGTTTCGGGATCGGCGATGTCGCCTGCGACGGTCAGAAGATCTGGATCGTCCGACGGCTTGATGCTGCGCGCCGTGGCGGCCACGCGATAGCCGAGTTGACGGAATGCTTTAACCACTTCTGCGCCGATGCCTTGCGACGCACCTGTAACGACGACGACCTTTTGTGAAGTGCTCATGATAATCCTCAGTGTGTATTTGACCCGGCTCTTGCGCCGGTCGGGCCGGTGGCTCCGATAGGTGTTCAATCTAGGCGCGTTGGCGCAAAGTTCGAATACCCGCCATGGTCAAACACTTGTGACTCCGAGGAATAAATGCGGCGCGGTGGGTCCCGCGCTAAACCGTCCGTCCTAAAGCGGGAAGCCGCCGGCCAAGCTCTCTCGCAGATAGCTGACGAACAGGCTCACGGCGCGAGGCACATGGGACGCGTAGGGCCGTAGCACGTAAAGCTGGTCCGCAAATGCACCAGTGACGCGCCACTCGGGCAACAGCACAACGAGCTTGCCGGCGCGTACGGCGGCCTGTGCCGTGAAATCGGGTAGCAGCGCGATGCCCAGGTCTTCGAGCGCCGCATCGCGCAGGTCTTCGCTGTTGTTGGCGGAAAACGGTCCGCTCACCGGCAGCGTGACGGGCGCGGTGGCCGTCTTGCGCGCCGTCTTGCGCTCGAAGGACCACATCGCAGGACCGGTTGCGCGCGGATAGAACAGGCAATCGTGGGACGACAACTCTTCGGGCGTGCCAGGGGTACCGCGCCGCCGCAGATAACCTCGCGAGGCCGCGATCACCGACTGCGTGCCGCAGAGTTTCCAGGCCACGTGCGTATCCGGCGCTTCCGCGCTATGGCGAATCGCCAGATCGAAGCCTTCCGTGGCGAGCGAGGCAAGCCGGTCGGAAACCTCGAGCTGCACCCGGACCTCGGCGTGGGCCTGCAAAAACGCGGGCAATCTGGGCACCAGTTGCTGCCGGGCGAAGGCCACCGGCGCGGTGATCCTGATGACCCCGCGCGCCACGCCGGCCAGTTCCCGTACGCTGGCGAAGCTGGTGGCGATCTGTTCATACTGGCTGCGCGTGTTCTCGACGAGCCGCTGGCCCGCTTCGGTCAGGCGCACGCTGCGCGTGGTGCGCTGCACCAGAGAAATACCTGCCGAGCGCTCCAGTTCCGAGATACGTTGGCTCATTGCGGCCTTGCTGACCCCGAGGCGCGAGGCGGCAGCCGTATAGCTGCCCTGTTCCGCGAGTACGGTCAGCCAGTGCAGATGGGTCCACAAGCCTTCAATTTTTCCGCTTTCCATACAGTCATTGTTCACTATAGAAAACAATGAGTTCAATGATAGCGCCTTTGCAGCGGGGGGCGTAGGCCCCTAGACTATGTAAATCGCCAATCCACGACCAGGAGTCGACATGCAAGCCTTCAACGATAGTGCGGACGTAGGACATTTCATCCACGGCAAGCGTGTGAAAAGTGCGGGCACCCGCACTCAGCCGGTGTTCAACCCGGCCACCGGTGCGCGGCCCCGCACGTTGTTGCTGGGTGAAACCGCAGACGTCGAAGCGGCTGTTGCGAGCGCGAAAGCCGCGTTTCCGGCGTGGAGCGACACGCCGCCGATCCGCCGTGCGCGGGTCATGCTGCGTTTCCTCGAATTGATGAACAAGCATAAAGACGAGCTCGCGGCCATCATCACAGCCGAGCATGGCAAGGTGTTCTCCGATGCCCAGGGCGAAGTCTCGCGCGGCATCGACGTGATCGAATTTGCCTGCGGTATTCCGCAACTGCTCAAGGGCGACTACACCGAGCAGGTCTCGACCGGCATCGACAACTGGACCACGCGTCAGGCACTGGGCGTGGTGGCAGGCATCACGCCGTTCAACTTCCCGTGCATGGTGCCGTGCTGGATGTTCCCCGTTGCCATCGCGGCCGGCAACACATTCATTCTGAAGCCGAGCGAGCGCGATCCGTCGGCGGCGCTGTTTATGGCCGAGCTCCTGCAGAAAGCCGGGCTGCCGGATGGCGTGTTCAATGTCGTGCAGGGCGACAAGGTCGTGGTCGACGCGCTGCTGGCACATCCTGACGTAAAGGCGGTGAGCTTTGTCGGTTCGACGCCGATTGCCAACTATATCTACGAGACCGGCGCAAAAAACGGCAAGCGTGTGCAGGCGCTGGGCGGCGCGAAGAACCACATGGTGGTGATGCCCGATGCCGATCTCGACCAGGCCATCGACGCGCTGGTCGGTGCAGGTTACGGCTCCGCTGGCGAGCGTTGCATGGCGATTTCCGTGGCAGTGCTGGTGGGCGATGTGGCCGACAAGATCATCCCGCGTCTCGCCGAACGTGCCCGCAATCTGGTGGTGAAGAACGGTATGGAGCCCGATGCGGAAATGGGCCCGATCGTGACGCGCCAGGCGCTGGAGCGCATCGAAGGCTATATCAAGCTTGGGGTCGAAGAAGGTGCAAAGCTCGTCGTCGACGGCCGCGGTTTGAAGGTTGCGGGTCACGAAGACGGCTTCTTTACCGGGGGCACGCTGTTCGATAACGTGACGCCGGAAATGCGCATCTACAAGGAAGAGATTTTCGGTCCGGTGCTTGCCTGCGTTCGCGTCAAGGATTTCACCGAGGCGGTCGACCTGATCAATGCCCACGAATTTGGTAACGGCGTGGCGTGCTATACGCGTGATGGTCACGTTGCGCGCGAATTCGGACGCCGGATCGAAGTCGGCATGGTTGGCATCAATGTGCCGATTCCTGTGCCGATGGCGTGGCACGGCTTCGGTGGCTGGAAGCGTAGCCTGTTCGGCGACATGCATGCATACGGCGAGGAGGGCGTACGCTTCTACACGAAGCAGAAGTCGATCATGCAGCGTTGGCCAGAGAGCACCGAGAAGGGTGCCGAGTTCGCCATGCCGACGGCGAAGTAGGTCTGAAAGAAAGCGATGCGTTGGCGTGGCCGCGACGGCCGACGCATCGAAGCATCGAAGCATCGGAGGGGCGGCGCTGGCCGAAATGGCGAGCGCCGCCCCTTGAGCAATATGGCGCCAGACGCGCGCCGTCTCCCCAATCAGAAGTTTCCGTGCAGGTTCACAAACGCACTCAGCGGTTGACCAACGTAGGCACCTGCAGCGTTAGCCGCCACGAAATAGCGCCGGTCCGTGATGTTGTGGACGTTGACGTCGATGCCCCACGTACGCGCTTCATAACCGAACGCCGCGTTTGCAATCACATAAGACGGAATCGAATTGACGTTGGTAATGTCGCTATAGCTCTTACCCACGTAATTCACGCCTGCTCCAACGTGAAAGCCGGGAATTCCCCCGATCGAAAAATCGTAAGTTGTCCAGAGGTTGGCCATATAGGCCGGCGCACCTTGCGGATGGTTGCCCACCGACGTGATGCCTTGCGGATTGTCGGTGATCACCGCGTGCTGTGCGGTCACGTTTGCGAGGACGTGCAGATGATCCGTAACGGCGGCATCGAACGAAGCCTCGGCGCCTTTAGTCCTCTGACTGTCGAACACGACCGACTCCACGCTGTTGAGCGTGACAGCTGCTGCGACGTTGTTCCGCGATACATCGAACGCGGCCGTGTTCAGCACAATCCGGTCATCGAGAAACGAAAACTTGATACCCGCCTCGTATTGCAGTGCTGACTCCGGCGCGCCGATGCCATCCTGAGCGTTTTCCGAATTGAAGTTGGCGAGGTAACTCTTCGATACGCCGACATACGGCGACATCCATGGCAGTACCTTGTACAGCGCGCCGATGTTCCAGCTGACAGGCGCATTGTCCTGGGTCTCCTTGACGCCTGCGAGTATCGGCTGGCCGTTGGAGTTGAAAGCCCCGGGCACCGAGATCAGCGGGGTGAGCGAGGTATCCCACCAGTCCTGCCGGACACCCGCGCGAATCTTCAGCTTGTCGGTCACATCGATCTGGTCGGTGGCGTACAGGCTGTAGTAGTTCGCGGCCATCTCATCGTCGTCGCAGGAATGCTTGGCATCGCACAGGAACGTCAGGCCCGCGAGAGACGTCTCCGGTGGCACCGGCGCGAACGCATCGGGGATGTTCGGCAGATCGGCCGTGCTCCGGTTCGTTTCGATGGTCTGATGCTGGAATTCGAAGCCCGTGACCAACGTATGCGCGACGCTTCCGGTGCCGAATCGCCAGACCGGCTCGAGTTGATAGTCGAAGCTGTTGTCATTGTCATCCTGCTGACGAAGCTGCCGCCCCACGACTTCATCGCCGACGACCTTCGTGTTGGTGCTGTCGCCGTTGCCCAGCACTTCGAGCGTGCGGTGCAGATAGGAGAAGCGGTTGTTGATCGTCAGGAAGTCATTGATTCGCCAGGCGTCCGTAATCGTCGGGCGGACGAAGTTCTCATTCGCGAAGGCAAACGGTGTCGAGTACTTCGAATTGATCGAAACATCGCTGATGGGTGTCCCGTGGAAATAGATCAGCCCATACGAATCCGGCGTTTCGTGGGTCTGCCGGAGATCAAGGGTGAAGTTGATCGTATGGCTGCCCAGTTGCCATTGCAGCTGCGGCCTGATTTCGTCGTCGCGGCTGTACAGATCGCGAAAGCCGTCGGCGCGCGAGAACGTGGCGTCCACCCGGTAGTTCAGGCCAGCAATGCCGGTGGGGCCGGTGATGTAGCCGCTGTTCGAGACCGTGCCGAACGAGCCGGCCTCCAGGCTTCCCCCGTAATGAAGTTCCGGCGACGGCGTGTAGTGAACGATGTTGATCGTCCCGCCCGGAGGGCCGCTGCCGAACAGCGCCGAGCCTGGTCCCTCGAGAATCTCGATCCTTTCGACGACGTTGAGCGAATGCGAGATGCCGCCGAGCAGATCGCCATCGGAGAAGCCGTCCTCATAGATCTGCGCATTCAGGCCGCGAATCAGAAAGTGGTCGTAGTAGCCTTTGCTGTCCTGTCCGCCTACGTTGATCCCGCTCGCGTTGCTGACGCTCTCCCGCAACATCGTCGCACCCTGTTCGGACAGCAGGGCGCGCGGGATGACCTGGACGTTCGAAGGCAGGTCCTGCAGCTTCGTGCCAGTCTTGCTCGCGCTGGCGGCCTGGGTCGGGACGTCGACATTGTCGTTGCCGCCGTATGGACTATAGTCAGCGGGCGTTTTGCCTTCGACCTTGACGGCTGGCAGGGTAGTCACCGCCGTTTCGGCTTGTGAGGGCGCTGCCGGTTGCGCGTTCTGCTGCGCCAGCGCCGCTTCCGACAAGGCCAATGCCGCCAGAGAAAACACGGTGTTGCCGATATACCTACATACCTGGGCCGTGCAGATCGTCTCTCGGTTCCCCTTTACACTCATCGTCAATCCCCTTTTCGTTTTTATTACATGTTGCTTTCGTTTTCCACGGAGACGACGCGGGTACACGTTCGTTGTCACAATTCCGTGGGCTAAATTTGTTAACGCAAATCAAAGTGATTCGCATTAACCATGTGCAAACGAGAGGGCCGATGGGTTTATTCCACGGTCGAGCAAATTTTTATGCCGCCCGCCTGGAATAGAAGGGCGTCAGCTTGCGTTTACAGTGCGTTGACGCTTGATGTGTCGAGCCCACCCGGTACCCGGATGCTGTTCATGAGTTCCAATGGTTCACGACGCTGGAGACGGCTGTCTGCTGTAGGCCGACAGGCAAGCGCGCGGACCAGGCGGCGCGCGCTCGCACTCGCATTGACTTGCCTGATGGTTTCAACGGGCGCTTTCGCCCAAGCGGCCGGTGCGGTATCGGTGGCCCTGTCTGGCGCATCGATGGCGTGCACCCGTGCCGCGACATCGGATGCCGTGAGCACGGACATCGAACGGTTCCGCTGTCTCACTGCCGAAGAACAGGCGAAGTCCTTGCGCGCGCGGATCGAAAATCATTCGCTGCTGTCGCTCTCTGACGATCAGATCCTTTCCCTGATGAACGCAATGAAGCCGGCGGCCTTCGTCGAGTACGCGAAGTTCGACATGGTGCTCGACAATGGCTACGAATACAGTATGTTCCGGCAGGAGCGTATTTCCGGCAGATGGTCCGAGCGGCCCGATCACATGATCATCCGTTACCAGGACACGCCGCGGAGGGTCTACGCAAAATGGCTGCCCGATGGCGCCCATGCGGGACAGGAAATTTTATACGACGAAACGACGGATCCGGACAGCCTCTACGGCCACGCCGGCGGCCTGCTGCGCCTCGTGTCAGGCAAGGTGGCGGTGGATGGATCGTTCGCACACGCCCAGTCGCGCCATAGCGTGCGCGATCTGGGTTTGCAGTTCATCGCCCGTACCGTCGAGCATGACGCGCGCAGCTTTCGCGAAGAGGGCCTTGGCGAAAAGCCGACCCGTATCGAGCTCGTGAATGCGCAGGGGACGCGCTTGCTTGCGTGGACGTGGGTTGCCCGCTCAGGGCCGCCGGCGCACTATGCGCCGCGTGTGCGGCTGCTGTTCGATCTTCAGCACCCATGGCCCAGCGGCGAAGCAGCGTGGGACGCGCACGGCAACCTGCTGGAGATGATCCGTTTCGAAAACGTCGTCCCTCGCCACTGGAGCGATGCCACTTTCGATCGGCACAATCCTGAGTACGCTTTCCGCTGACACCGTACCCGACATCCCTCACTTATAGTATTTTTCCGCGAACTCAACCGCGCTTAGTTCACGGAAATCGGCCAACGCACCGTCGATCTGCGCCGCGCTCCAATTCCACCAGGCGATCTGCTGCAAGCGCTCCGCGGTCTGCTCGTCCACGCGCAAGCGCAGTACGCGCGCTGGCACGCCCACGACGATCGCGAACGGCGGCACGTCTTTGGTGACGACGGCGCCCGAGCCAATCGCCGCACCGGTGCCGATTTTCACACCCGGCATGACGATGGCATCGTGGCCGATCCACACGTCATGACCGATTTCCACGCGGTCCTGTGCGCGCCATTCAAAAATGCTGGCGTCGTCGTCAAGCGACAAACCGTAGGAGCGTGAGCGGTACGTAAAGTGATGGAGCGTCGCGCGCCAGGCCGGATGGTTCGGCGGATTGATGCGCACGCCTGTAGCGATATTCGCGAACTTGCCGATATGGGCATGGGCGATCTGGTTGTCGCCCATTGCATAACCGTAGTCACCCAGCACCGATTGCGCCACCTGGCTGCGCGGTCCGAGATAGGTATAGCGGCCGAAGTCGCTGGCGCGCACCAGCGCCGTAGGGTGAATGTCCGGCTCTTCCGTCAAGGGACGGCCGAGCGTCCACGGGTCGGTTCCGACGCCATGATTGATCAGCATGCGAGTTCTCGTGATTCGATAAGGGGGAGCTGTCGCAGGCTAGGCGACCAGACCGCGAACATAAGCTGATGCTCGTTCAGCGCACGCTACCAGCACAAACGTAGCGATCAACAGGAACGACACCGTCTGGTACTGGAACAGGTTCATGGCGGTCAACAGCTGGAAGCCGATGCCACCTGCGCCGACGAAGCCGAGCACAAGCGACGAGCGCAGGTTTTCGTCGAAGCGGAACAGGCCGATGCCGAGTAGCGACGGCAATACGCCCGGCACCACAGCATGGCTCAGGATCTGCAGGCGGCCGGCGCCGGTCAGGGTGAGCGCTTCGACCGGGCCCATGTCCATGTCTTCGATCACCTCGGCAAAGAGCCGCCCCAGCATGCCGATCGAATGCACCGCGAGCGCCAGGGCGCCCGGAAACGGCCCTAATCCGACTGCGGTCACGAACAGCAGCGCCCACACCAGATCCGGCACGGCCCGCGTCACGGCAATCACCGCACGCGCAGCGTAGTACAGCGGCTTCGCCGGCGTGACATTGGCGGCGGCGAGGATTGCCAGCGGGAACGCGAGCAGCACGCCGAATACGGTGCCGAAAATAGCGAGGTCAATCGTTTCGAGCACTGGCCACAGATTCGGCACGAACTGGTCGAAGGCCGGCGGCATGGCGCGCGAAATGATATCGGCCATGCCGTGAGCGCCGGTCACCAGATCCTGCGGACGGGCCTGCACGACGATCCACGCCTGGACGAACAGCGCGAGAATGACGACGATGGCAGCAACCGACCAGAAAGTTCGCACTCCGGATGACGCAACCGGCGTGCGCATGTCGAGCACCTTGTTCATGCCGCCTCGGCCAGATAGAGACTTGCAATCTGCTGGCTGGAAACTGCCGAAGCGGGGCGGTCGAACTCGAGTTGCCCGCTGCGCAAACCGACCAGCCGGTCGGCATAGCGGGTGGCCAGTTCGGGCTGATGGAGTACGCAGACTACCGCGAGACCGTCTTCCGTAGCGAGGCGGCGCAGCAGGCGCATGACTTCGTCTGCGGCTTCGGGGTCGAGGCTGGCGACAGGTTCGTCGGCGAGCAGGACATGCGGGCGTTGCGCCAGCGC
Organism: Paraburkholderia sp.; assembly: GCF_026225065.1. Taxonomy (GTDB): domain Bacteria; phylum Pseudomonadota; class Gammaproteobacteria; order Burkholderiales; family Burkholderiaceae; genus Paraburkholderia. The sequence continues at coordinate 49,591 of NZ_JAMFSB010000023.1, read as the reverse complement.
ACGGGCCACAGCCACACGCTGCGCCTGTCCACCGGAAAGCGTACCGGCGCGTTGCCCAGCCAGATGCAGCAGGCCGACTTCGTCGAGATACGCGCGGGCCGGTTCGATTTCCTCGCGTGGCACGCGTCCCAGCGCGGTGCTGAGCGTCTTGTGGCGACCCAGCGTGCCGCAGCAGACATTCGCCAGCACACTGCGGCGCTTCACGAGATTGGCGTTCTGCGAGATCAGTGCGAGCGGCAGGCGGGCCTGCCGGAGCGCCTTGCCCGAAAGCGTGGCCAGATCGCGTCCAGCCAGTTCAACCGCGCCGCCCGTCGGCCGGTTCAAGCCGACCACGCACTTCATGAACGTCGATTTGCCGCTGCCGTTACTGCCCAGCACCACGACCATTTCACCGGCCTTCACCGCGAGGTTGAAATCGCGCAATGCGGTGTGACCATTTGCATAGCGCATCGACAGGTCGCGCACCGCGAGCTTCACGCCGGGAACGAGCTTGGCGCGCGGTGCCATCGCCGGCACGCTGGAGGCTGCGGCCCCACGGTCGCCGGTCGGGTCCAGCGGCAATGCGCCGGAGGTGCTGGAGAGGGTATTCACAGTTTTGCCAGGTCGATATGAAGCGTGGAAACCAGGTCGCGAATCTGGTTGTAGGCCGCATCCGTTTGCGGGACCGTCTTCAACTGGGCATTCTCGTTCGCTGCGAGGAATTTCTGATCCGCTTCCGGCAACTCGCGGAAATCGAGCGAACTCAGCACGCCTGCCAGACGTGCCTTGAAATCAGCGGGCAGGTCGCCACGCACTGCCAGAGGATCGAGCGGAATGGGCTCGGATTTCCAGAGCGTGACGTAGCCAGCGGGATCGTACTCGTTATGCAGTTTGGCGCTCGCGATCTCTTCGCTGTTCAGTTCGCCGGCGTCCACCTTGTGGTTGCGCAGCGCTTCGAACGATGCGGTGTGGCTACCCGCGTAGATGGCCTTGACGCCCTTGTCCGGATCGACACCGTTTTTGCTGAGACCATACGCAGGGAACAGATGCCCGGAGGTCGAGGCAGGATCGGCGTAAGCAAACGAATGACCGTTGGTATCGGCAAGCGTCTTCACACCCGAGCCCGGCCACGTGACGATAGAAGCGTAGTAGGTGGCCGGTTTGTCGCCTTCGCCAGCGAACGTCGCGACCGCTTCAGCGTGCGCGACCTGATGGGCGAGCACATAGCCAAGCGGGCCGAATTGACCGAACTCGAGCTTGTTGTTGCGCATTGCCTCGATCTCGGCGTTGTAGCTGGTTGCGACGTACATCTCAACTTTGCAGCCGAGCTTGTCGCCGATCATCTTCGCGAGGTCGTTATATACGGGCAGCATGCGCTGCGCCGATTCGTACGGTTCGACGCCGAACCGGACCACGCCGTCGTTCGGACACGCGCCGGCCGCATGTGCAGCGCCGGAAATGAAACTGACAGCCAGTGCCGAAGCGGCAAAAACTTTGGACAACTTCATAAATTCCTCAAGTTAGTTTTGAACCGCAACGAACATTCGACGATCTGCAGGATCCGCACCGGTCTCCTGCCTTTTGGGGCAGGAGCGCCGCAAACGCGGTCCGAAAATTTCAATCTGGACCATTCTAGAAATCTCATATGACACATCGGTGTACGGATAGAGACGTCTAGATGAATTTGACGGCGCCAGCACGCGGCGGACTACGCGCCTAGACGATCCGTTCGCCCGCGCGCCATGTGGCACGGGGGATGGGAAGCTGGTCGTGCATCCGCACCCGCACGAAATCCGCGCGCAGGCCTGGTGCAATCGAGCCGCGATCGTGCAGGCCCACCACGCGGGCAGGTTCGCTTGACACAGTCTGCATGGCGCGCGGCAGCGTCCAGCCCGCCTTGTCGACCAGTTCGAACGCCGCGCTCAGCAGGCTCGAAGGCACGTAGTCTGACGAAAGGATATCCAGCAGACCGGATTTCGCGAGTTCAAGCGCGGACACGTTGCCGGAATGCGAACCGCCGCGCACGATGTTCGGAGCGCCCATGATCGTCGAGATACCGTATTGATGCGCGGCCCGGGCGGCATCGTGGGTGGTGGGAAATTCCGCGAGGACGATGCCTTCGGCAGCGGCCTGCTGAACGTGCTCGACCACCGTGTCATCGTGGCTCGCCACCGGTATGCCGAGCGCCGTGCAACGGGCGACGATCTGGCTGCGGTGTTGATCTGCGTAGCGCTCCTGGCCCTCTGAAAGTTCGGCAATTACGGAGGCAAAGCGTTCGTCGGTGAGTTTGCCGTGGCGCTCCTGAAAGCGACGCCACTGGTCGCGGTCCTGCCATTGCCGCTGGCCGGGGGTGTGATCCATCACTGAAGCGAGCCGCAGCAGGGGATGGGTATAGAGCGAGTCGAACACCTCTACGACATCGGGGGCGGCGATTTCGCAGCGCAGATGAAGGAAATGGTCGGCACGCAACAACTGGCAATCGGACAGACGCGCGAGCGCTTGCGTGCAGCGCGTCTGCAGATCCCGATTGTGCATGTCGACGTCCGAACGCGCTCCGATTCTCAGCGAGTCGAAAACCGTCGTGATACCGGCTGCGGCCACCTGGGCATCGTGGATCACGAATGCGGCGTCGATATTCCAGCGCACGCCCGGCCGGGGCGCGAGATGCTTCTCGAGGTTGTCGGTGTGCAGTTCGATCAGACCGGGCAGCAGATAGTCGCCGGCCCAGTCCTCGGCATTCGGCGCGGACGTGCTACCGCGCTCCACATCGCAGATGAAACCGTCTTCGATGTGCACGGTTCCGAGAAATTCTTCGTCTCGTGTGACGACACGAGCGTTCCTGATCAGCATGGACATGCTCCGTTTCGGTGCCGGATATCGCGCGATGGCGTGCTGTGGGCAAGGTCGCCCGGGGAAACGACGAGGTCCAAATACATCTAATCGTCTAGACGTCTTGGATGACGCTCGATCGCCTCGACAAGGCGTGCCTTCACTCTGCATTGCTGCTCGCGCGCTGAAATGCATGGTAAGGCTTTCATTGGAACCGATGTGCGTGACAGCACCATGACACGCGCCGAGGCGTTGAGCGGGAGATTGTTCGCGCAGGGGAGAGGGCCCCGCGCCAACCCGTAGACGATATGGGCGAGAAAGGGAGCAGGGAGAAAAAGCGCAAAAGCGCCAAGCGAAAAAGGGTCCGCCCCACGGTCAATAAGGCGGACCTAAACAGGTATTTACGACCACTGCGACGAGTAAGAAGCAGTGTGAGCGCATCGTATGCTGTCGAATATGCGGTGGTGTGGACAAGTAACGTTAGGTAAGCGAATTTTCCTGTTGGCAGATAGTTCGTTCGCCTCATCGCCTGGGGCGCGGGTTGCCGGGCTTACTGAGTAAGGTGGCGAAAGGAAAATACTGTGCGTGAGATGCCACGTTTGTCAAAAAAAGTTTGATGCAGCGTTAATGTCTTGCTAACTTTCGTCTGCCGCGTGACGAAGCCAGCTTGGACAGAACGTGATTGAGTTTGGTTCGTATACCGAATCATTTTCAAAAGACAGACTGGTTGCGGCTTGTAACCGGTCTGGATGACTCGCTCTTCGTTCGTCTTGCCTGAGTTCGGCTGGTCTGGGACCGCTTTGGCGGAATCCGGACCGATACCACTCATCAATGCAATGTAATTCGCTATTCGGTCAGGCGAAGGACGCTGCACGCGTGTGCCTGGCGATGTCTGTTGCACTTGACGCGTCGGCCGTGCTGGCCGGTCGTAGGGTAAGACGATCTGAAAGTTCATACGATTAGTACTGCGATTCGTATGGATTTGAATTGACGGGTTCGCTTCAGAACGGACGGAGGTCGAACGAGGCCTTCGTGTTTGCAGATCGGGGTGAGGGGTCCAAAAGACTTCTCACTATGAATTTGGGTCCCTACTGACAAGAGAGAAGGGTAATGAAACTACGGGGTTTGACGCTCGCCATCCAACGAATCGTTTGGGCTGAAGTGGCGCTAACAGCTGCATTTGGTGTACCGGCATACGCGCAGAGCCAACCGACGGCCGCCACCGCAGATGCGGCATCCGCAACGGCGGCGAAACCGGCAACTGCGACCTCGGCATCTTCGCCAGCAGCCACGTCCGGCACTGTGAAGCAGCTGCAAAAATTCGAGGTTACCGGTTCGCTGATCCGCAGTTCGGACAAGACGGGCTTCAATCAGGTCCAGACGATTTCACAGAAAGACATCGAGGACAGCGGTTCCACGACGGTCGCCGACTACCTGCGTACGACAACCGCCAACTCGGCAAGCAGCTGGAGCGAAGGCACGTCCGCGAGCTTTGCTCCAGGCGGCGCAGGGATCGCGCTGCGCGGCATGAGCGAAAAATACACGCTGGTGCTGGTCGACGGTCAACGGGTTGCGCCCTTTGCGTTTGCAGTGAACGGCACCGATACTTTCTTCGATCTGAACACGTTGCCGACGAACATGGTCGACCGCATTGAGATCGTCAAGACCGGCGCGGTTTCGCAATACGGCTCGGACGCAATCGCCGGCGTGGTCAACATCATCACGAAGAAGGATTTCCAGGGACTGCAGCTCGACGGCAGCATTGGCGGCGCGCAGCATGGCGGTGCAGGGACCACGAACTTTAGCGTGCTCGGCGGTTTCGGCAATCTGACCTCGGATGGTTTCAACGTGACAGCTGCGGCGAGCTACTACCGCTCGAGCGGCATCACCATGGCTGAGCGGGACATCACCAGCGACCAGGATTACTCCAGCAAGAACGGCGGCTTCTTCTCGCAGCCCGCCTCCTTCTGGAATACGGCTACCGGCACCCAGGCGCTGGGCGATTGCGCGGCATCGGGCGGCACCGTGACGTCGGCGGCAAACAACCTCGCAACCCAAGGGTCCGGCACGGTGTGTTCGCGCAATGGTGCAAGCGCCGAGTCCATCGAGCCCGAAACCCAGCGCAGCAGTGTCAAGGTACATGCCGACTTCAAGATCAACGACACCACGCAGGCGTATGCCGACGTGTGGGAGAGCTACAACACGACCAAAACGGATCTGGGTCTCGCCGGATTCAGTGACGGAGATAACCTGGGTACGTCACTCTATGAGGTAAATGGAGTTGTCTCGCCGTTTCCCGCTACAGTGGGCGGAACGGGGTTAACCTATGTCTTCCCGACCGAGCAATCGGTGACGACGGTCTCCAACTTCTATCGCCTCTCGACCGGGTTGAAAGGCTCGCTGAGCACGGATAAGTTCGGTGACTGGGACTGGACGACGTCTTATGGACACTCGCAAAGCGAAGTTTCCAACGCGTACGGCAATCAGGTCAATGCCTCGGTGTTGTCGAGCTATCTCAGCAGCGTGACGCAAAGCACGTTTAGCTCGTCGACACTCAATTCGTTGCCGGGCCTGTTCGGCACCTCGTACGATCAGGCTATTTCCAAGCTCGATACGCTCGATGCGACGATCTCCACTGCGAACCTGTTCTCGCTGCCGGCTGGAGATGTGGGTGTCGGCTTCGGCGTGCAGTTCCAGCACCAGAGCGAGTATATCGGTGCGGGTTCCACGGAATTCCTGAGCCCGCTGACGCAGGCGGTGGACGGGGAACGCAACGTCGCGGCAGCTTACTACCAGATCGACATTCCGCTGCTGCGTGGCCTGACCTTCAGCCAGTCGGGGCGTTATGACCATTACAACGACTTCGGTGGTGCTTTCTCGCCACGCTTTGCACTGCGTTACCAGCCGGTTTCCGCTCTGACGATGTATACGTCGTACGATCGCGGCTTCCGCGCACCGACGCTGGTCGAAACGTCGGAAAAGGCGAGTCTCGGCTACCAGACCGTCGACGGCAAGGACGTCTACGAAAATTCGGTTGGCAATCCGAACCTGCAGCCCGAACGCACGAAGAATTACAACATCGGCTTCGAGTTGTCGCCGGCTCGCAATACCGACATTGGCTTCGACTGGTACAAGATCGACGTGACCAATGTGATCGGTCAGGAGAGTATCGCGGCGCTGGTTGCCGCGGACCCGAACGCTACGGTCTACAACGTGAGCTTCGAGAACCTTGCCTACCTTCATACGGATGGCTTCGAAGGCACGTTCAAGCAAGCATTGCCAACGAGTATCGGTACCTTCACGCTGTCCGGCGACTGGGCGTACGTGTGGCATTTCGTCATGCCTAACGACGGCGTCGCGGACGACTACGCCGGTAACAACGGCGCAATCGATACGGTGTTCGGTGCATCGTTCCCGCGTTGGAGAGGCAACACGCAGTTGAGCTGGGCATTCCACAAGTGGACCACCACGCTGAGCTGGCAGTTCACCGGTCCGTACGCACAAACGATTGTTGCCGGGTCGCCTGCTGTCGGATCGTATAGCCAGTTCAATCTCTACACGAGCTATAGTGGCTTCAAGCACTGGACGCTGTACGCCGGCATCGACAACATTTTCAATCACAAGCCACCGTATGACCCGGTGTGGCAGTACGAGAGCCGTGGTTACTATGACACGTCGCTGTACACGTATGTTGGCCTGTACGGCCAGGTTGGCGCGACGTACAAGTTCTGATGCCTGAGTAGCACAGTTGTTGAAGCCCCCGCGCCGGTCCCTTGCAATGGGATTGGCGCGGGGGTGTTTTCGTTTATGACGCAGCACGCAGCACCGTCCCGCAGTCCGCCGCGCGCAGGGGGCTGGTAACGGTTATTTCCTGCGGAAACCTTTCGTAAGCACTCTCGCCCTACGGCCTTTTCTTCGCGCCTAGATAGATCCCAAGCCGACTATTCTGCCTTCACGCGACCTGCATCGTTCTGTGTATGCCAGCTTGCGCCAGGGAACGCATGCCGCGCGCCCCAATCCGACACCTTCCTCGTACAGGGTTAGTCATGTCTACATCGAAAACTGCTTTTCCATTTGTTACCCGACTCCTTGCAGATTCCTCGCCGACATTGTCGCTCTGCGTGCTGGCTGTCTGCGCGACGCTGGTCGGCAACGCGTCGGCCGCGAGCTTTCACTGTAGCAGCAAGTCTTCGGCGTCCGAGAAGATTGTCTGCAACGACCCGCAGCTATCCAGCCTCGATGACCGCCTCGCGGTGAGCTATCAACGCGCGCGCGATGCGAGTCCCGATCCGCGTTCTGTGGAGACCGCGCGGATCCAGCAATGGCTCTGGCGCCAGCACAACTGTACTGACCAGGCATGCGTGCTGAACTGGTATCAGCGCCGCATCGGCGAACTGGATGCAGACTACGAGCAAGGCAAACAGGCTCAGCACGATGCTTTTGAAGCGGCACTGGTCGACCAGAAGCTGGCTCCTTCCGCTGTGGATGCCGTCCGGCAATTGAAGGATGAGTCGATCGTGGCTGCCGCCCCGGTCGCGAGTCCCGCAACGAAATAAGTTTCTTCGGAACACGGCGCAAGGCGAATTGAGGATAACTACGTATGCGCCAGGGGCCATCGGTAAGGCTGGTTGTTTCAATAGAGGAAGGGCCGCTGGATAGCGTTGGCGGTATCGTGGAGCTCGGCGGGCGCAAAGTCGGCGTCTGGTATTACGACGCGATGGAAAGCATCGTCGTGACGCGGGCCTTCCGCAACAAGGTTGTAACTGGAAGCGCAGCCGAGGTGGTCTCGCAGTTGCGCCGGCTCGCACTCCGGCGTTGATAAGGCAGAGCGCCCGAGCTCTCGCCGCGGTAAAGACACCAGCGTCTGACACGCTGGTGTCGACACATCCCTGATCAGAAAACCCCACAGGCGCGGACAGCGCCATCACGCGATTTCCCGCATCGCGTGAATCAATCCTTTGTCGAGAATGATGGCCGCTCTCGACAATGCGACACAAATCTCCACAAACGACCGATAGATTGCGGAGTTTGTTCAATCTAATATTAATTCAAATTTCCATGTAGAAACCTTTCGACGTGCAGAGCAAATGATGCAAACCACTGAATCGTTTGCGAATTCGGTACCGGTAGTGATGTATCACCACGTTTCATCGTCCGGCGGTCCGCTCACCATTTCGCCGGAGAACTTCGAGTCGCAGATAAAGTGGTTGGCGATCAATGGCTATGTCACGCTGACCGCCGATGAATTTGCGCGCTTTCTACGCGGTGCGCCGATGCCTTGTAGATCGGTCTTGCTGACGTTCGATGACGGCTATCTGGACAACTATGTCCACGCCCATCCGATTCTTTTGCGTTACGGACTCAACGCGGTCATGTTTCTCGTGACGGGCCGTGTGCACGACGGTGCGCTTCGCGCCATCGACGCGCTACGTGCGGAACCGGCTCACACGCATCAGGCATGCGAGCACCTTCTTTACAACGGCCGCGCAGACGAGGTGACCGTGCGCTGGAGCGAGGTGGAAGTGATGCGCGCAGCGGGCACGTTCGAATTCCATAGCCACACACACAGCCATCTGCGCTGGGACCGGCTATGCGATGACGGTATCGGAAAGTATCAGCAAATCCGGGAAGACATCGAACAATCGAAGTCAATCCTGGCACAGCGTCTCGGCGCGGCATCGCGACACCTGTGCTGGCCCGAAGGCTATTTCGACGCCGACTATACCGACGCGGCTAGAGCAGCTGGATTCGAATACCTCTATACGACCCAGAATCTGCGACGCAACGTAGCGGGTGGCGACACCGCGCGGATTCAGCGCATGGTCGACAACGGCAAAGATGCTACGTGGCTCGCACAAAAGCTACGGCGCTACCAGGATCCACTGTGGGGACGGGCGTATTACTGGTTCAAACGGGCGAGGCACTTGCGGGGCGAGGCGTGGTCATGAAAATCCTCTACACCAATTTTCACGCGGGCGATGGCGGTGGACACACCACCTACATCCTCACCCTGGCAGCGGCGCTTAGTGAGCGCCATAAAGTGATCGTCGCAGCGCCGGGTTCGAGTCGCCTCTATTTAAGCGCGAAAGAAATCCCCGGCGTGGAGGTGGTTGCGCTCGAGTTTCGCAACCGCCTTGGCGCCATGGTTGGATCAGGCTGGCGCTTGCGGCAACTGATCGGAAGAAACCGCTTCGATATTGTTCACGTCAACGGCTCAGCGGATCACCGGATCGCCATGCTGGCGACGCTGGGATTGAAACGGACCCGGCCGTGCATCGTCTTCACCAAGCACAACGATCTGCCTGTTAGCGGCTTGAGCACCTGGCTCAAAGGTAAGCTCGGCACGGATTCGGTGATCTGCGTATCCGATTACACACGCCGGCACCTCGCGAAGACCGTGTACGACACGAAGGCGGTGTCGGTCGTGCGCCACGGTATCGATCTGCGCCGCTTTGCACCGGTCCCAAGCGGCGTAGTCGAGCGGCTTCGCAGACGATGGGGCACGGCGATCCCGGACGGGGCAATGGTGCTCGGCAGTATCGCAGGTACGGATGACAACAAGGGCTGGCTGAATATGGTCACGGCTGTCGCCTTACTGCCTGCGGAGCAGCGCGAACGGATTCGCGTGGTCATTGGGGGGCGGACGCCCAATGCGCTACAACGCGCGAAGGTCGACGCATTAGGCATGGCGGGCCATATGATCTATACGGGCTTACTGTGCGATGTGCGTCCCCTGGTGGCAGCATTCGATGTGGGTTTTGTGCTGTCGCGGCGCGAAACCTTGTCGTTCGCATGCCGGGAGATGATGGCGATGGGCAAGCCCGTGATCGTGTCGGACTCGGGCGGCCTGCCGGAAAATGTCGAAGCAGGGGTGAGTGGGTGGGTCGTCGCGCCTCACGAGCACGAACGGATTGCGCAACTGTTGAGACGCCTGCTCGACAACCGGCTTGAGGTGACGCTTGCGGGCATGGCGGCGCGCGCGAGAAGTGTGGCGCAATTTTCGCTGCAGGATTTCGCCGACCGAACCGAGGTGGTCTACCAGGAGAGCCTTGCTAGAATGCGGCCTTGGGCAGGCAGCGGCGGCGTGGCGAAATGGAAGGTGCAGCGCCACTCGGGCTGACCTGCGGTGGAGGCAGTCTTAACTCCAGATCACCCAGGGCTCTAACATGGAACATATCGTCTTTCGCTCGGCTCTTCTCTCCGATGTGCCAGCCATTGTTGCATTGCTGGCCGACGACAAACTCGGGAGTCAGCGGGAAAACACTGAGTTGCCGCTTGACGAGCGATACGTCGCGGCCTTTCGTGCGTTAGCGGCCGATGCCAATCAGCAACTGGTGGTCGTCGTGGATGGCGAAGAGGTCATCGGCACGCTGCAACTGTCGTTCATTCCGGGGATTGCCCGTCTGGGCGCATGGCGCGGCCAAATCGAGGCGGTTCGCATAGCCGCCCATCGCCGCGACGCCGGGCTGGGGCAGAAAGTGTTCGAATGGGCGATTGCCGCGTGTCGTGCGCGCGGTTGCAATCTTGTTCAGCTCACGACCGACAAGAGCCGTGCGGATGCGCATCGTTTCTACGAAAAACTCGGTTTCGTGGCGAGCCACGTGGGCTATAAGCTTGCGTTGTAGAGTTTTAGAGCCGACCACCTTGAATAGCTGACCATGTCCACGCTTTTGTACTGGTTTTTTCCGCACTTGCGCGCCAAAAACATGGCCAGGGAGGCGGCGCTCCGGGCTTGCAAAAAGCATGTTCCCGAAGAGCCGATCTTTAGCGCTGTGATTTGTGCGGATGAAACGGACCGGTATGTCGTAAGGGTTTTCTATGGCAAACGCCCTTGGTCGTCCACTCACCACATGGCGCCTCCATGGCTGGATTGCCTGATTGTCGCGGTCCGGAAGGATACCTATGCCGATGAGATCATCGTCGATAACGAGAGATACTATCCACGTATCCGGTAGTGCGTCTGACGTGCTCTCGCGGATATGCGCCGCCCTCAAACGCATCCATTCACGACATGGACTATAGTGTCAGCGGCATGCGCATAAGCGGTCATGTCGCCATGTCAGTTATGCCGGCTTGCAACCGTAAGGTCTGCAACATCCGTCACGCTTACCTGCTGAATAACCCGCTGAACAGGTTCGATGCGGTTATGACTACGTGACGTAGAAAGAAAATTGCCAAAGGGCGCGTCATGCACCCGCACGGCAAGTTGGAGACAATCGGCGTCCGGCACGATCAACCGATAACAAGGAGGTGAATTTAATGAACCACCGTCATTCGGAATCCTGTCCATGTTGTGGGGATCTGCAGCAACGCTCCGTCACGCGGCGCCGCTTCCTGGCGCTGGCAGGCGAGGGCGCCGCAGCGCTTGCCCTGATGCCTCGCTTTGGTTACGCGGAAACGGAAGCCACGGTTCCGACCATTGCTTACGACTCGGTTCCCGACCCGGTGAAGTTGCCGATCGATATGTACTTCGGCGAGTGCTCGGGCGTGGCGCTCAATTCGAAAGGCCACATCTTCGTACTTTCGCGCGGCAATAGCAGCGGGCCAGCCTATGCAGCGGCGGCGGCCCAGTTGCTTGAGTTCGCACCGAACGGCCGCTTTATCCGCGAGATTGGCCGCAACCTGTATGCGTGGTCGTTTGCGCACTCCGTCAAGGTCGATGTTCACGACAATATCTGGGTGACGGACAAAGGTTCGGACATGGTGATCAAGTTCACCCCGGAAGGACGCGTCGCGATGGTGTTCGGTCGCAAACAGGAAGCGGCCGACGAAGACACCGGTCCGCTCAAGCATCCGAACCCGCCGCTGCCGGCGGAGCCCGGCCGCTTCCGGCAGGTGACAGACGTGGCGTGGGACGCCGCCGGCAACACTTATATCAGCGACGGCTATATCAACTCGCGCGTCGCCAAGGTCGACAAAGACGGCAACTGGCTCAAGTCGTGGGGCGAGCGCGGCACGGGCCCAGGCCAGTTTCATACGCCGCACAGCATCGCGTTAGATGCGAACGGCAGTGTCTATGTGGCCGATCGCAGCAACCGACGCATCCAGGTGTTCGACGGCGAGGGCAACTTCCAGCGCCAGTTCACCATCGACGTGCCGGTGCCCCCAAATGCAAGGCCCGCTATCGGCTATGCGCCCGATGAAGCGGCCATCGCCGCGGGCACATTCGCCCCTGGCTCGCCCTGGACGATCGCCATTTCTCCGGGCCCTAACCAGGTGCTGTACTGTTCCGACGCCTTCCCTGGGCGCATTTACAAGCTCACGCTCGACGGCAAGGTGCTGGGCGTGCTCGGCAAATCCGGCAAGCAACTGAAGCAGTTTGGCTGGATTCACCAGATGGCTTGCCCATCGGAGAACACGCTGTTCGTCGCAGAGTTGTTGAACTGGCGGGTGCAGAAGCTCGTACTACACGCTTGAGCGAACGAGGGCGCGGCCTTCGCACGGGGCAACGGTACTCGCTCCGGGCGGCAGCGCTAAAGCTGGGGCGCAGGGCTTTAGCGTCGCATAGGCGCCGGGCGTGATGCCGTAGCCGTAAGCGCGCTTTTGCCGGACAGCTCCGCAACGTGCTTACGCGAAATCTTTGTAGAATGGCGTTGTCCGACCCCGCTTCGATTCACGACAACACTTTCAAGAGATCCATCGATCATGGCGCCGCCCAAGCCCCCCTCCGAGCCGACGCCACCCACGCAGGTCGATATATCCACGTATGAGTTCTCCGAGCAGATCGGTCATCTGCTGCGCCGGGCCTACCAGCGCCATCTGGCGATCTTCGCGCAGACCATCGACGATCCGCAACTGACGGCGGTGCAGTTCGCGGTGCTCAGCGCGAACCGGCGGCTAGGACCTTCGTCGATGAGTGATCTCGGCAAGGCGACGGCCATCGATGGGGCGACCGTGCGCGGCATCATCGAACGTCTGCAGGCACGCGGGCTTGTGGAGTTGCAAGCCAATCAGGACGATCGCCGCAAGAGCGTGGTAGAACTCACGGAGCGCGGGCGCCAGTTGCTCGAGCTGACCACGCCGACCGCTGCGCGCATCAGCGAACTCACGATGAGCGATCTCAACGCTGTCGAGCGGGTTGCGGTGCTGTATCTGCTGCGCAAGCTTTGCGGCCCTGAGCTGGAATAACGCAGACGTTTGCTATCACGGGTGCGCTTGCGCATAGCTGTGCACCAAGCGCGGGCCGAATCTGAAAAAGTGCGCATTTATAGTGTGTACATGTTGTTTGGTGGTGCGGCCTGTTTCTACGGTGACGTTCGCTTTTAGCGCCTCAAGCATGATCGTGCGAAATGCAGATCATTGAATTTAAAGGGGTTGACGCATTTGTTCTGGCCATAAAGCCGGATCGGGTAAACACCGCTAACAGTGGCATAGAGGTTGCAACTAAGCTTGGAATTACCGCGTGTACGCTCATTTGACACTTATAGGTCGAGCGATCTGGCGGTACCCAGCTTCTATAGCATCTGATTTCATGATCGGGAGTGCTCTATATGAAGTGGTTCGTCAGGCGGATCGGCGTAGCGCTCGGCGCGTCGTTCCTGCTATCGGTGGCCGGTGTGTTCTGCGGGTCCGTCAGCGTCACGCAGGCGGATGAGATCTCCGTCACACAGTGGGGCAGCAGCCTCTACGGCCTTCCTTATGCTGTCGCGATGGACAAAGGCCTCTTCAAGAAGGCCGGCGTCGACATCACCGGCATTCTCACTTCGAGCGGCGGCGGCACGACCGTGCGCAATATCCTCGCCAGCAAGACGCCGTACGGCGAAGTCGCAGTCGCGGCTGCGCTTGCCGCGCAGCGCCAGGGGATGGACCTCGTCATCGTGAATGTCGGCACGCGCAGTGTCGCGGAAGCGTCGATGGTCGCGATGCCCAACACCAATGTGCAAACCGTCGCGGATCTCGCCGGCAAGAAGGTCGCGATTACGTCTCCCAGAGGCGTGTCCGAAATGCTGTTGCTGATGGTGCTCAAGCAAAAGGGCGTCGACGCAGGCAAGGTGACCCGGGTCGCCTCGGGTGGCTACGTTAACGGCCTGACGATGCTTGAGCAGGGGGCCGTCTCCGGTGCAGTGCTGATCGAACCGCTTTCGATTGTGCGCAAGGCCAATTACCGCACCGTGTACCGGGCGGGCGACATTCTGCAGCCCATGACCACCTCGGTCGGCATTACCACCCGCGAGTTTGCCAAGGCCCATCCGGATGAGTTGCGCGCGATCATTGCCGGGCGGCGTGCGGGTGTGGATACGTTGTACGCCGATCCGGCCGGCGCCGCGAAGCTGCTGGAGACAAGCTTCAAACTCACGCCAGACGTCGCACGCGAAGCGGTGGACAATATGGTCAAGTCGCGCATGTGGAGCGATGGCGAATTCAATCGCGGCGAACTCGACCGTATGACGGATGGCCTGAAGCTCGTCGGCGAGTTGAACGGCGATGTCGACTGGTCGAAGCTTGTCGATATGAGCTTTCTGCCCGCCGATCTGAAAGCGAAGAGTACGCTATGAAGGCACGCAACGCTCATCCAACGCTGCAGGTTGTCGAATCGCCAGCGCAACAGGCGCCGGCATCGCCCGAGGCGCATGTCGAGCTCACGGGCGTGACCCGCTATTTCACGCGCAGCGATTCGAAGGAACTGTTCCACGCGCTCGGTCCGATCGATCTCACGCTGACCAAGGGAGAGTTTTTTTCGGTGGTCGGGCCGTCCGGATGCGGCAAGTCCACCTTGCTCGATGCGCTTGCGGGACTCTCCAGGCCGAGTTCCGGCACGGTAATGTTCGAAGGGCAGCCGGTAACGGGCGTGCCCGACGGGGTAGGCGTCGTGTTCCAGGAAGACGCGTCTTTTCCGTGGCTGAATCTGCGCGACAACATTTCGTTCGGACTGCGCATGGCGGGCGTGGATGGCGCCGAGATCCAGCGGCGGGTCGACTATGCGATGGGGTTCATGGGCCTGAAGGATTTCGCCAGGGCGTATCCATCGCAGCTGTCGGGCGGCATGCGGCAGCGCGTATGCATTGCCCGAACGCTGGTGTTGCAGCCTCGCCTGATTCTGCTCGATGAGCCGTTCGGCGCGCTCGATCAGCAAACGCGACTGCTGATGGGCGACGAGTTGTTGCTCCTGTGGCGCGAAACGTCTGCCACGGTGCTCCTGATCACTCACGCACTCGACGAAGCGGCGATGCTGTCCGACCGCGTCGGTGTGATGTCGGCGCGGCCGGGGCTCTTCATCGATATCGTCGAGACCGGCTGGGAGCGTTCGCGCGATAGCCGTGTCGTTTCTACGCCGCGCTTTGGCGAGATTAATGCCCGCCTGTGGGAAAAGCTGCGTGTCGAATCGTTGAAGGTGATGGGCGTGCAGTAGGTGCGCGGGGTTCTTCGCATTGTTTTCATGCGAATCTGGGAGTTCGAAGTGAAGGCCGAAAGTCTGATCCGTATTGTCGTAGTGGTTGGCTTCGTCGTACTGATCGAGCTGCTGTGCCGTAGCGGTATCATTGCGTCGAGCGTGCTGATTGCACCGTCCGCGATGTTCACACATGGCATCGAATTGCTGCGCGGCGGCAAATTCGATCACGACATCGTGACGAGTCTGATCGAGATCGTCGCCGCATCGATCGTCTCCGTGCTGCTCGGTTTTGTCCTGGGCCTCGGCATTCACGCGCTGCCGTCGCTGCGCCGCTCGATCGAACCGCTGCTATCGAGCTACTACGCGATACCCACCTTCATCTTCTATCCCATCTTTATCGTCGTGCTCGGCATCGGCTCGCTGCCGATCATCGCCATTGCCGTGATGCTTTCAGTGGTGACGATGATTACCGCGACGCTAAACGGGCTCGATCGTATTCCGCGCGTCTTGCATAAAAGCGCTGAGGTCATGCGCCTCTCGCCATGGCGCTGCGCGCTTCATATCAAGCTGCCTGCCACGCTGCCGTATCTGTTCACCGGGGTGAAGCTTGCGGTGGCCTATGCATTCATTGGCGTGATCGCATCCGAATTCATCCTGTCCGGTTCGGGCATCGGCTATGCAATCGGCTACGCGTACAACAACTTCCAGAACGACGACATGTATTCGCTGATGCTGTTCGTGCTCGTGCTGGTGACGCTGGTCAACGCCGTGCTGAACCGGATCGATCAACGGTTTCAGTCGCGCCGGCAACGCTAGCGTTGCGGATACCGGGAGACGCCACCATGAAAAGATTCCTCGATCCGCTGCTGGTTGCGCTGGTCATCGTCGTATGCTGGCAATGCCTGCACTGGGCGGTCGGTAAGCATTCGCTGAGTTCGCCATGGAGCACGCTCGAGGCGCTGGCCCAGATGCTCGGCACCGAGGTGTTCTGGGGCAACGTCGCAGAGACCGCACGAGCGCTTGTCTATGCACTCGTGATCGCGCTCATCGGCGGTGTGGCGCTTGGTGTACTGTTCGGTATCAGCCGCATATCGGGCCGCGTCGCGGAGCCGATTCTGCTGAACCTCTACTCGCTGCCGAAAGTGACGTTGTATCCGCTGGTGTTGCTCGTATTCGGCCTCGGTCTATCGGCGAAAGTGGCCTTTGGCGTGATGCATGGTCTGATCCCGATCCTGATGTTCACGATGAATGCGATCCGCCAGATGCGGCCGGTCTATCTGCGTGCATCGAAGACCATGCGTCTGTCGTTTTTCCGTACGATTGTGCATGTCGTGCTGCCGGCGATCTTTCCGGAGGTCGTTGCCGGCCTGCGGCTCGGCTTTTCGTTGACTTTACTTGGCGTGCTGATCGGCGAGATGTTTGCCTCGCAACGCGGGCTAGGTTATATGTTGACCAGCGCGATGAACCTTGGGGACATCCGCACGATTATGGCAGTTGCCCTGTTTCTTACCGTGTTTGCCCTCGCGTGCAACGGCCTCCTGATGATGGCCGACCGACGCATGAAGCACCGATGAACGGCGCTTCACGGGTTGTGAACAACTCATTCCATTTCACCTGGAAAGGAAGACAAAAATGTATGACGTATTCCAGACGGATCGCCTGATCGATCTTTGGCTAACCGAAGATATCGGCTATTGCGACCTCACCGCGCAACTGATGATCGAAGCGGACGAGACCGGCGCCTTCTTTATGAATGCGCGCGAGACACTGATCGTGGCCGGCATCGACGTGGCGGCGCGCATCTTCAAACGCTATGACCCGACGCTCGAAGTGTCGGTGCGCGTGAAAGACGGGCAAAAGGTGGAGCGGGGCACGGTGATGCTCAATGTGAGCGGCACGGCGCGCAGCGTACTGACGGCTGAGCGCACCGCGCTCAATATCGTGCAACGGCTGTCGGGCATTGCCAATCTCACCGAGCAATATGTTGCGGCGGTGGCGGGCACGCGAGCGCGTCTGATCGATACACGCAAGACCACACCGGGTCTGCGCATGCTCGAAAAGCACGCTGTTACCTGTGGTGGCGGCCTGAATCACCGGCTCGGGCTCGATAACGGCGTGATGATCAAGGACAACCACATTGCCGTATGCGGCAGCATCTCCAAGGCCGTGCAGCGCGCGCG
Source organism: Paraburkholderia sp. (assembly GCF_026225065.1). GTDB lineage: Bacteria > Pseudomonadota > Gammaproteobacteria > Burkholderiales > Burkholderiaceae > Paraburkholderia. The sequence goes on along the minus strand of NZ_JAMFSB010000023.1, from coordinate 32,272 downwards.
CCGGCAATTGCCGGTGTTGACCAAGCTGGAAGTCGAATGCGACCGCCTTGAGCAGGTCAAGGAAGCGCTGGATGCAGGTGTCGATGTGGTCATGCTCGACAACATGTCGATCGACGACATGACCCGGGCGGTGGAACTGGTCGGTGGACGCGTGTTGCTGGAAGCGTCCGGGGGCATCAGCCTCGCGACCATCGGCGCCGTGGCGAAGACTGGCGTCGATTACATCTCCACCAGCAAGATCAATCAGGCGGCGGCGTGCGTCGACATTGGTCTCGACGAGGCCGAATGATGAGCGAATGGGTCGAACAGGTCGGATAAGCGGCTCATGGCCTCCGGCATTCTCTTCTTCGTGGTGGGCCCGAGCGGCGCTGGCAAGGACGCGCTGATCGAGGGCGCGCGTCATCTCGCGGACCGGTTCTGCTTTGCCCGTCGCGTGATCACCCGACCTGCGGGGTCACCCGGCGAGAATCACGAAGCGCTCGATGAAGCGGCGTTCGCCGAACTCGAGCGTACCGGTGCTTTCCTGATCACCTGGTCGGCACACGGTCTGCGCTATGGACTGCGGCGTGAGTTGCTCGATGTATTGGCCGAAGGCCGCCATGTGATTGCGAACGGCTCGCGCAGCATGATTGCGGAGTTGGCGGCGCGCGTGCCTGGCATGGTGGTGATCGAAGTGAGTGCGCCGCCTGAAGTGTTGGCCGCGCGAATTCTGGCCCGTGGTCGCGAAACACCTGAGCAAGTGAGCCTGAGAGTGCGGCGCCAGGTTCAAGCGCATACGGCGGATGTGCCCACCGTGCAGGTCTTTAATGACGGCACGTTGCAGCAAGGCATCGAGCGTTTCATTGCGGCGCTCGAACGCGCGATCCTTCCACCGCCGGCGAGTGCCCCATTCCTGGGTGCCAAGCTGGCGGGCGACGCACTCAATGAGGCCCAGTACGATGCCTTGTTCGACGACATGCTGGCGCTGCGCTACGCCGAGAGCGACGTCAACCGCTTTCTGCTGCATGCGTGCGAGCATCTGAGCGATGCGGAGATGCTCGCACTCGCCAAGGCACGCACCAGGCTGATGCCGCGAATGGAGTGGAACGAACCGATTGTCGTCGACAAACATTCGATGGGAGGCATTCCCGGCAGCCGGATCACGCTGATCGTGGTGCCGATCGTTGCGGCCTACGGTCTGGCAATGCCGAAGACGTCCTCGCGCGCCATTACCTCTGCCGCCGGCACCGCCGATGCGATGGAGACGCTCGCGCGCGTCGACCTGACGGCGGAGGACGTGCGGCGCTGTGTTCATGAAGCGCGGGCTTGCATTGCATGGAACGGCCGTCTGAATCATTCGCTGATCGACGAGCGGATCAATGCGTTTACGCGACCGCTTGGGTTGGCGTCCAACCGCTGGTCGGTGGCGTCGATCCTGTCGAAAAAGTGCTCTGCCGGATCGACGCACGTGATTGTCGATCTTCCCTGCGGGCCGCGCGCCAAGCTGAAAACCAGCGAGGAAGCGCGCTCCCTTGGCGATCTGTTCGAATACGTCGGCAACGGGTTGGGATTGACCGTCAAGGCGCTGGTGACCGACGGCACGGCGCCGATCGGCCGTGGCATCGGCCCCGCGCTCGAGGTCCGCGACGTGGGTCTGGTGCTGGATAACCATCCCGACGCGCCCATCGACCTGCGTGACAAGGCACTGACATTTGCCGCGCATATTCTGGCATGGGCACCGGATGTACACGACGTAACCGACGGCAGGCGGATTGCCGCAGCGCTGCTGGCGAGCGGTGCAGCACGCGCGGCGTTCGAACGGATCGTCGATGCGCAGGGACGGCAGGCCTCGCCGGTATCGCCTGCGCAACAGGTCTACGATGTCATGGCCACGCATGCGGGCATCGTCACGTCGATCGATGGCTGGCTGATCGCGGAGATCGCGCGCGAAGCCGGCGCGCCCGCGGACGCCGGGGCCGGCATCGATCTGCTGTGCAAGATCGGCCGGACCGTAGCGGCAGGCGAGCCGCTGTATCGGGTTCACGGCAACGACGCGGGCGCACTCGAACGCGCAATGCGAACGGCAGCGCGCGATTCGGCCTGCAGGATCGAGTGACTCAACGGAGTGGCTCAACCGAGGGACTCAACTGAGTGACTCGAACTGATGAAGGACCAGGCAAGGGGGAGCAAGGTGAAGACGACGGTGGTTTCGAGTTGGCAGCAGTTCATGAGTTTGACTGCTGAGCTCGATGGCTGGGCATTTCGTGGTCAGCAGGATGCCAACTGGTTGTTGCAGAGTTCGCTGTCACGTTACCTTGAGGCGTTTGTGCCCGACCGCTCGACGTGGCGTATTCAGGAGCAGCGCGCCATCCGTATCTTTCGCCGCAAGGCCCACAACTATCTCTCCGATGTGCGCGCGCTCTCGGACGATCTGCGCTGCCTAGGCCTGATGCAGCATCATGGAGCACCGACCCGGATGCTCGATTTCACGAAGTCGCCTTTCGTTGCGGCTTTCTTTGCGTTGGAGCGGGCCGTTTCGGACGCTGCGATTTTCGCGGTGAATACGCCGGCTTTATGGACCAACCGAGCTATTCCGGCGAGCACGCCGCAGCTCACGCGCGACATGATCGACCCACGCCGCAAAGGCAACTTCGAAAAATTCTTCCTGACCGACAAGAATCCGGTGATCTGGTTTGGCGAGCCGTCGGAGATGGACCAGCGGCTGATTGCCCAGGCCGGCACCTTCGTCTTGCCCGGTTTGCTGCAAAAGCCGCTCGATGAAATCCTTAACAATTACTCAAGCGATGACGAGTTGCTGCGCAAAGTCGTCCTGCCGCGCGCCGTTCGCGATGACGCCATGCGCGCGCTATACCGGATGAACATTACCAACGCATCGTTGTTTCCGGACATGGAAGGACTCGCGCGCTCGATTGCGCTGGAACTGGAGATGGTCTGGCCGACAGTCGACCGGATAGCCCCGCCAACAAGGCAGTAGGGCACCAGGGGCTGCCCCCGGCTGGCGGCAGGACACCTGACGTCGTACACTTGCGCTAGCAGAATAATGAATAATTGCGCATTTAACGATTCAGGAGACGACATGGAATCCGTTCAACCCACCGGGGCGCTTGACGGCACCGCTCCGCGCCTTTCGAAGTTCGGCGCGGTCCTGCGCGTGACGAGCGGCAATTTCCTCGAACAATTCGACTTCTTCCTGTTCGGCTTCTACGCCACCTACATCGCGAAGACGTTCTTCCCGGCCGCCAGCGAGTTCGCCTCGCTGATGCAGACCTTCGCCGTCTTCGGGGCCGGTTTCCTGATGCGGCCGTTAGGGGCAATCGTCCTCGGTGCATACATCGACAAGGTGGGGCGCCGTCGCGGCCTGATCGTCACACTCGGGATCATGGCGAGCGGTACGATCCTGATCGCGATTGTGCCGGGCTTCGCCACGATCGGTCTGCTGGCGCCGGCATTGGTCCTGCTAGGCCGTCTGCTGCAGGGCTTTTCCGCGGGAGCGGAGCTGGGCGGCGTGTCGGTCTATCTGGCCGAAATGGCGACACCCGGCAAGAAAGGCTTTTACACGTCATGGCAGTCGGCCAGCCAGCAGGTGGCGATCGTCGTGGCGGCGGGGTTGGGCTATGCGTTGAATCTGCTGCTTACGTCGGCGCAAATCGGCGCCTGGGGCTGGCGCCTGCCGTTCCTGATCGGTTGCATGATCGTGCCGTTTCTGTATGTGCTGCGCCGCTCGCTACAGGAAACTGCCGAGTTTCAGGCACGCCGTCATCATCCGGCAACGGCCGAAGTGTTCCGCTCGATGCTGACCAACTGGAAGACCGTCATTGCCGGGATGATGATGGTCGCGATGACCACGACCACGTTTTATCTGATCACTGTCTATACGCCGACCTTCGGTCGCGCGGTGCTGCATCTGAGCACATCGGATGCGCTCGTGGTTACGCTGCTGGTGGGCGTGTCGAACTTTATCTGGCTGCCTATCGGGGGGGCGATCTCGGATCGCATCGGGCGACGTCCACTACTGCTGTTCATTTCCGCACTGGCCATCGTGACGGCGTATCCGGCACTGGAATGGCTCGCGCATGCGCCGAGCTTCCTGCGCATGTTGACGGTGCTGCTGTATTTCTCGTTCTTCTTCGGCGCCTACAACGGTGCGATGGTGCCGGCTTTGACCGAAGTGATGCCAGTTGAGGTGCGAGTCGCTGGCTTCTCGCTCGCGTTCAGTCTGGCGACCGCAATTTTTGGTGGATTCACCCCGGCCGTCTCAACGTTCCTGATCGAGATGACGGGCGACAAGGCCGCGCCTGCCTATTGGCTGATCTTTGCCGCCGTGTGCGGATTTGTTGCGACGCTGGTGCTGTATCGTCGCGGTGGCGCGGCTGAATTGCAGGCGAAACTGGGGTGATATTAGCGGCGCACGGGGCGCGTGAGTTGCGGTGCCCCGTGTTTGCTATCGCAGCGCTGCAGCCAGCCGTCTGCGCGTAAGCCAGCGCACGGCGAGCAGACAGCTCACCATTACCGTAAGCGACAACACAGTGGTCATCGTGCCGAGCGCGTAGATCACTGGTGTCGTGACTGATGTAGTGAGTCCCTGCAATTCCAGTGGCAACGTGTTCTGATCGCCGATAGCCTGCGACGTCCGGGCGATCTCGTCCCACGAAAGCGTGAAGCCAAACATGGCGACGCCGATCACGGAAGGCCCGATAATCGGCAGCACGATATGCCTGAAGTTTTGCCACGGCGTCGCGCCAAGATCGCGTCCCGCTTCTTCATAGGCCGGATTGAAGCGGTTGAAGACCGCGAACATCACGAGCAGACCGAACGGCAAGGTCCACGTCAGATGCGCGCCGAGTGCCGAGGTAAACAGCCCCATCGTAGTGGAATAGTTGTCGACGAATGCCTGGTTGCCCAAAGCAGTGGCCAGATACTTGATGCCGCTATCGAGCAGACGAAACGTCAGGCCGATGCCGAGCGACACGATGATCGAAGGCATGATCAGGCTTGCCACCGACACATAAAACACCGCCGTATCGCCGCGAAACCGCTTGCGAAACGCGAGTCCTGCCGCCACCGAGAACAGCACAGTCAACACCGTCACGGCTAGCGCGAGGCGCACCGAGCGCATGAACGCTCCCCAGATGTCGATGTCGCCCACGCCGTCGCGCAACACCGAGAACCAGTGCAGCGAGACACCGCGCATCGGGAACGTGAGGCCGCCTTCCGGTCCCTGGAACGAGAGGATGAAGATGGTGATGACGGGTCCATACAGAAACAGCACGAACAGCCCGAACAGCAGCGCCAGCCAGTAGAAACTGGCCGGGCGGCGCTCGCGATGCTTGCGGCGGATGGCCTGCATGTCAAAGCTCCTTGCGGATGTCGACCACCCGCGTCAAACCCCACACGATCATCAACACCACGGCGAGCAGGATGATCGCGTTGGCGGCCGCCGCCGGAAACTGCAGATACCCGGTTTCGACCTGAATGATCTTGCCGACCGAGGCGATCTGCTGGCCGCCCATGACGCCGACGGTCAGGAAGTCGCCCATCACGATGGTAATCACGAAGATCGAGCCAATCACAATGCCGGTTTTGGATAACGGCAGCACCACATCGCGGATCACCTGCCAGCCGCTCGCGCCGGCATCGCGCGCTGCTTCGAGAAGCGAACGGTCGATGCGCATCATCGCGTTGAAGATCGGCACGATCATGAAGAACGTGAAAAGGTGGACGAAGGCGAGCACCACCGAGAAATTCGAATACAGCAGCCATTCAAGTGGCTGATCGATCAGATGCGCGCCGAGCAGCGCCTGGTTGACGAGGCCATTGCGGCCGAGCAGCGGGATCCACGAGATCATGCGGATCACGTTCGACGTCCAGAACGGAATCGTGCAGACCAGGAACAGGATGGTTTGCATCGCCGTCGTGCGTACGTGGAACGCCAGGAAGTAAGCAATCGAAAAGCCGAGCATGAGCGTCACTGCCCAGACGATCACGCAGAACTTGATGGTGGACAGGTACGTCTTGAAGGTGACGCACATATCCGTCATCGACGAACAGCCGTCGAAAATCGCCCGGTAGTTTTTCAGTGTGAAGGCGGGGATGATCTGATATTCGTTGAAGTCCCAGAAGCTGACGATCAGCGTGATGACGAGCGGCACGATGAAAAACAGCAGGAAGGTCAACGTCAATGGCGTCGCCTGCAGCCAGGCCGGCGTGCGGCGGTGCCGCACCGGTTGATCCTGCGCGTGAGTGGAAAGCTCGATCGATGCCATGGCGGGATATCCGTCGTCGGGAAAACTGCGGTTGCTACCGCGTTATGTGGTGGCAGCCGCAGTCTGTCCCATACAGGTGTGTGAAAAACTATGCGGCGATGAACTCGTTCCACTTCTGGACCATATAGATGTTCTCGTCCATCACGGCGTTCCAGCAGGCAATCGCACCCATGCGATCGTCGTACGAGCCGCCGTCGCGCACGGTGCCGGCCTTCTCCAGCAACTGCCCGTCCGGCGCATGAATGTCCTGCGCGGCCGCCTTGCCTTCGATCCAGTAGTCCCACTCGTACGGTTGCATATGCGTCTTCGCGGTCTCGAGCACACCTGAGTAATAGCCCTGACGCATCAGGTAAGCGCCGGCCCAGCCATCCTGGAACCAGTTGACGAACTCATACCCGGCATCGAGCTTGCGGCCTGTCAGCGAGCGCGGAAAGGCGAAGCCCGAGGCCCACGAGCGATAGCCTTCCTTCAGCGGCTGGAACTTGCAGGCGACGCCCATGGTGCGAACCTTCGTTACGGCCGGCGACCACATCGACTGGATTACCACTTCGCCGGAGGCCATCAGGTTGACGCTCTCGTTGAAGTCTTTCCAGAAGGCGCGGAACTGGCCGGAACGCTTGGCTTCGATGAGGATCTTCATGGTCTGATCGATCTCGGCCTTGGTCATATTGCCCTTGTCGCCGTACTTGATGTGCCCCATCGCTTCGATGGCCATCGCCGAATCCATGATGCCGATTGCGGGAATGTTGAGCAACGCGGCCTTGCCCTTGAACTCGGGGTTCAACAACTCGGCCCAGCTATTGATGGGGCGCTTGATCAGGTCGGGACGAATGCCGAGCGTGTCGGCGTTATAGGTGGTCGGAATCAGCGTCATCCACTCGGTTGGCGTGGCAGAAAACTCGGTGGAGCGCGGACCCGTCAGGAACATCACCTTCTTCGGCGCGGTGCCCTGGTCGCCGATCTTCTTGCCGTTCACTTCGCCCCTGGTGAGCACCGGCGTGATCTTGTCGGCCAGCTTGATTTTCTTCGCGTCCATGCCCGCAAGCGTGCCTGCGGGAATCAGCTTCTTGAGCGAGAAGTACTCGGTGTCGACGATGTCGAACGAATTGGGTTGCGTGATGATGCGCTTGGCGACGTCGTCGGTCGTGACCGGAATATATTGAATCTCGATGCCGGTATCTTCCTTGAACTTCTTCGCGATGTCGGAGCTCTGGTTCACGGCCGTGCCCAGATAGCGCAAGACGATCTTCTCTTGCGCGTGCACATAGGGGAAGCCGGCAATACCGGCCGCCGCAACTGCGCCCTTGATGAGCGTGCGGCGCTTCTGGCCTTTGTCCGTCAGCTCGGGTTCGGCCGCGGCCGGGCGCTCGTTCTGCTCACTCATTGCATTCTCCTCAGGTGACGTTCTGCTCATATGACGTTCTGGTGGGGTGTGACGAAAAAAACGGTAAAGCCTGGTTTGGGTAACCCAAAAGAGACGGCCTAGGCGGCGAGTGGATGGGCGTCCTGCTCGTTCCACCACACGACCACACGTGCTTCTGGGCCGAGCCGCGCGGGATCGTAGTCGGCGTCGCTCACCAGCGAGACGAGTTCCGGCGAGCCATCGAGTGGCACGAGCGTCATGCGCAGATGGGTACCCTGATATTCGGCTTCACGTACGGTGCAGGGGACGCCACCGATCCGCGCGAGACCGCCATCGCCTGCGGCCGCCTGAACAGGCGTCACGCCATGCGGCACCACGCGCAGATGATCGGCGCGCACGGTAAACAGACGCCCGTTGGTATTGAATACGTTATGGCCGCCAAGAAAACGTGCCACGAACTCGGTGCGCGGACGGTTGAAGACTTCGTGCGGTGTGCCGCTCTGTTCGATATGACCGTGACTCATCACGACGACCAGATCGGCCAGCGCCATCGCCTCTTCCTGGGAATGCGTAACATGCACGAAGGTGATGCCGAGATCTTTCTGCCAGCGTTTGAGTTCGGCACGCATCTGTACGCGCAGGAACGGGTCGAGCGCCGAGAGCGGTTCGTCGAGCAACAGGCAGCGCGGCTGGTTCAGTAGTGCTCGCGCGAGCGCCACGCGCTGTTGCTGGCCGCCGGACAATTGCGCGGGTTTGCGCCCCGCGTAGGCGGACATGGCTACCAGTTCCAGCAGTTCGCCGGCACGCTTGTGGCGTGCGTCTTTTGCGACGCCACGCATCTTCAGGCTGAATGCGACGTTGTCGAGCGCGCTCAGGTGGGGAAACAGGGCATAGCTCTGAAATACCATCGCCGTGCCGCGCGCCGCGGGCTCCTCGCGGGTGACATTGCGCCCGGCAATCAGCACGTCGCCATCGGTGACCGACTCATGACCCGCGATCATCCGAAGTGTCGAGGTTTTGCCGCATCCGGACGGACCGAGCAGGCAACAGTACTGGCCGCCCGGTATGCGCAGGTCGATCGCGTCGACGGCGAGTGAATCGCCGTATTGCTTCGAGACGTGCACCAGCTCGATATCGGCGGCCTCCGTGTGGAGCACGGTTGAAGCAGACTGGATCATGAAGAAGAGGTCCTCGTGAACGGTACAGGCGGATCGCGTGCGACCCTCTCAAATGCAAGACATATGCCATGCGTGTAGACTCAGCGCCGACAATCGCCAACGCGTTGCGCTGTCTAACGTCTGCAAGTTGGCTCACATATTGCAAACGATCGAAAGCCCGAATCGCTAACGATCTGGAGCCCCGTTCTTGCGCAATCGCGGTGCGTCTTCGGTCCGTTGCGGGGCATGGCAACGCCAAACCGGTTCATGTGGAGCGCTAACCGTCACTCATGGCTCTTTGAAATGACAGACTCACGGAACATGCCTGAAGCGCGCGACCGCGCCCGCGAGCCGATCGCGATGCATGGGCGCTTTCCTTACCGGCCCATTACGGATGCCGACGGGTTTCGCTGGACGGGAGACACCGGTCTCGCGGTGTATCTGGGCTTCAATATCGAACACTTTGCTTTTGGCGAAGGTCTCGGCGCGGCGCTCGGTCCGGTCTCGCCGCAGCCGGACGTGCTGAATTACAGCTGGCGCGAATACGGCAACCGGGTGGGGGCATGGCGTTGCCTCGAACTGTTCGATTATCTCGAGATGCCGGCGGGAGCGCTCATCAATACAGCGCTCTACGACCATTGCCCTGAGTTGATCGCCGCCTGCGTCGCGCGTGGCGATGAACTGATCGGCCATGGACACACCAACGCGCACCGCCAGAGCGATCTGGACGAAGACGCCGAGCGGGAGCTGCTCGTGCATTGCCGCGAACGGATCGCGGCGCAAAGCGGCACGGCGCCTTCGGGCTGGCTCTCGCCGTGGATCTCCGAATCGCACCTGACGCCAGATCTGCTCGCGCAGACAGGCTATCGCTACACGCTGAACTGGTGCCACGACGACCGGCCGGTGCGGATGGCGACGCGTGGTGCACCGCTATGGTCGATTCCGTATCCGCAGGAACTGAACGACTTGCCGATGCTGGTGGGCCGGCAGATGGACGCGTGTGCGTTTGCCGACATGATCGTCGATCAGTTCGACGAAATGCTCGAGCAGGCTAACCGCGGCAGCGCGCCGCAAGCGCTGGTGATGGGGATTGCCCTGCATCCCTATCTGGTTGGGCAGCCGTACCGGCTGCGCCATCTGCGCCGGGCGCTTCAGCATATTGCCGCGGCACGCTCGAGCGGTGACGTGTGGGTGACCACGCCAGGGGGCATCGTGGCGCACATGGATGAAGTGGAGCGCAACGCGGGCACAGATCAGAGAACACTATGACCGTGAAATCGAAGGCGGCCGCCAACGGGCAGAAGACCAGAGACCATGATTCCGAAGACGATACGGCTGTGGAAGCCCGCATCTATCAGTCGATCTTCGACGGCGTGCTCGACCATCGCCTGACGCCAGGCACGAAGCTGCCGGAGCCGCAGCTATGCCAGTTGTTCGGGGTGGGGCGCGCGGTCGTGCGGCGGGTGCTCGAAAAGCTTGCGTATGACGGTATCGTTGTCCTGCGGCCCAACAAGGGTGCGGTGATCGCTGCGCCGACGCCCGAGGAAACCCGCGAGATTTTCGAGGCACGCCGCGCGCTGGAGCGCACGCTCGTGGAACTGGCCGTGGAGAAGGCCAGTGCTCGCGACATCGAGGCTCTGCGACAACAGCTTGCCGAGGAGCACAAGGCAATGCACCGCTTCGACCAACCGGCGTGGGCCCGCCTGACGAGCTGTTTTCATCTGCGCATCGGTGCGCTGGCTGGCAATTCGATTCTGCAAAACTATCTGACGGAGCTGATTTCGCGTACGTCGCTGATTGTTGGGGTGTACGAAGCGCCGGGTAATGCGCCGTGCGAGCACGACGAACATGCGGCGATCGTTGATTGCATCGAGGCGCGCGATGCAGCGGGCGCGGTCGCCCGTATGACCTCGCATCTGCGCGAACTGGAAGAGCGCATCGAAACGTCGCGCATGCCGGGTGAGAAGAGCCTTGGGCAGTTGCTGGGGATGACCGAGGCTTGACTACTCGCGGGGCGCTTGCCGTCAGATCACGTTCGGGGCGCACCGTCTTCGTCGTCGTTTTCGTCTTCAACGCCCATGGCGCGGCCATCGCTGCGCGGATCGTGTGCACCGTAGGCGGTGCCGTCGGCATCGATCCGTATCGCGCCAGGATGACCCGCAAGCGGACTTTGAGCCGGGATGGCGCTCACATCATGACCGCGCGCAGCCAGTGCCGCGAATACGTCGGGGCCCGCATCCTCTTCGAGCTTCAGCGCATCGCGCGTATCGGAGAAGGTCTTGCCGAGTAAAAAGCGTGGACGGGCGAGGGCGCTGAGCGGATCCATGCCGTAATCGATCAGGCGCGTGAGCACGGCAGCGAGCGTTTGCGGCTGACCGTCTGCTCCTTGCGTGCCGAACAACAGGTGCGGGCGGCCATCCTTTAGATACATGCCAGGGTTAAGCGTGTGAAACGGCCGCTTGCCCGGTTGCAATGCATTGTGATGCGTGGAGTCGGTGCTGAACGATGCGCCGCGGTTGTGCCACAGAATCCCGGTGTCGCCTGCGACAACGCCACTGCCCCAGTCGAAGTAGACCGTCTGCAGAACGCTGACACTGCGGCCGTCGCGATCCGTGACGCCGATAAACACCGTGTCGCCCGGACGAAACACATGCGGCCAGGGACGCGCGGTTTGCATGCTGATGGAGTGGGCGTGGGCGTCGAGCGTGTCATCGGCGAGCATCGCGTCGACCGGTACAGTCCGGAAATCCGGATCGCAGACGAAGCGGTCCCGGTCGATGAACGCGCACTTCACCGCTTCCACCAGCAGGTGGTAATAGTCGGCACTGCCTTCGTCGATTGATCCGAGATCGAAGCGTTCAAGGATGCCCATGATTTGCAAGGTTGTAATGCCCTGCGTAGGTGGCCGCATGCTCACCAGTTCGCCGCCGCGATAGGCGACTCGCAGCGGAGGTTCGTCGCGCGCGCGGGTTTTTGCGAGGTCGGCTTGCGTCAGCGGCGAGCCAGCTTCCTGCAAGCCGCGTGCGATTCGCTCGGCCAGTTCGCCTTCGTAAAACTCACGCGCACCGAAGCGGGCGATGCGCTCGAGGCTACGTGCCAGCGTGGGCTGAACAAAGCGATCGCCGACGGCGGGGATTCGGCCGTCCGGTGCAAACGTGTTCGAGAAGCCAGGCAGTGCCTGCAATTCACCCGCACGCAAGCTCTGCCAGAAGTGCTGCGAGGGCGTGATGCGGAAACCGTTGGACGCGTAGTCGATCGCCTTTGCGAATAGCGTTGACCAGGGCGTTTGGCCTTGCCATGCAGACTGGCTTATCGCGTACACCTGATCCCATGTGTCGACGGTTGCCGCCGTGGTTAGCGCGGCTGCGGCGCCGCGCACAGGGATGGCGCCAGAGAACTCAGGCAATGCGGCCGCCGCCTGACCGATGCCCGACACGGTGCGCAACAGGCCGTTGCGGTCGCCGATCACCCAGAATGCGTCGCCGCCGAGGCCGGTGAAATGTGGGTAGGTGACGCTTAGCGCTGCGCCGATCGCGATCGCCGCCTCGATAGCATTGCCGCCAGCGCGCAGCACATCGAGCCCCGCAGCGCTGGCCAGTTCGTGCGGACTGGTGACCATGCCGCCGTTGGAGCAGGCAAGTTTCGGGTTGTGCATCGAGACTCCGGTACGGCAGAGGCGCCGTTCTGTGTCCCGAGTATAGAGGGCGCATCAGCGCCGGAAAAGTGCGGATGGCCTGATAGAGCGCATCTGTGCCTTGCGAGGCTGAATGCTTACTCCGGTGTCGGCTCCGCTTCGAGGCCCAGCCAGCTCACGCTCGACACGCCTTTTTCCATGCTCAGCCGGCTGGCGATGTGCTCGAGCTTGGGTTGATCCTTCGGATGCAGCTTGAGCGTCGCGGTTACTTCGGTACGTCGCGGATCGTTCTCGTAGTCGCGGCTCGTGAGACTCTGAAACGACAGCGGCGTCGACGACATCGAATTCGACAGCGCGGCACGGATATGGATTTCGTCCTCCTCGCGGCATACTACGGTCAACGTATATTCGCGCACGAGGTCAGCCGCCGACACCGGCGCGGTATTGATGGCGCGGCTCACTTCGCGCAGCACGGTGTTGGTAATAAGCACGATGGCGGTCCCGGCAAGGGCCGGCCCGTAGTGTCCGGTGCCGCAGAGCACACCCACTGCGGCCGCACACCACAGCGTCGCGGCCGTATTGATGCCCTGAATCGAACCCTTGTCGCGCATGATGACGCCGCCGCCGAGGAAGCCGACGCCTGACACCACGTACGAAGCGATTTGCGTGACCCCGCTGCCGTTTCCGGTCAACACGCCCAGCGTAACGAACAGGCACGCGCCGCTTGCGACGAGCGTAATGGTGCGCAGCCCGGCTGTGCGTTGCCGCATCTGGCGCTCCAGGCCGATGGCGATGCCGCACGAAAATGCGGCAAGCAGGCGGATAACAAAATCGAGTGTCATGGTTCTCTGTTCATCTTGTATGTGGGTGCGCGCAGCGCCTGCTCGATCAGCTACGACAGGGGCGTTCTCGGTACTCTCGCCACACTCCTGCTATCGTACGGTGTCACGCATGTCCCCATGCGTGGAAATCAGGCCGCATCGTGAAGCGCGGTCGGGCTCGTTCAACTCAACCTTTGCTTTTCTTCATAACGCATGTCCGGTGCATCTCTGCCCAAGCCGAAGACCTCCCGCAATCTGCGTTGGCTTGCCCTTTGGGGGCCAGGCCTGCTTGTCATGCTGGCCGATTGCGATGCCGGCAATGTCGTCACCGCTGCGCAAGCAGGCGCTCAATGGGGATTACAGTTACTGGTGGTGCTGCTTGTCCTGATCCCGTTGCTTTATATGGTCCAGGAACTCACGGTGAGGCTCGGCATCTTCGCGGGCCGCGGCCATGGCGAACTGATCCGCTCGAACTTCGGTCCCGTGTGGGCATGGATCTCCGCCGCGGGCCTCGTGATTGCGGTGCTCGGCTCGCTGGTCACGGAGTTCACAGGCGTAGCGGGCATCGGTGAAATGTATGGCGTGTCACGCTCCCTGACGTTACCGCTTGCTGTGCTCGCGTTGATAGCCGTGGTGCTGACCGGCTCGCACAAGCGCGTCGACAAGGCTGCCATCCTGATCGGCGCCTTCGAATTGACGTTCTTTGTGGTGGCCTGGAAAGCTCACCCCGATATCCGCAACGCGTTCGCGCAAATAAAAAGTCTCCCGTTTGGCAACCGCCAGTTTGGTTATATGGCCGCTGCGCTGATTGGTGCGACCTTCAATCCGTGGATGGTGTTCTACCAACAGGCTGCGGTCGCCGATAAAAAACTCACGGCACAAGATTACGGCGCGGCTCGTGCAGAAACCGCGTTGGGCGCTGTCCTCACCCAGTTGCTGACGGCAGCGGTGCTGGTCGCCGCTGCCGCGACGCTATCGGGAGACGGCAAACCGCATGCGCTCGAGAGCGTCGGTGAGATCAGCGACGCGCTTGCTACGGTCGTCGGCCCGCAAGCTGGGCGCTTCCTGTTTAGCGCGGGTGTGCTCGGTGCCTCGATGGTGGCGGCAATCGTTTGTTCGTTGTCGCTCGCCTGGGGACTCGGTGAAGTCGCGGGCTACAAGCGTTCGCTCGAAGACCGCCCCACAGGCGCGCCATGGTTTTACGGCGTGTACATCGTGTCGGTCGCCGGCAGTGCATATCTTGTCTGGCTGGCGCCGAATCTCGTTTCATTGAACGTCGCCGCTCAGGTAGTCAACGCCCTGATGTTGCCGCTAGTGGTCGGGCTGCTTATCGCCCTTAGCGTGACCTCGCTTTCCGGACAACACCGTCCGAGTGGTCTTTACCTTTGGCTGGTGTCAGGCGTGGCAGCACTCGTCAGTGTTGCCGCTATCGTCGGCGCAGTCTGGGGTTGGATGTCCTGAACGCTCGCGCGGGCCTATGGTTCAACAGACGCGAGCGAACACAGCCGCGAGTTGGCGCTCGCGACACGGTGCCATATGGACGTGCGTAACCACTGCGTTCATATGACGCTTAAGGTGCACGGGGTGTATTGCTACGGCGCGCACCGTCTGCCTGCTGGCAAGACGGCGGCTAATTGAAGAGAGCGCGGGCGTCCTGCCGGTCAGGCAGCGAAACTATTCGAAGATCGACAACTACTCGAGTCCAAGGCATTAGCCCCTTTTGTAAAGACGCCCGGATTTTAGGCGTGCGAACAAGCGAAAGTCAACATGATTCGCCCAGCAGAGCAACGATAGTTTGAAGCCTTGTACATAAGTCTTTCAGATGTGCCGAAACAGCGTACATAAGCCTTTCATCTCCTCGCTGCCACTACATTGGTCTTTCATATTTGATGGCCAGAGAGGTAACGTGAAAGCAACCTCCAAGAGGATAGGAATGTCCGGTCTGGTGGCGCTATGTAGGGCGCTCCACACGCTGCGCGCCATTACACAATCTTTGCAGCTACCTTGTCCGGTTTTGCGGCTTCTTGACGCGGCGTGTGCTGAAATACATACATCATGTATGGACTCGTTAGGGCATTCGGAGTTCTAAGTGTAGGGAGCGTCATTGCCGCTGAACTGGGCGATGACGTCGTACGGGCCGCACTTCGACGCGGCGGCCGACAGTCGAGGCTGACAAAAATGACAAATGACGAGATCAAGGCGTTGATCGTTGAGATCCGGCGCTATGCGGAGCATCGCCTTAGCGACGTCGCACGAGGCGTAGAAACACCGGCGCTGGCGGCACTGATGGTCGAGAAGTTCGGCGAGGGAATCGCGAAAGCCACCCAGTTGCTCGGGGTGGAAGGCTGTAGCGAACTCGGGCGGGAAATCGACCGGCTGGTGCGCGAGGTGGATCCGCATTATCCGACGCATCTTCAGTACCGTTTCGAAGCACGCCCGGCGGGTCTCGCCATCAACGGCGCGGCGCACTGAGGTGAAGCAGCAAGGCGTGCCGCCCGCTGGCGTTGCGCCCAACAGTATGGGGAATCGTATGACGTTCAAACAATCCAGGGGAAACATGACCGTAGAGGCCTGCGTGTTTCCCGCTCCGGGACAGATGTTCAAAGGCGCCCTTCGCGTGACCACCACGCGTGACGAAAAGACGCTGCAACAGATCACTGGACGTGGCTGTGGCCGGCCGATGCGTAGCTCCGATGCTGCGCTCGCGTTGGCTGAACTCGAAGCCCGGCGCATTCTCGGCCTCTGAGACAGGCGGCATGATATTTCGACCGCTTTTCCGGTCGCGTTTGCTCGCGCTGAGCGCGACGGGAAAAGCGGTTGGGCCATGTCGATGAATTTTTATGCGAGCTTAATGCCAATTCGTGTAGCCTGAGATCAAGCAATTGAAGCGAGGCGCGATATGGCGCATCCAATGACAAGCCTGCGGGCTCTTCTCGGAACGGGCAAGAGCCGGGTACAACCCCGCTCCCACGCCACAGCGGGTCGCAACGTGATGATGCATGTCACGCTCGACGCGCAACACGCCACGCCTTTACGCCAGGCGCTGACTCGCGACTGCGGCGACCAGCCGTGGACCATCCGGGTTGCGCCACTGCCCGGAACGGGCCGCGTGCGGCTTTCTCTCTATCTGCCCAAGACCGCAGTCGATGGAGCGATCCAGCGGGTTGCCCATCTGGCGCCCACCGCGGAATTGGGCCAATTGTTCGAAGTCCCCGATACGGTCACCGAGAGCTGGCGTGGCTTGATGCACGCCGAGTCTCCGCCACGCATCAACGCTTCCGAAGCAGCAGTGCCTCGCGAGGACGAGAATGCGCTTGCCGGCAGCGCGATCGCACAACTGATGTCGCGGGAGCATGTCCTGCTCGGTCTGGATGTAGCGGACCGGCAAGCGCTGTTCGACGAGCTCGGCCGCTTTTTCCAGCAACGTTACGGGTTGCCTGCGGACGCCGTGACCGCTGGCCTTGCCGCGCGAGAAGCTATGGGCTCGACGGGACTGGGTCAGGGCGTGGCGGTTCCGCATGGCCAGATCAAGGGCCTGCGCGAGGCGATGGTGCTGTACGTCAGGCCGGTCACGCCGATTGCCTTCGATGCGCCGGACGGAAAACCGGTTGGCGATATCGTGGTGCTGCTCGTGCCGAAATGGGCCAATACCGCGCATCTGCGTCTGCTGGCGGAAGTGGCCGAGCGGTTTTGCGACCAGCAGTTCCGTGAACAACTTCATGCCTGCGAAGATGAGCATGCCGTCTGCCAGCTGTTTGTGGAGTACGAGGCGGCCTGATTAAGAGGTGACAGGAAACGATAAGGGCCGCGTCTTGTTGAAAGCGCGGCCCTTATGCACTGAGCTGGTTAGTAACGCTGATGACCTTAGTGAGCCGCTCCGGCAAACTCCGCGCGCAAATCCTGCAATGCCTCGCGAGCGGTACTCAGACTCGCCACCAGTTGCGCGGAAGCTCGCGTAATCGGCATCCGCGTCTCGTCCGTCATGGGGTGATCGAACGCCAGCATGGCCTTGATCGCGGATGGGTTGGGGGCAGTGAACAGCAGCTTGATGACCGGCAGCAGGCTCGTGAAGAGCGTTTGAGCTTCTGTAACGCGGTCCGATTCGGCGAGCGCTTGCACTTCGATCAGCAGATCGGCGCAGACATGCGCACTGGCGAGGATCCCACCTGTGCCGCCTGAGCGCAGGCAGTCGAGGAAGGCGTCGTCCGTGCCGCACAACAGACTGATGGGCACGCTGCGCAGCCTGTCGAAGTGATCTTTTACGCATTCCTTGATCGCGACGACGTTGTCCAGCTCGGTCAGGCGCGCGACCGTATCCGGCGCGATGGCGACGCCGCTTCGATGCGGCACGTCGTAAAGCACGATCGAGCGGTCGGTTGCGAGCGCAATCTGTTCGAAGTGCCATTGCACGCCGGCCTGATCGGGACAGATATAGGAAGGGGGTGAGACCAGGTAGCCGTTGCAGTCCCAATGTTCGTAGCGGCGCAGCTCGCGGATCACCTCGCGTGTGTCGGACCCGCCGACGCCGACCAGTACCGGCAGGCGGCTGCCGACCACGTCGGTGATGGCCTGCAGTACCGTGACCCGTTCGGTCTCGGACAGCAAGGCGGCTTCGCCGGTTGTGCCCAGCGCCACCATGCCGCTGATCTCGGTGCGCGAGTAGTACTCCGCCAGATGCTGTAACGCGTCGATATCGACTTCGCCGTTGCGCATCGGCGTAACGAGCGGCAACCAGATGCCTGAATACATGATTAGCGCGCCTCCCTGCTGGCGTTGCGGCGCTTGAGCGGTCCGATCATCGCGTAGGGTAGCGAAGTAATCAACGCGTGCATCGTGAAGTCGAGGTCGTCTGGGGAGATATCGAGGTCGAGGTGAACATGGTCGTGCACAACCTCGGTGCTGACTACATACACGCCTAGCGGCGAGTGCAACAGTGACTTGAGTTGCGCACGGGCGTCGCGCTCGCAGTCGCCGAGCAGTGTCACCGGCAATAGTACGCGTGGCGAAGGGAAGGGGATGACGTTGTGGCGTGAGACGGGTTGCGCACGGTGAGTTCCGGTGTCGTAGCCCTGGAGTGTTTGCGGAAGTGCCATGAGATCGAATTCGTTGCTGTGGTTGTTCAACACAGTAACTAGAGTAGACGCCTCGGTGTAAACATCGCGCAAAAATCCGCCCGTTTGATGGAAAAATGCGATCGCGGTGGCTTTATCGCCGTACTCGTCCTGCAAGCTCCGCAGAGCGAAGATTGACGAAATGCTCGTCCGTCGACGTGACCGAGAAATTCAACGCCTCGTAGAACTTAAGCGCTGCCTGATTGCTGAGAAAGCACGACAGCGTCACAGGCATTCCTGCGCTTGTGGCCTGGCTCATCACCATTTGCATAACCTCACGCCCGATTCCTTCACCGCGATACGTGGGCCAAAGAAGCAGCAGCGATACATGCAGCGATGGCGTTTCGTTCCGCAGCGCCAGGCAGCCCGCGATTTCCGCACCGCGCCAGATCAGCGACAAGGCGTCGTCGCCGTACTGCGTGTCGAAACGCGCCTGCTGATAGCTCTCGTCCCACCCGAACGTTTGTGCGATGCAGTCGTGTAGCGATGTTTTGTAGAGCGAGAACAGGCTCTGGCGGTCGACAGAACCTTCCCTGATTGGCGACAAGCGGATCGTGGTGTCAGCGGGCATCGATCAATGTGGATGGTGGCTTGGGTATGCCAGCACGAGTGTAACGGACGGGCTGTTGCGTGATCGTCCGCGAGGCCGATTCCGCCATACCAGTCATTAGTCCCATCATTGCAGAACACCCTCATCCAGACAAACCCTGATTGCTGCATGGAATTGGCCGCTGCTATCGTTCGCAGGTCTTGTGGAAGCGCTTCCACCCAGCTTCCACCTAACCGGTTTCAACGGTCCCGCGCAACGAATTGCATGGGACCAGAGCAGCGCAGCGCGCTCAAGCGCCAACTCTGGTCGACAAAGGAGAATCCGTGGCAAACGACGCATCCGCCCTGTCCCAAGACCCGAACGGTGACCCGTTCTCGCCATCGGCCGATTCCGTGCTCTGGCGCAATCAGTTCCTGCTCGGCGCAGCCACCGCGTCGTATCAGATCGAGGGGGCCGTTCACGAAGACGGCCGTCTGCCGTCGATCTGGGACACCTTCTCGGCCATTCCAGGCAAAGTGCTGGCCGGCGACACAGGCGAGGTGGCCTGTGATCACTATCATCGCTGGGAAGCCGATTTCGACATCCTGACGTCGCTCAACTTCGAAGCCTATCGCCTCTCGATCGCATGGCCGCGCGTCATGGACGAACACGGCAAGCCGAACCAGAAGGGTCTCGACTTCTACAAGCGACTGCTCGGCCGTCTGAAGGAGAAGGGCCTCAAGACCTTTGTGACGCTGTACCACTGGGACTTGCCGCAGCATCTGGAAGATCGCGGTGGCTGGCTCAACCGCGACACCGCGTACCGCTTCACCGACTACGCAGACCTGATGAGCCGCGAACTCGCGGGCCAGGTCGATGCGTGGATGACCCTCAACGAACCTTGGTGCTCGGCCTATCTCGGCTACGGTAACGGGCATCATGCGCCGGGCCTGTCGAATGCACGCTTTGCCACCCAGGCCATGCACCATCTGCTGCTCGCGCACGGGTCGGCGATTCCGGTGCTGCGCGCCAATGACCCGACATCGCAGAAGGGGATCGTCGCCAACGTGGGCAGGGGTACCGCGAATTCGGAAAGCGCTGCCGATCGCCGCGCCGCGCATCTGTTCGAGGTTCAGCACAATGCGTGGATTCTCGACCCGCTATTGAAGGGCGCGTATCCAGACGATCTGTTCGAACTTTGGCCGGGTACCGAGCCACTGGTGCTCGACGGTGATCTGAAGACCATCTCCGCACCGCTCGACTTCCTCGGTATCAACTACTACTTCCGTACCAACGTGAAGAGCGACGGCGCACACGGCTTTACCGAGGTCCCGCTGGAAGGTGTCGAGCGCACGCAGATGGGCTGGGAAGTGCACCCTGATGGGCTGCGCGATCTCCTGATCGGTTTTAACAAGAACTACGCGAACCTGCCGCCGATCTATATCACCGAGAACGGCATGGCTTCTGACGACCAGGTGATCGATGGCCGCGTCGACGATCCGCAACGGATCGCGTTCCTCAAGCGCCACCTTGCAGCGGTGGACAGCGCGGTCAAGGCTGGCGTCGATATTCGCGGCTATTTCGTCTGGTCGTTAATGGACAACTTCGAATGGGCCTTTGGTTATGAACGGCGCTTCGGCGTGGTGCATGTCGACTACGATACGCAAAAACGCACTGTCAAACGCAGTGCCGAACTGATTGCAAAGTTTCTGGAGGAACGGAAGTTACGTAACTGAGGCACGCAACTGAGGTACGCAGCGGAACAAGCTGAACTGGTTTGTATGTCGACCTGAAACAAAAAGGCGCAAAGCCTCTAGGAGACGGAATGAACTGCAGAAGGAAACTCTTGAGCGGTATTGCTTTGGCCCTCGCTCTCAATGGCATGGTTGCCCATGCCGATCCATTGAAGGCCAACGTGATCCACTGGTGGACCTCGGGCGGCGAATCCGCCGCGATCAAGCAGTTCGCGGATGCGTACAACAAGGCCGGCGGCCTGTGGGTCGATAACGCGGTGGCCGGCGCCGATCAGGCGCGCTCCACGGCAATCAACCGGATTGTCGGCGGCGATCCGCCCACGGCAGCGCAGTTCAACACATCCAAGCAGTTTCATGACCTGATCGATCAGGGCATGCTCAACAATGTCGATACGGTAGCCGCCAAGGAAAACTGGAACGCCATTTTCCCGCAGTCGATTCTCGAGTCGATCAAGGTCAACGGGCACTTCTATGCCGCGCCCGTCGACATTCATATGCAGGACTGGTTCTTCTATTCGAAGCCTGCGTTCAAGAAGGCGGGTATCGCAGCGGAGCCGCAAACCTTCGATGAGCTGTTCACCGATCTCGACAAGCTGAAAGCCGCCGGCTACATTCCGCTCGCGCTGGGCGGCCAGGCATGGCAGGAGAAGATCACTTTCGATGCGGTGTTTGCCGATGTCGGCGGCACGGACCTTTATCTGAAGGTCTATCGCGACCGCGACCAGAATGCGGTGAATTCGGCGGCCTTCAAGAATGTGCTGACCACCTTCAAGCGTCTGCATAACTATGTGGATCCGGGCTCGCCCGGCCGCAACTGGAATGATGCGACGGCGTTGGTGATTTCGGGCAAGGCCGGCATGCAGATCATGGGCGACTGGGCAAAGGGCGAGTTCTCAGCGGCCAACCAGGTTGCGGGCAAGGACTTCGGCTGCTTCCCGGGTTTCGGTCCGCATTCGCCGTACATGGTGGCGGGCGACGTCTTCGTGTTCCCGAAGACCGACAACGCCAACGCGATCAAGGCGCAGAACCTGCTCGCGACCGTCATGACCTCGCCGGAGGCGCAGGTGGCCTTTAGCGCGAAGAAAGGCTCGATCCCGATTCGTCCGGATGTGGATACCTCGAGCCTCGACATCTGCGCAAAAGAGGGCATTGCGATCATGAAAGACAAGTCGCGCCAGTTGCCGAATCCGGAGATGCTGATTTCGCCGGACGTGCAGGGTGCGTTGACCGACGTCATTACCAACTTCTGGAACAAGAACGAGTCGGCTGAAGATGCGCAAAAGGCATTTGCCAGCGCGTTGAAGAGCTGAGCACCGCGATGCGCGCACTCGGCTTAGCCTCGACATCGCGACGACCGGCGAGGCGGTCGAGACCGCTTGGGCGGCGTTGGCCGCTCGCCGCCTGGATTGCGCTGTTGCCGATGGTGGTGACGGTCATCTTTGCCTACCTGGGCACGATGCTATGGACGGCTAAGGTATCGCTCACCTTGTCGCGCACGTTTCCGTCGGATCGCTTCGCCGGGATGTCGCAATACGTGCGGCTGTTCCAGAACGATCGCTGGATAGTGTCGCTGCAGCACATCGTGATCTATGGCGTGTTTTTCATCATCGCGTGCATGGTGATCGGTTTGCTGCTGGCGATCTTTATCGACCAGCGGGTGGTAGCAGAGGGCGCATTGCGTACGGTGTTTCTGTATCCGTATGCGATGTCGTTTGTCGCGACCGGTCTCGTCTGGCAGTGGATTCTCAATCCCCAGTTGGGCGTACAGGAGGTTTTGCATCGCATCGGTTTTGCGCACGCACGCTTCGACTGGATCGTCGATCAGGACTGGGTGGTCTATACGCTCGTGATTGCCACGGTCTGGCAGGCCTCCGGGCTCGTGATGGCGTTATTGCTGGCCGGGCTGCGCGGCATTGACGACGAGATATGGAAGGCGGCGCGCATCGACGGCATTCCACGCTGGCGGGTCTATGCGAGCATCGTGGTGCCGATGCTCAAGACGTCGATGTCCACCGCATTCGTTCTGCTGTTCGTGATGGTGGTGAAGCTGTACGACGCAGTGGTGGCGATGACCCAGGGCGGCCCTGGCACGGCGAGCGAAGTGCCGGCCAAGTTCATCATGGATTACCTGTTTGGCCGCGCCAATATCGGACTCGCCTCGGCGGCGTCGGTCGTATTGTTGACCACCGTGCTGGCGATTCTCGCGCCGTTCTTCTATGTGCGCAGCCGCGCCGCCTTCCGAAAGGACGTTTGATGAATACGCTCCCTTCCGGTGTAACTCCAGTTGGCAAACCCGCCGTCGCCACTGCGCCCAGACCTCGTCCGAAGCGCCGCTCGCATTTCACGCCTGCGCGTTTCGGCGTCTACGCGTTCCTGATCACCGCGGCGCTGTTTTTCCTGCTGCCGCTATACGTGATGCTCGTCACCTCGGTCAAGCCGATGAGCGAGATCCGCATGGGCAACATTCTGGCGCTGCCTCTGCATTTCACGCTCGCGCCGTGGCGTGATGCGTGGGCATCGGCCTGCACAGGTCTCGACTGCAACGGGATCCAGGTCGGTTTCTGGAACTCGGTGCGCATTGTGGTGCCGAGCACCATTCTCTCTATCGCGATCGGCGCGGTGAATGGCTATGCGCTGTCGTTCTGGCGGCCGCGCGGCGCGGGAATCCTGTTCGCCATTCTGCTGATGGGCGCCTTTATCCCCGTGCAGGTGATGGTCTATCCACTCGTGCGTGTGCTGGCGAGCGTGCATCTATTCAGCTCGCTGCCGGGCATCGTAGTGATTCATACGATCTTCGGCATGCCGATCATGACGCTGCTGTTTCGCAACTACTACGCGTCGATCCCGCTTGAACTGTTCAAGGCGGCCCGTATCGATGGCGGGGGTTTCTGGCGCATTTTCCTGCAACTGATGTTGCCGATGTCCACGCCGATCATCGTCGTTGCGGTGATCATGCAGGTCACCGGCATCTGGAACGACTTCATTCTCGGCCTGGTGTTCGCAGGAACGCGGAATCTGCCGATGACAGTGCAGTTGAACAACATCATCAATACCACCACCGGCGAGCGTCTCTACAACGTCAACATGGCGGCCACCATCCTCACTTCCATGGTGCCGCTTGCGATCTACTTCATCTCGGGCCGCTGGTTTGTGCGCGGCATCGCTTCCGGCGCAGTCAAAGGGTAGGCCAAGGGATAGGCATGACCAACGTATCGAATGTATCGGTTCGCAATCTGCGCATCGAGCTGGGCGCGAACACGGTCATCGAGTCGCTCGATCTCGATGTGAACGCCGGCGAATTCGTCGTGCTGCTCGGACCTTCGGGCTGCGGCAAGTCCACCTTGCTACATAGCATTGCAGGCCTGATCGATGTCGCCGACGGCAGCATCGAAATTGGCGGCGAGGATATGACCTGGGCCGATCCGAAAGATCGCCGCATCTCGCTGGTGTTCCAGTCGTATGCGCTGTATCCGACCATGAGCGTGGAGCGCAACCTGTCGTTTGCACTGCGTATCAACGGCACGCCGAAGGCGGAAATTGAACGACGGGTGACGCGCGCCTCCGAGATGTTGCAACTCGGGCCGCTGCTCAAGCGCAAGCCGGCACAACTGTCCGGCGGACAGCGTCAGCGCGTGGCGATTGGCCGCGCGATCGTGCGAGAGGCGGATGTATTCCTGTTCGACGAGCCGCTCTCGAATCTCGACGCCAAACTGCGCACCGAATTACGCCGCGAGCTCAAGCAACTGCATCAACGGCTCGGCGCGACGATGATCTACGTCACGCACGATCAGGTAGAAGCGATGACGCTCGCTACCCGCATGGCGGTGATGCGGGGCGGTGTGATCCAGCAGATCGGCACGCCTGGCGAAGTCTATGCGCGCCCGGATAATCTGTTCGTGGCGGGTTTTCTCGGCTCGCCCGCGATGAATATGCTGCAAGGGCGGCTGGAGCGGCGCGAGGAGGGCATGCGCTTTCTCACAGAGCATCTCGATCTCGACGTGTCGCGCTATCCGTTCAAGACGCTTCCCGATACGACGCGGCCCTGCGTGCTGGGTGTACGTCCCGAGGATGTGCGCGTCGGCGGGGATCTGGAGCAGCGTGGCAACGTTTCGCTGATCGAGCCGATGGGCAACCACCGGGTTATATGGCTCGATTATCATGGCGCCCAGATCGCGTCGATCGATCAGGACAAGGCGCCCATCGCGGTAGGGGAGGCGCGCGCCTTTTCGCTCGACAGCGCACATATTTCGCTGTTCGACGAGGCCGGTGGCGCCCGCTTATGAACGGCACGGTTTGATGGAGCGCATGTGGCAACCCTGAAAGACGTGGCGGAGTTGGCCGGAGTCGGCATGTCGACGGCATCGCGGGTGATTTCCGGCAAAGGACCGGTCTCGGCCGACGCCGAGCGCCGCGTCAGGGCCGCTATCGAGGCGCTGAATTTCCGGCCATCCTCGATCGGCCGCGCGATGGCGGCGCAGTCGCTCGGCATGATCGGCCTGTTCGTGCCGACTTTCTTCGGCTCGTACTACGGCACGATCCTCAAGCAGACCGACAGCGAATTGCGCGCAGTGCACCGCCACGTGGTGGTGGCGACCGGTTGCGGTGAGTCGTCGCCGCGCGAACAGGCGCTCGAAGCGGTGGAGTTTCTGATTGGACGCGATTGCGATGGCGTGATCGTGATCAGCCATGACCTGCATGACGACGACCTGAATCGTCTGCATCGCATGCATCCCAAGATGGTGTTTCTCAATCGCGCGTTCGAGCAGTTGCCGGAGGCGTCGTTTTGCGCGGACCATATGCGCGGCGGCGAACTGGCCGCGCGCACGCTGCTCGAACATGGGCATCGCGAGATTGCGGTGATCTCGGGAACGTCTGGCTCCTCGGACAATCAGGCGCGTATTGACGGCTTCTTTGCGGAACTGGGGCGCCACGGTATCGAGCGGGCGGACGTGACGCTGATCGAGTCGGACTTCTCACCCGAGGGCGGTTATGCGGCCGCGCAAACGCTGCTCGACTCGAAGCAACCGTTTACCGCGGTGTTCTGCGCGAACGACACGATGGCGGTGAGTGCATTGGCGCGCTTTCAGCAGGCGGGTATTTCGGTTCCAGGCGACGTTTCCGTGATCGGCTATGACGACGACTACTCGGCAGCCTATGCAGCGCCCGCGCTGACGTCCGTGCATATTCCAACTGCGGAGCTGACGCGCAATGCGGTGCGCTGGCTTGTGAATCAATGCTATGGAACCTCGTGGGAGATCTTCCGCGAGTTTCCCGTGACGGTGACAATGCGCGCCTCGGTGGGCGCGCCTCGGTGGGCGCGCATCGGCGGCGCGTAGCGGCCCGGTAAGGGCCCTTAGCTGCCCTCGCGCAGCGATTGCTCATGCCGTACGCGAGCTTCTTCATCGAGACGCGTGTCCTCGAGTTCCTGCAGCACCGCATCGAGATCGACCGGCGTGGTGTCGAGTTCGACACGCCCGGTCAATTGCACCTCAGGATGCAGGCCACCGCCTTCGAATAGCGCCCAGATCTCCTTGCCGTACTTTGCACTGAGCAGATGCGGCGCGAAGCGGCCAAAGTACGTCGCAAGGTTGTCCACGTCGCGCTCGAGCATGGCGGGCGCTTCGAGATTGCCGGCGGCGTCGACGGCCTGCGGCAGGTCGATGATCACCGGGCCGTCCGCGGCGAGCAGGATGTTGTACTCGGACAGGTCACCGTGAATCAGACCGGCGCACAGCATACGCACCACTTCGTTGAGCAGCCGCGCGTGCAGTTCGACCGCACGGGTTTCGGTCATCTCCACATCGTTCAGACGCGGCGCGACGTTGCCGTCTTCGTCGGTTACCAGTTCCATCAACAGGACGCCGTCCGTGCAGATATACGGTTGCGGCACGCGCACGCCGGCGTTGGCCAAACGAAACAGCGCATCGACTTCGGCGTTCTGCCAGTTCTGTTCCTGCACTTCGCGGCCATAACGGCTGCCTTTTTCGATGGCACGCGCTTCACGGCTGTTCTTGACCTTGCGGCCTTCTCGATACGAGGCGGCCTGGCGGAAACTGCGCTGCTTTGCGTCCTTGTATACCTTCGCGCAACGGGTCGAATCGCCACTGCGCACGACGTAGACGGTGGCTTCCTTGCCGCTCATTAGCTGGCTGATGACTTCGTCGATCAGGCCTTCTTCGACAAGCGGGAGCAGGCGTTTGGGTGTCTTCATGCGGCCACCGCCTGCACTGTGTACGGGGCGGTAACGGCGACGCGATGGAGGACGGCGGGGCGGATAGGCATGGCCGCCTGTGAAAAGGTGGCTTGGAGCGGAGATAAAGTCATGCCCGATTATAAGGTGTACCGGGCAGTCGGCAGAATTCATGGGGCATAACGACCTTTGATGGGGTTGTGTGGCTGTTCGTCCGAGACATCTTGCGCATTGCGTAGTGGGGTGTGTCTATCGCCTGTTCGGGTGCCATGTCATTGCTTTCGTCACCGTAAGATTCGTAGGCGTCCCGTTGACGGCGGTAAAGGGAGCTTTCGGCCGCGTCAGGTTGAGGGTGTGTGCCAAATGTGGGTCGAATGTTGCCTGGACCCCTTGTTTTGCGGGGTTTACCTGATTTTAAAGCACGGTCGATCCTTTACACTCGCGGAAAATATTGGTTACGGGGTGAAAGATGTTGGTCACTTTCCTCATTGCATGTCCGCTCCTGATCGCGGCACTGTTCGGCTTTGCCAGGATCGTCGATCCGCGTACCGGGCAGCTCAAGCGCTAGCCGGGATTGGCGGTCGTTTTAACGGATTGGCAATCGAGTCTTGCATTGAAGTGCCCACTCGCGGCAGGATGCGGGATTGCCACCTGATTAAGCCCCCATTCCTGCATGCAAGAAACCCCAGAAAAACTGGCCAACCGCTTTGGCCTGCTAAAAGGCATCCTCCCTCTTGATCGTGCGTCTGCGCTACGCGATGCCCTTGCCGGCATCACGCTGGCGTCGATGGATATTCCGCAAGTACTCGGGTACGCGCGCATCGCCGGCATGCCGGCCGTGACCGGCCTCTATACGGTGTTTCTGCCGCTGGTGGCGTTTGCGTTCTTCGGCGCGTCACGGCACCTTGTGGTTGCTGCGGACTCGGCGACTGCGACCATTTTCTCCAGCCAGCTTTCCACCATGGCGCCGATTGCGAGCGCCCAATACGTTGCGCTGGCCGGCATGGTCGCGTTGCTGACTGCCGTGCTGCTGCTGGTGGCGCGGATCTTTAAACTCGGCTTTCTGGCCGACTTCCTGTCGCGTACCGTACTGGTCGGCTTTCTCGCGGGCGTAGGCGTGCAGGTGGGTATCGCGATGCTGGGCGATATGCTTGGCATCGCCTTCACCTCGTCGCACAGTACGGCCCAGTTAGCGCAGATCGCGGGTCATCTGGGGCAGGTCAACTTCCCGACCCTCGCGGTTTCAGCGGGCGTGGTCGCCTGCATTTTGTTGGCGAAGCGCTTCTCGCCGCGTTTGCCGGTGCCTTTGCTGGCGGTGGTGGGCGGCATTGCCGCCAGCGACCTCTACGATTTCGCCGGACACGGGATTTCGATTCTCGGACCCGTCGCCGGTGGTCTTCCGCCGTTCCGGCTGCCGGTCGCGAGCTGGCACCAGATGGTCGAACTGCTGCCGGTGGCGGCCTCCTGCTTCGTGATGATCGTCGCCCAGAGCGCGGCCGCTGGGCGTGTATTCGCGCAGCGCTATCACGAGGACGTCGATCTGAATGCCGACATTCTCGGGCTGGCGGCGGCCAATACCGTAGCCGCTTTTTCCGGCGCATTCGTGGTGAACGGCAGCCCGACCCAGACCGCCATGGCCGAGCGTGCCGGCACGCGCAGTCAGTTCGGACAACTGGCGTTTGCGGGCGTGGTAGTCGTGGTGCTGCTGTTTTTCAGCAAGTATCTGCAATATCTGCCGCACTGCATCCTCGCCAGCATCGTGTTCACGATTGCGATCGGGCTGATCAATGTGCAAAGCCTGAGGGCGATCCGCCGCGAAACGCCGGGGGAGTTCACGCTGGCCGTGATCACGGCGCTTGCTGTGGTGGTGCTCGGTGTCGAGCATGGGATTCTGTTGGCGGTTGTGCTCTCCTTGTTGCGGCACGTGCGGCACAGCTACCGGCCGCATACGATGATGCTGGCGCCCGGAGCGGGTGGGCGCTGGCAACCGGTGCCGGCCAGGCCCGGCACGCAGACTGCTCCGGGGCTGATCGTCTACCGCTTCGGTGCGGATCTCTTCTACGCTAACGACCATTTCTTCGTCGAAGATGCGCGCGCGCTGATTAGCCAGGCGCCGGACAAGGTGCGCTGGTTCGTCGTAGACGCGAGTGCGATCACGGACCTCGATTATTCGGCGGCACGCTCGTTGACCGATCTACTCGAATTGTTGCAGCAGAAGAACGTTGGTGTGGTGTTTGCGCGCGTGAACCGTTACCTGCGCGCGGACATGGACCGTCATGGCATTACGGAGACGGTCAAGGCGTCGTGCGTCTTCAGCACGATGCATGAGGCGCTAGCGGCAGTGGGCGTGACGCCGCAAGTGTCGACGCCGGGAGTGATATAGCGGCGGATTGGGGGGTGTCGATGCCGTGGTCCGGCATCGGTTCCCGATGCGCCCGTGCTACTTCGAGAATTCGTCGGGCACTTCGGTGACGCGTCGCTGCGAAATGTGGTTCATCCATTCCGTATCGCTCACGTTGTCGCGACGCGCTGGCGGCGCAGCAAGTGTTTCATGGCTGGCTCGCGCGCCGGTTGGCATCGTAACGGAGGCGTATTCGTCGCGGCCCAGTCTTGCCGGCGCGAACGGCGAGTAGTCCCCGGCTGCCGATGGCCGAGCCAACGACTGGTGCGTGTGGCTCGAATGCGCGAGTCGATGCGAGGGGCCGGACGATACTGCGTGGCCAGCGTGGCGTCTAACCTTGGCGGCCCGCGTAGCGGATGGATGAGCGATATGCCGCCGTGCGTGATTCGTTTCGCGCAAGCCGTGACGCCCGCTGTCTGTTCCATCGAGGCGAGGTTGCGAAGCTGTCACTGCGAGTTTTTGTGCTGCGGCCTGGCTGGTGTCGCTATGTAGTGGAGCTTGTAGCGGTGCGGATATGCCGCCGCCTTTGGCGAGCTCGGGGTGCGGCGTCGGCGCGGTGTCTCGCTTCGCGTGTTGATGCGACAGATAACCCATGCCGATGCACGCCAGAATCGCCGCGCCACCGATCGCGCACAAGCCGGCTGCACGAGTGCTGGAACGGTTTGCAAACGACTGACGTACCGCAGGCGCGTCCGGCGCCATGCGTATCGTAGACAAGGCCATTGGCACGTTCTCGTAAGGCGTTGTCGCGCAAGGTGACCCTGACTCAGCGGGGGCGGCAAACGACTGTCCAGGCCGCGTTGACGCCCAGTGACACATCGACCAGATGGTTTCTTCGCGCAGACAGAAGGTCCGCAGCAGCGCCTTCAGACCGGCACGCAAACCACCTTCAGGAACGAGCAGGGTCCATTCGCCTCCGAAGGGGGGCGGGAGAGGGCCGGCTGCAGTCAGACGCGGCTGGCTGATGCGGCCTTCGACCGAGACGAAAGAGTTGATCGTCGACATGGTCTTCAGTTCTGTCCTATCCCTTCAAAAAAGACGCCCGCAACGTGCGGGCGTTTCATCGGCCACGACCGAGAGATGGTCGTAACGTGCGGGGAACCATAAAGGAATACTAACGGACTGTGTGACAAGTCTAGTCCAAATTTTATCGGCTGGATGGAAAAACATTCGATAAAAGATAAATTTATTCAGCGAAAGGTCTTTAAAATGCGTTCTTCCGTTTACGATTTTCTTTCATATTGGTGCGGCGGAGAGGCTTGCAGGCTGTGGCGTTTCGTCGAATGAAAATATTGATTAAATTAAATCGGCTGCAGAAACTTTGCAAATTGTTAGTAAAACTTATTTAAATAGAATATCTTCCCGAAACTCAAAAAATTGAGTATCGTGGACTCTCTTTCCGGTGCTGTCTGTCACCAGGAACTTTCCCCCGGGAGATCTTCAATGAAACTCGCGTCGCACGCTACCACGGTCTTTAGATCCGTCATTACATGTGGTGCCCAATTCGAAGAATACGTCAACGCGATCGGGCGACCGCGTTTTGCCATCAGTTGCGGAGGTGACGATCCGGGCGGGGCCCGGGCCGAGCTCGATGAATGGGTGTTTGCGGATGACGTCGAATGCCTGATGCGGGAGTTTCTGGATTGGGACGCACGCGGCATTCGCATGGAGTTCGATCAACCGGTCACCGGGTATGCGGACGCTGTCGCAAGCTGGACCGTCGTCGGCTTGCCGCCCCACTTCAACGATGCGACATCGAACCTCAATAGCGGCTTGCTAGGCGTGATGTGCAAGGCGATGGGTCCGGAGGGCGCGCGCCGGGCATTCCTCGAATCGGTGTTCAACGACGCATGGACCTATGATTTCGTGGCGTTGCGCGCGAATCGCTACGACAGCTTCATTGAGGAATGGAAGTCGGATGACGATAAGAACGCAAGGCCCGAACACTATCGGGCGCAGAAGCATTTCGGCGTGGTCGTCGATGCCGGAGGGCTTGGGGTTGGCAGCAGGCCGCTGCAGTACTGGGTGTTTATCGGCGTAGCCAGCGGCAGCTTGAGCGCGCAACAACTCAGAGATGCCGGACTGACGTGGGAGGAACTGATCGGTCAGGCGTGTGTGATCAACGGGCTAGGGGAGGTGGAGCGGATCGGCAACCACCGCGTGATGTAGCAATCGAGTCAGGTGACGGGGGCGCATGAGGAGTGTGCCGTTCGAGCCTTGCGCTCCCCGCCTGCACGGCCAGCCACGTCTCGCGGGTCGGCGAGGCTAGTCAGGATCGTTAGTCTCTTCATGTGCCGGTTCGAAGAACCGGCTACGGGCCGCCAGAGTGCAGGCGCCAGCGAGCACAACGGACAAAAACGCCACCGTGTAGGCCAGCGGCTTTCCATGCCACAGGCTGTTGAACCATTGATGAAACTCAGCCATTGCCACTTCTGCTGTGCCGCCGATGCGCTGCAGTTCGAGCAGGTATTGCTGGTTATTGGCGATGCCGTAGATCAGTTCCGCGCTGTCCTCGGCCGGCACCGTGACATAGATGATCGCGGCACCTATCAGGCCCACCAGAAGAATGACCGCGCTCGCTACATACAGGCGAATCTGCAACGGCGTGTGCTGTTGCGGAGTGTTCTGCCCGTCCTGTGTTTGCCTACTGCTCATCTCTTGCCCATAGCACTGCGCCAGTGTGGCATCCGCCACAGTAGCGCAAGGCTAACACGCGTCGCGTGTGCCGGCCCCACGTCGTTCCTCTAGCTGCGCGAAGTCAGGAGCTTGAGACCCGCCACGCTAAACACGACGGCGAGTGAGCCGTCCAGCCAGCGCCGGATGGAGCCGTACACGCGGCGCGCGGTTTCGGTGGAAAACAGCACCGCGTAACTGCTGAACACAAATATGCCAATCGCCATGCAGCCGAGTACGACGGGAGCCGTGCGGGCAGCGCCGCCCGCTGCTGGAACGGCGAGCGAGACGATCGACAGCCAGACCAGAATCGCCTTCGGGTTGGTGAGATGCAGCAACAGGCCGCGCACGTAAAGCCGCCGCGACGATTCTGGCG
>NZ_JAMFSB010000195.1 GCF_026225065.1 Paraburkholderia sp. | reverse complement strand
GGAAATACCATTTTCATTACCGGCGCAACCTCAGGCATCGGCCGCGGCCTCGCCGAGGCATTTCACAGCAGGGGCAACAAGGTCATTATCGGCGGCCGTCGAAAAGCCCTGCTCGATGAAGTGACGCGGGCCAATCCGGGCATGGATGCCGTCGAGATCGACGTAAGCGATCCGGCGCAAATCGCCAGCGTGACCGAGAGCCTGAAACAAAAGTATCCGGCGCTCAATGTTCTCATCAACAATGCGGGCATCATGCCGTTCGCCGATGTCACCGGGCCACTGGATGACGCGCAGGCAGTCAATCAGGTGAACACCAATCTGCTGGGACCCGTCCGGATTAGCGGTGCACTGATCGAACATCTGAAGAAGCAGCCGGAAGCCTTTATCATTAACAACAGTTCGGTTGTAGCGTACATTCCAATGTCGATGGCGGCACTGTATT
Organism: Paraburkholderia sp.; assembly: GCF_026225065.1. Taxonomy (GTDB): domain Bacteria; phylum Pseudomonadota; class Gammaproteobacteria; order Burkholderiales; family Burkholderiaceae; genus Paraburkholderia. The sequence continues at coordinate 12,062 of NZ_JAMFSB010000195.1, read as the reverse complement.
CGGCAACCAAGGCTGCTATCCATTCATACTCGCTGTCTCAGCGTTTTGCGTTGCGTGAGACGAGCGTGCGGGTGCTGGAGATCGCACCGCCCTGGGTCGACACCGACCTGATATACAAGAGCGGCGATGCGCGCGCGATGCAACTGGAGCCCTTCATTGCGGAAACCATGGCGCTGCTCGAGACCGCCACTACGGAGGTGGTCGTTGAAGCGGGCCAGCAGTTGCGCAACAGCGCCGGGCCGAATGAGCATGAGGTTGTGAACTACCTCAACCAGATGATCATCGACAATCCTTTGCCGATGCCTTAACAGACCTAACGCAGGAGAAGCGATGTCTGAAGCAAAACCCCGCAGCGACGCGAACGACGCTCATCCTCTCGACGCGGTGATATGGAACGCGCTTGCCGGCAAGCAGAACCACCTGGCAGTCGGGGATGCTCGGGCGCGGCGGTATCCGTCGGATATCGGGCGTTTTGCTGCAGTGGCCGATCACAGCCCGGAGTCCTTTGAGGCATTACTTTCGCTGATCGACACGCAAGATTCGCTTGCCCTGATCACCGCGGATGAGGTTGCGTTGCCTTCGGGGTTCTCGGTCGTCAGGCGTGCTGCGTTGCTTCAGATGATCTGGCAACGCAAGCTCGATCAACAGAGCGAACTGCAGCATGTCAGCCTTACCGAGGCAGATGTTCCAGACATGCTCGCTCTGACCGCGGCCACGGAGCCCGGTCCGTTTGGCCCACGCACCATCGAACTCGGGCAATACATTGGTGTTCGCAGCCAGGGCAAGCTGGCCGCGATGGCCGGCGAACGCATGAGGGTTGAGGGGTTCACCGAGATCAGCGCCGTTTGCGTGGATCCGGCGTTTAGGGGCCGTGGTTATGCCGCTGATCTGATGAAGCTGCTGATTGCAGCAATCAGTGCGCGCGGCGAGACGCCGTTTCTGCATGTCTTCACATCGAACCAGTCTGCAATCGCGCTGTACCGCAAGCTGGGTTTTGTCGATCGGCATGAGATGCATCTGGCGTTGGTCGGCAAGGCGCGAGATTAGCCATTACAATCCCTCACTTCGATCCGACAATCGTGATTCGCCCCATGAAATACCTCTTTGCATCGACACTCACGCTGGTCATTGCGACCGCAAGCACCGCCGCGATAGCCCAAACATCCGGGAGCAGCGATACGCCTAAACAACATTGCGACTCGGGGTATGTCACCGGTGTGGGTGGAGCGGCACAGAGCTTCGCCGAATACCTCGCCCTCCCCGACAGAGACAAATATCGCTACCTCGCGGACCACGCGATCCAATGCAAGATCTCTGATGAGGGCCGTGCATTTGACTGTACCGGCGTCACCAACCTTAAACATGAACAAATGAGCGTGTACGACGACAGCGACGGCGCAACGATCACCGTGACCGCGCGCGTGGAACTCGATCAGGGCACCTACCCAGCGATTATCGTGGTGCAAAGAAAAGACGTTCAGTGCGGGCAGTAAATGCCCTCACTGAACCGAGACGGTCTTGCGGCTCGGCGCCGTCCTGTTGATATGGTTGTAGATCGCACCGATGGCCATCAGCACCGAGGTCCCGAGAAACACCGCGCGCATTCCGAAGTGCCCTCCAACGAACCCGCCTAACAAAGGGCCCAGGACCTGCCCTGTGTACTGGGCGGACGTCGAATAGCCCAGCATTCTCCCGGCAACCGTCTGCGGCACATTGTGTCTTATGACACTGGCCACGCACGGCAACAGACCGCCGAGCGCCGTTCCCATCAGAAATCTCAGCACCACGAGTTGCCACCCCGCGGTCACGAACGCCTGCGGAATCAGCAGAACTGCTGCGACCGCCAGACAGCCGACGATCACATTCCAATGTCCGATCCGATCGGCCAACCGTCCCAGGCGAGACGCGGACAGTATGCTTCCCAGGGCCGCGGCGGACATCACCAGTCCCGCCACAAAGGTCACCTGGCGCACCTCGACGATCTGTGCGACAAACACCGTGATAATGGGCTCGATCGACATGTTCGCCACCATCAGCAACGCACCGGTGACGAGCATCGCGACGACCGGGCGTCGATCCGGGATGGACTGCCAGTCGACCTGCTGCTTCTCGGTCTTCTTCGGCGCGAGTCGCGGGTCTTCCTTGAGAAGAAACGCCGTAGCGAGAAACGCGATAAAAATGAGTGCGCCAGCGGCGAGAAAGGTTGCGCGCACACCGATCAGCGGCGGCAACGAACCGCCAATCAACGGACCCGCAAGATTGCCGGCCATGATCCCCGACGACAAAATGCCAAGCGCCCAGCCGCATCGATGTTTCGGCGTCTGGGTGGCGACCAGAACGGTGGACCCTGAAGCGTAGCCGCCAAGGAGTCCTGCAAGCAGTCGCAACGCCACCAGTTGCCAGACGTTGTGCGCCATGCCGATCAGCGACATAGCAACCGCCATGCCCAGGCTGGCGCGAATCAGCATCAGCTTGCGGCCGTAACGATCGCCGAGCCTCCCCCACAACGGAGCGGTTAAAGCGGCGGACAGGAAGGTGGCGCCATATGCGACGCCGGACCATTGCACGATCGCCGCATGGCTCTTTACGCCCAGTTCTTCGACATACAGTGGCAGGAAGGGCAGCAGCAAGGTCATCGCCACGATGGTGGTGAACGAGCCGAAGACACAGACGATGAGGTTACGGCGCCAATGCACGGCGCCGTCCTGGGCGGGCGGCATTGAAGGCTGCGAGACGCTAGCGGGCGGGTTCGCCATGGTTCGATCCGGGGGAAACGTGGCCGTCATTCAACGGACCCTGTTGGCGTTCCGTTGAGTATTGCCGCTGCTTTGCCCCGCGAAACGGTTTCAGGGGCGACAGTTTGCGATCCTACGGCGTCCTCCGCCAGACATCCAGTCCAGTACGCATACTAGTACCGGAAATACCGGTGTCAGCGTTGCCGTCAGCTCACGTCAAGGACGTGGCGCCCTCGTTTGTTGCCGCTGCCGCTCGAAACCCTGGTCGCTTGAGGTCGGCTACTGAGAGGCGGATCGCATCGATCAAGGCACGCGCCGCTGGAGACGGCGTCCCCTCTGCCCGCACCGTCAAGCCGATATCGCGTTGCGTGTTATGTAACGGCACGTCCAGCACGACGAGTTGCCCCGACGCGCACTCGTAATGCAACTGCTGCGCCGAGAGCGCCGTCACCATGTCGGTATGCAGCAGTAGTCCGCGAATCACAGCCAGGTCCGCCGTTTCGACCGTGGGCATGGGCGGCTTCAGCTTCAACCGGCGAAACTGCGATTCGAACAGCCCGCGAGCCGGAGCATGGATGCGCGGCACAATCCACTGAACCTGGCGCAAGTCCGCCATGGTCAAGCCACGCACGTTAGCGAGCGGATGACCGCGGCGAGCCAGCACAACCATGTCTTCGGTCACCAGCCTCTCATTCTGCAGACCGCTGGCCGGCTCATTGTCTCGCAGCGCACCAAGAATGAAATCAATGTCGCCCGCCCGCAGGCCGGCCACCAGCGTTTCATAGGCACTCTCGTCCGTTATGACTCGCACACCCGGATGTTGCGCACTCAGACGGGCAATCGCATTGGGAAGAATCAGCGTGCGGCCGAGTGGCAGCGCGCCGACCGTCACCGCACCTTGAATGTTGCCGTGCAGCGCAGCAATGTCATCCGGTATGTGACGCAGTTCGTTCAACGCGCGTCCCACGTACAACAGGAAGGTCTCGCCCTCGGTGGTCAGCAGGATGCCGCGCGGGCCGCGATGGAACAGACGCAAACCCGAGCCGCTTTCGAGAACCCGGATAGCACTACTGACGGCTGGCTGGCTGATGCCGAACGCGCTCGCGGCAGTGGGCATGTGACGATGGCGCGCCAGCGCCCGGAAAATCTGCAAGCGTCGGGTGTTGAGCAGGTAGGCCGGCAGCGTGCCTTCGGCAGGCACACGCCGGCGAGCCTGTCTGAGCGCGCACCACAGCGCCAGCTCACCGATTTCGGCAAAGATCCGCTCACAACGCTTTAACACAGCGCGCCCTGTCGGCGTGGGTAGCATGCCGGACGGCTTGCGCTCGAAGAGCGGTTCCTCAAGCGCCGATTCCAGTTCCTGCACGGACCGGGTCACCGCCGACTGCGCGCGAAAGAGCTCGGCGGCAGCCCGTGTCGCGCTACCTGTGTCGGCAACCAGTTTGAACGCTCGCAGATGGGCCAGGTTGAGAAGTTCGTTGTTGCTCACGGTGATCGTCGGTTATCGGTCAGAGATTGAAGCGGGATGTCTGGAAAGCACCCGCAAAGAGAGCGACTCCCAAGCGGACACACCAAAGATTTCCTTCTGGATATTCAGGTGTTCCTTACCCACTCGCCACTGTTGTACTGCGTGCACAGACGAGATTGCGACTTCATTCTTTTCCCATCTGATTTATTTATGACCTGTGGATCTCATCGCTGTCTCCAAGCGTAACCGCCGAAGCTTCGGGATACCAACAGATCCTTACACAGAAAGGATTTCAGAAGCTTACGCCGCCCGGCCGCAAACGCAAAGCGATGCTGGATCGGCACTTTATACGGATCGCGAATGGTTAACCCCAACTTCGGCATGATCCCTGTTTTCTATATCTTCGTGTCCCAGCGGATCACGTTGCTATGACCACCCGGCCAGCGCAGCGTATTCGATTTTGCATGAGCCTGGTACACGGAGCTCGGCACGCGAAGTGGCGCGGACCATTCGCACCACGACGTTTTATACGGGGCTTTTTCGAGGAGAGTAGACATGAGCGGCAACTTCAGCATGAGCGGTAACGACGTCAACAAGGGTTCGGCTTCGAACTCGGACAAGCAGGATCTGAAAACCGTATTTCGTGCCGGCGCGATTGGCGGCCTGACCGGCGCGGTATGCATCTGGATTTATGAAGCCCTGATCTGGGTTGGGGTGCAACATCAGATGCCTCTCGCCGGCATTCCGCGCAACGCAACGGGTCTTGTGTTCGGTAAAGGCGTGCAAGAGGCACTCGGCGTTTGGGCCTACGTTCTGGGCACCGTGATTCACTTCAGCTTCGCGATCGGCTGGGGCGTCCTGTTTGCTCTCGTCTGGCCGTATTTCCGCCGCCGCGGGTACGAAGCGACTTTCATCGCGCTGTTCTACGCCATCATCGCGTGGATCGCGATGCACGTGGCCATCTCGATCGCTTCGGACAACCACCCGAATTACTACGACCCCGCCGTCATCATTGGTGGCTTCATGTCGCACTTCTGCTTCACGGTGCCGCTTGCTTTGACTGTGAAGCGACTGCTGGCATCGCACCCGGGTGTGTAGTTCGAAGAATCCAGTTTAGAGCGACAAAGGTAAGAGGAGCCAGGTTAAAAAATGAATCCACGTAAAATAGCAGTACTTATTATATCGGTGCTCGGGGTAATTTCTTCAGAACACGCGCAGGCACAATCATCGGTCACCTTGTACGGGGTACTCGACGAGTTTGTGGGCTACCAGTCCACCAAAACCGGCGGGAAGAACGAATCGTTGGTTGCTCTGGGTAACAACGGGGAACTCACCAGCCGTTGGGGCCTGCGCGGAAGCGAGGATCTTGGCGGAGGCTACCGCGCCGTATTCGACCTCGAGAACGGCTTCGATCCAGGCACGGGCTCCATGCAGAACGCCTATCGGTTCTTCGACAGGCAGGCATGGGTAGGTATTGCGTCGCCTTACGGTGACGTGAGGCTCGGCCGTCAAAACACACCGATGTTCGCATGGAGCGGCAATCTGGACGCGTTCAGTGCCGCAACCTACGGGTCCGGTTTTAACAACTTTTCCAACTGGCAGGCTCGCGTCGATAACGACATCGCGTATATCTCGCCGAAGTTCTACGGCACCCAGGTCGAGCTTCACTATTCGGTGGGCGGGGAAGCGGGTGACACGGCGGGCAATGCGGTCTATCAGGCCGCAGTGCAGTCAAACATTGGTCCGGTCTACCTTGCGTTGGCTTACCTGAATGCGGCCAACCCCACGAACAGCGTGCGTGTTCAGGAAACCATGGCGGGTGCCAACTACGACTATGGTTGGGGGAAGATCTATTTTGGCTTCTTCAGAGCCAATGACATCATCTCCGCGACGACCGGAAATGCGCTAGCCAATCCCGCCGGCAAATACAATCCGGCAACGGGCGTGGTCGGCAACGTGGCAGGCAATTACCACAATACCTACTCGTTCTCCGCCGATTACCACATCAGCCCGTTCTTCAGCGTAGGTGCCGGATACGCGTTCATCACGGATAGTTCGTCGCTGGACAACACGGCGCGCGAGTTCAGCGCCATCGTCAACTACGACCTCTCCAAGGCGACGCGACTGTACGCTGTGGTATCGAGGTTGAACAACTCCAATACGGCGGCGTACAAGATGACGGGCGCCAGCGTCACAACGGGATCGTTCCTGACGCCTGGCGCGGGTCAGAGCGAAACCGGTGCACAGATCGGCATTCGTCACCTGTTCTGACCATGCACTGCAGCCCGGATATCCGCGAGGATATTCCGGGCTGCTTGCCGATGGCTCAGTAGCTATATCAGGCCGGCTCCATCCCATGAGCCAGCTTGGCGGAGGCAGCCTCGGGCGAGGCCAGAAACGACAGCAGCGCCTGAGCTACTTCGCGCTGCTCGGACACCGCGCAGATAGCGGCCGAGAATACCGTGATGATCTGGATTCCAGCCGGCAGAGCGCCAATGACATCAATGCCCGGCACGTGCATCATCTCGCTCCATTGCTGAAACCCTAACTCGACCTGGCCTCGTGCGACAAGCGTGCCGACCGGCACGCCGGTCGGCGCCTGCACCATGCGCGGCGCGATAGTCTCCGCAATACCCCAGCGCTCAAACAGACGAACCAGTTTCTTGCCGCTGGGCCCCGTCGAATAACCAATGCTGCGTGCGGCGAGTATGGCGTCGCGAGTCGCCGCTTCAGTGCCGATATCCGGTCGCGGCGCGCCCGCAGCCACCGCTACCGCGACGCCCGAACGCGCCAGGTCGACCCGGCTGACCGGCACAACGCGGCCCGCTTCTGCCAGCCGCTCAATCACATCAGCCGCCAGCACAACAATGTCAAACGGTTCGGCATCCTGAACGAGTCGAGCCGCAACAACGCCACCTTTCGATTCGATCAGCACCCTGCGTCCCGAGCGCCGCTCGTAGGCTGCGCTCAATTCGGCCAGCACATCACGGGTGGCCATTGAAGAGACCCCCGTGATCGCCTGATTCATGGTTTCGATTTCGTGCATGACCGTGATTGCTGTCTTGTTCAGTCGATATATCGCAAACCGGCTTTCTGCAGCGGTTCGCGCATGCTGTACATGTCGAGACCCAGTACGCCGGAGGCAAGCTTGGCCCGTTTCTCGCCTTCGAAGGCTTCACGCGCAGCCGCTTTTTCCAGAACCTTGGCCGCCGAGGCAGCCGGCACCACGACGATACCGTCCTCATCGGCCACCACAGCATCGCCGGGATTCACCAGCGCACCGGCGCACACCACCGGTACGTTCACGGAACCCAACGTCGCCTTGACCGTCCCCTTGGCGGAGATCGCTTTGCTCCACACCGGAAACTTCATCTCGGCGAGCACGCTCACGTCGCGCACGCCCGCATCGATAATCAGTCCGACGGCGCCGCGAGCTTTGAAGCTGGTCGCCAGCAGATCGCCGAAATAGCCGTCGGTGCAGTCCGCCGTGACGCCGGCGACGACGATGTCGCCAGGCTGGATCTGTTCCGCTGCCACATGCAGCATCCAGTTGTCTCCAGGTTGCAGCAGGACCGTCACGGCCGCGCCGCCAACGCTTGCGCCGCGATAGATCGGTCGCATGTACGGTTTCATCAGGCCCGTGCGGCCCATCGCCTCGTGCACGGTTGCAGAGCCGAGCGCGCCCAGCCTGGCAGCCACGTCACGATCGGCTCGTTGAATGTTGCGATATACGACTCCCAGTTCATACATGACTGATCTTCCTTCCTTTAACGTTCTCGGGATTTCAATGCTGCATCGAGGCGCGGATAGACACGGCGCGCGTTACCCTCGTAGATCTTGTAGCGGTCGTCCGCATTCATCTGAGCGGCTTCGACATAACGCTTCGTGTCGTCGAAATACTGGCCCGTCTCCGGATCGATCCCACGTACTGCGCCGATCATCTCGCTCGCGAACAGGATGTTCTCCACCGGGATCACGCGCGTAAGCAGGTCGATGCCCGGCTGGTGGTAAACGCAGGTGTCGAAGAACACGTTGTTGAGCAGATGGTCCTTGAGCAACGGCTTCTTCAGTTCCTGCGCGAGTCCGCGAAAACGTCCCCAGTGATACGGCACAGCGCCGCCGCCGTGCGGAATCACAAAGCGCAGCGTGGGGAAATCGCGGAACAGGTCCGATGTGAGGCACTGCATGAAGGCGGTCGTGTCGGCGTTCAGGTAGTGCGCGCCGGTGGTGTGAAAACACGCGTTGCAACTCGTGCTCACGTGGATCATCGCGGGGATGTCGTACTCCACCATCTTCTCGTAGATCGGATACCACGCACGATCGGACAACGGCGGACTGGTCCAGTGACCACCGGACGGATCCGGATTCAGGTTGATCGCAACGTTGCCGTATTGCTCCATGCACTTGACGAGTTCGGGGATGCAGGTGGCGATGTCGACACCCGGGCTCTGCGGCAACATGGCCGCGGGAATGAAATGATCGGGAAACAGCTGGCTCACGCGATAGCACAACTCATTGCAGATCGCCGCCCACGTGCTGGAAACTTCGAAGTCGCCGATGTGATGCGCCATGAAGCTCGCGCGAGGACTGAAGATCGTCAGGTCGAGACCGCGCTCGCGCATCAGCCGCAACTGGTTGGTCTCGATCGATTCGCGCAGTTCGTCGTCGCTGATCTGTAACTCGGCGACCTTTGGCCGCTCTGCGGGGTTGTCGATGCCCGCAATCTGACGCTTGCGCCACATCTCCAGCGCCTTCGGAGCGGTGGTGTAATGGCCGTGAATATCAATGATCATCGTTGTTTCCAGATAACTAAAACAGGCTTCGGTGCGCCACGCTGGCTGACGTGCGCGCCGAATTGTTCAATGCGCCGCGGTCGGCTGCGGCGCTACTTCGCTGGCGTTGGTGCGCTGGGCCAACAGGATGGCGATGGCGGCCAGTGCAGCGGGCACCGCCAGCATCGCGAGAATGGCGCCGAACTGCCAGCCGAGCCCGAGCAACGCGCCGCCGATCGCGGAGCCGAAAATGCTGCCGAAGCGGCCCACGCCAAGCATCCAGCTCACACCGGTGGCACGCGCAACCGTCGGATACCGGCTCGGCGCAAAGGCATTCAAGCCCGTCTGCGCGCCGCTCATGCAGAAGCCGGCGAGGAACACCAGCAGCGTGAGCGACGACGACATGGCGCCGATCCAGCCCAGCGCGAGCACGCACAGACCGCCGCCCACGTAGGCGGCACTGATTACCGGCGCCGGCCGGACCTTGTCCATCACCCAACCGACCAGAATCGCGCCAATGGTGCCGCCGATCTGGAACATGGCGGTCACGTTGGCAGCCGTGCTGACCGTCAGTCCCGCGTCCTTCATCAGCGTAGGCAGCCAGCCGGTCAGCAGATAGATGACGAGCAGGCCCATGAAATACGTGATCCACAGCGCCATGGTCGTGACGCCGTAGCCATGCGCGAACAGCACACCGATCGGCTTGCGTGTGGGCAACGGCGGCTCGTTCGAGACGAAGACCTCGTCACCGGAAAAGCGTGTTCCCGTCACGCGACCCAGGATAGCGCCAATGCGCGCGGACGCGACGCCGCGCACTGCCAGCAGACGGGCCGACTCGGGCAGCAACCAGACCTGCAACGGAATCAGCGCCAGCGGTAGCACGCCACCGAAGATCAGCACAGCACGCCAGCCATGAGCGGGGATCAGCCAACCGGCAGCAAAGCCGATCATCGCCGAGCCCAGGTTGAAACCGGTGAACATGATCGTGATCAGCAGAGCGCGTTTGCGCTGCGGTGCGTACTCGGACAGCAAGGTCGTCGTGTTCGGCATCGCGGCACCGAGGCCAATACCGGTCAGCAGTCGCAGCAACGCCATGGTCGCGGGCGACTGGGTAAAAGCCGTCGCGATCGTGAAAATGCCAAACAGGAAAATCGACGTAATCAATACCCCCTTGCGGCCGATACGATCCGAGGCGGGGCCGGCCGTTAGCGCGCCAATCACGAGACCAATCGGTGCCGCGCTCATCACCAGACCGAATGCGGGTCGTGAAATGCCCCAGTCGTGAATGATCGAGGGCGCGATAAACCCCATGATGGCCACATCCATGCCGTCAGCCGTGACCACGAGAAAACACAGCGCCACCAGTAACCACTGGTACGCCGAGATCGCGCGGTCATCAATAAAGGCCTTGATATCAATTGTTTTACCACTTGCCATCTGTTTTCTCCGTCTCCTTGCCTGCGCTTCGCACGTGACCGCCATGGTCCGCCTGCGGCGTGCAGTGGTTATTTAGTGTCGCGTGGGGTCGTCATGCGAAAGACGCCCCACGAACGGTCCGCTTACTCGCCCTTCTTTTTCCCCGTACTATCCCAATCCAGCTTTCCTGCGGTTTTTCCTGCCACCGAATACAAAGCGTCCGGCGCATTGCGGGTGCGTTGAAACTCTTCCAGCGTTTCCCCTCGCATGGCGGCGTAGATGTGGAGGTTCGACACCCCCGTCACGGCGCCGAGCTTTTCGAGCATGAAGAAGATGACGCCGTAGTGCAGCAGCCCGCGCCAGTCACGGCGGCGGATCAGGTCCCGCTCTTCCTCGCTCAGGCTGGCCGCCTCGAAGCTCGCTTCGGGATCGCGCAGGAACGCTTCGCGCTGGGCAGGCTCGACCATGCGATGCAGGTATTCGTTGATGCGGTAGGCACGTACCGCCGTTTCGATGCTGAACGGGTACGTCCCCTCGAGTTTTTCGATGCCGGCGAGCTGAACCGCCATGCGCTGACGATGGCGTTCCACGACCACTGGACTCGTTTCGCCATCCTCAGCTTCGTAGATTGCCGTGGCGATGCCTGCCATCGAAGGCAGATAGTAGCTGCGGTGCTTGCAGGTGACATTGGCCGACAGCGCGCCGCGCATGGTGAGCCACATGACCACTTCCGCGCCCTCGAAGCCGCCTAGTTCGGCGTATTCGGCAAGCGTCATTTCCGCCAGTTGCTCCGGATCGTGCTCGAACAGGTCGAGGAAGCGCTGGTCCCATTCCGTGTTGTTGAATCCAGCGCGCTCGCCGTGCACCTGGTGCGACAGGCCACCGGTGGCGAGGATCGCGACCTTGAGATCCTCAGGATAACTCTCGATTGCGCGCCTCAGCGCTTGCCCGAGCTTGTAGAAGCGCCGCGCACTGGGCACCGGCAATTGCAGCACACCCATCTGCAGCGGCACCAGTTTCACCGGCCACTCAGGCTTGTGCGGGCACAGCATGGACAAGGGTGAGAAACAGCCGTGATCGAGCGCCTTGTTCTGAAAGAACGACATGTCGAACTCGTCGGTCACGAGCGAATTGCCAATGTGCGCGGCCAACCCGGGATGCCCTTTGATCGAGGGCAGATCGCGTGCACCGCCCCCTTCGTCCGCCACCTGCCATTCCGAGCCGACGCCTAGCGCGAAGGCCGAATAGTGATCGAAGAAAAACGACGTGACGTGATCGTTGTAAATGGTCAGGATCACGTCGGGTTTCTTTTCCGCCAGCCACGCGGCCAGCGGCGCGAAGTTTTCGAAGATCGGCGCCCAGACGGGATCGTCGCGTTTGTTCTTGTCAAACGCAAAGCCGATCGTAGGTGTGTGCGAGGCAGCCATGCCGCCAATAATCCGTGCCATGCCAGTACTTCTCCAGAGAGTCGCGCCCGCCCGCTCGTTTCTGCGTAATGGCTGTGTAATCCCCGCACTTTGCGGACGCATAGGACGGCCGCCGGAACGGCGCCGCCTGTCAGGACGAAAGGTAGCCTTGGGAGGGGAACATCAAAAGGGGGGGTTAACCACATACATTGACGAAAACGTGCGGAGATCCGGCGTTTCGGAGTGTGCCTCACAGGCCGGAGCG
>NZ_JAMFSB010000194.1 GCF_026225065.1 Paraburkholderia sp. | reverse complement strand
CGTCGCACCGAGGGTCATCGGATAACCGACGGATTGTCCAAGGGCCCGTGCGATCTTCAGGTCCTTGTTCATCAACTGAAGCGCGAAGCCCGAAGCAAACGTGCCGCTCAACATGAACTGCTTGGCCTTGTTCTCGGACGTGTTGCTGCGGCCCGACGACGCATTCAATACTTCCGTCATCACCTCGGGGTCGATGCCGAAGCGCTTCGCGATGTGCAGCGCCTCGACAGGCCGGTTTGTGCCGTTAGCGTATCGTCACGAGCGGTGTCAGCGTCGCCGAGGTGCAACGCGAACCCGCTGGCCGCGAGACATTGCACCATCGGCGTCCCCATCATGCCGAGTCCGATGAAGCCGATGTGTTTCGGTTGGGTCATGGCATGCGTCTCCTACTTCAACGCCGAGAAGGCAGTCGGCGTCAGAAAGTGGTTTTCGACGCGCTCGACAATCGGCTTGTCCGCCTCGGTTGCGGAGCGCTTGGCGATCCACTCTGCGTCTGCCTGGAATGCGTTCCACTTCTGCTCACGCTCGGCGAGACTCTCCCACTTCACCATGTAGGTGAGTGTGTGATTGCTCGGGCCGATCAACGTGGTCCAGAAGCCGATTTGCTCAATGCCGTATTTCTCGAAGAATCCGAGCGTGATGCTAGTAAAGCGATCGAGCAAAGCCGGCAAACGTGTGGGGGCGCAGTGGTAAATACGCATTTCGACGATCATCTACTTCTCCAGTTCAGGTTGTGTGGTGTTCTATTGTGCTGTGTTCGTGCTGTGGCGATCAAGCGGCTCAGTCCGCAAGCCCTTCGTTAGACGACCAACGCTCCATGTATTTGACAAGTTCGGTCATGTCGCGCTTCGTGCCGTCCTGCATCGCCGCGTAATTCCATACCTGACGCGCAACATTGCCCACCCACATCGGCACGCCGAGGGCCTGGCATTCTTCGACGGCAAGGCCGATGTCCTTACATACGCTGCCGATTGGAAAACCGAAATCGAAGGTGCGCGGCAAGACCTGCTTCGGAAACTTGTCGAGCGTCGCGCCGTTTTTTCCGCTACCCGCGTTGATCACAGACATCATGACCTCGGGATCGAGGCCGCCGCGCATCCCTGCAACGAACGCCTCGGACGTGATGGCGAAGGCAGTCGACGACAGCATGTTATTCAGCAACTTCAGCAACTGGCCCTGTCCAGGCTCTTCGCCCACGATGAAGACCTTGCCGAGCACTTCGAACAACCCGCGCACTTCGTCCACTGCTGCCGGGTTGCCTGCGGCCATGATCGCGAGCGTGCCCTTCTTCGCACCTGCCGCTCCGCCGCTGACCGGGGCATCGACCGTCGCGATGCCTTTTTCCAGCAGCCCGTCGGCGACTTCCTTCTCGGTGCGAGACCCCACGGTCGACAGGTCGACCAGAATCTTCAGGCCACTGCCTTCAATCAGGCCGCCATCTCCTAGCGCGACCTGCCTGAATACGGCTGGGGTGGGCAGGCTTGTGAACACGATGCGCGCCTTGTCGGCTACTTCGCGAACGGACTTCGCTGCGTGCGCGCCGAGCGCTGCGAGTTCCGCAACCGCCTGTTCATCGCGGTCGTAGACGATCAAGACGTGACCCGCTTCGATCAGACGCCGCGCCATAGGACGACCCATAACGCCCACACCGACAAAGCCGATTTGATTCTGTTGCTCACTGCTCGACATGATTTCCCTCATTCATGAAAGATCGTTTGTTCCGCGTTGTTTCCGCTTCGCTTCTGCTTCGCTACCGTCAAGCCGCTTGCGGCGGACGCGCCATGCGCATCAATGCAGCGGCATCCGGCTCGCGATCAAAGCGCCATAACATCTCGATCAGCGGCTGCGGCTGAACGCCGGAACCGCCGTACGCTGCCAGCTCGCGCAACTTCGCCGCCAGCTCCTCATCCGTCAGCGGCGCTGCGAGGCTGCCGCGCCCGGCATCGACCCGGCGCGATACGGACTCTCCCGAGCGCAACACGATGCTGACCTGCGCCGATTCGACGTCCCACGTCGCATCGTCGATGAAACGCAAACGGCCCGCGAAGTCCCCGAGCGAACGATCAGCGACCGCTTCATCACTGAACTCAGCGAGACCCGCCTTGCCGCGCGCCAGGGTCACCGCCGCGGCATGTTGTGCGCTGACCTGCGATTCACGCCCTGAACGCACGGCGGGCCGGTCGGCCCGTTCACGCAGCAGCGGATGTCCAGTCAGCTCGACGCGTTCGATATCGTCGAGCGTCCAGCTTGCGCCGCGGCGCAATTCAAGGCACGCGTCGATGACCGGATTGAGCACGACACCACACGGATAGGGCTTATATGTGTTCAACGACAGCGCCCAGTCACTTCCAAGTCCGTCCGTGATCGCATCTAAATCCGGTTTGGCAGCGCTCACGCGCAAATACCCGCGTGCGCCTTCGAGCGGAGCATCGGGGCCGGAGAAACCCTCTGCGGCCAGCAACGCAGACAACAGTCCATTGCGCGCGGCATTTCCGACGCTAATGCTTTTCGACATCGTGCCAAGCGTTTCGACCAGACCGCCTGCCTGCGCCGATGCATTGCCGAGCGCCCAGACGATCTGCCGTTCGTTCAGCCCGCGCGCTTTCGCCACCGCTGCGGCGGCGCCAAAAACGCCGCACGTCGAAGTGATATGCCAGCCGCGCTGATAGTGTTCGGGCGACACCGCGTTGCCGATCCGGCATTCGACCTCCACACCAAGCACGAACGCAAGAAGCAACGCTTCGCCATTGATCGTGGTGGATTCTTCCTGCGCCTCGGCCAGTGCAAACAGCGCCGCCGCCACCGGGGCGGTCGGATGGATGATCGTCGGCATATGCGTGTCGTCGAAATCGAAGACATTGGCGCTCATTGCATTGAGCGCCGCCGCATTCAGCATGTCCGTCTGGTCTGCGCGTCCAATCACGCCGGCACGCCGGTCCGCGCGAAAGCGACCGTAAACCGCGGCCGCTTTGTCGATCACCGGATCGTGACAGCCGGCAAGCGCAACCGCGACATAGTTCACCAACGCGCGTTTTGCCTCGTGTCGCACAGCAGCCGGTATCTCGGACCATGCGGTCGTGGCGACAAATCGCGCCAGCATCTGCGTGATTGCGTCTGCCGGGATCGTTTGGGTCGCGAAAGAATCAGCCTGCAAGCCAGCCTCCTTCGATCGGCATCAGCGCGCCCGTAATCTGGCTTGCCGACGAGGAGCACAAGAAGACGACCAAATCGCCGACATGTGCCGCATCGATCAACTCGCCCGTGGGTTGCTTGCCCTTCAGAAACTCATGCACCGCATCGTCACGACTTAGCCCCCGCACATCCATCAACTCGTTGATGCGGCCATCGATGTTCGGCGTCAGCACCGATCCCGGGCAGATTGCGTTGCAAGTAATGCCCTGATTAAGCGTCTCGATCGCCACCGAGCGCGTGAGTCCGAGCAAGGCCGTCTTCGTCGTGACATAGTCGACGCGATTTGCCGTCGCGCGTGCGCCGTACACCGAGGTCATATTGAAGATGCGTCCCCAGCTACGCTCGCGCATGCCGGGCAGCGTCAACTGGATAGCGCGAAACGCTGCCGTCAGATTGACGGCCAGCGCCTTGTTCCAGTGCTCGATGGCGAACGACTCGATGCCGGCGAAATGGCGCACGACTGCGTTGTTGATCAACACGTCGATCGTTCCAAGCAGGGCACGAGCCGACTCGACAAGCGCATCGACGCCGTCGATCGTCGAAAGATCGCCGCACAAGTAGTGCACGCCAACATCGAACGACGCGGCGAGTTCGCGAGTCGGATGCTCCATACTTTGCGCGGGTTCCAGACCATGCAGGACGATATGGCAGCCCGCCGCCGCTAGTGCCCTCGCCATAGCCAGGCCAAGTCCGTCCGATGAACCGGTCACGAGCACATTTTTTCCGTTTAGCGCCACGTGATCTTTCCCTTAACGCGGCGCGGCATCGAGACGCACAATCCAGCCTTCAGTCCCGCGATCATGTGCCGGGTAGCGCGCGAGCACATCCGGATCGTGACCGGGAATCACGTGATTCGGCGACGCGGCAAGACGATGTGCGGTTTCATAACCTTCCAGCATGTCGCCGACGTTATACACAATCGGGAACGGTCGATGCTCCTGCATGTTCGCGTAGAAGTGCGACGCATCCGACGCCAGCACGACCCATCCGCGCTCCGTATGGACGCGCACAATCTGCAGACCGTTCGTATGGCCGCCAACCCAATGCACGGTGACTCCCGGCGCCACCTCCGATGCGCCCTCATGAAACCGGACGCGTCCATCGAACAGACGACCGACCATCGACTTCACATCTTCAGGTTCGAATGGGTGGCTGAGCGCGTGATGGCACATGCAACGCCCCGTGCAATAGGCCATCTCGCGGTCCTGAACGTGATATCGCGCGCGCGGAAACAGCGCGTGATTGCCTGCGTGATCGTAGTGCATGTGGGTGATGATCACGTCCTCGACAGACGCGGCGGAGATGCCGATTTTCTGCAAACCACGCTCGACGGGGTTGGTAATCGTGCGACCGCGTTTGTCGGCCATGAGCTGGTCGAAGCCGGTGTCGACGATAAACGTGCGTGTGTTGCCGACCACCGCCCACACGAAGTAATCGAGTGGCATCGGGACGTCATGCGAATCGCCGCCGATAAAGTTGTCGCCTGAGCGGCGCTCGAAGTGTGCGTACTTGACTGCAAAAATCCGGTAGTTCTCGATCTGCGATGACATGTCTCGGGTGTCCTCGTGATGGATGATTTGTGGCTTGGCGCTTCAACGCGCCCTGACGCTGCTGTATCCGGTTTTCATCTGATTGCTCCGGCTGCGCCGCTCTCGATCGCGCTGGGCGTCGCGGTACCCGCTTCTTCTTCAATGGCTTCGAGCGAGCGCCGTTTTGTCTCCGCACCGATCAGGCCGACGATCAACGCCTGAGCAAGCAACGTTCCGACAATCAGCGTCAACACACCGGCGATGCCAAACCTCATGAACGACGCTGCGACCGCGTAAGGAATCACGATGCTAACGGCACGCCCGACCGTATTCGACAGCCCCGCCCCGCGCAGCCGCAAACGGGTCGGAAACAGTTCGGGGACGTACGTCGCCACACTGAAAGACGACAGCACGTAAATGCAACACGTAATCGCAAACCCCAGCGAGGCAATCGCGACGGCGGACTGCGCGAACGGATAGGCGACACCGAACGCTGCGCAGATCAGCGAAAACATGACGATTCCCCATTTGCGACCCGTCCGCTCGGCAAGCAGGAACGCAATCAGCGAACCGACCGGCCCTCCCGCGAACATCACGGCCGTCAGCCCAAGCGAATTGGACACGCTATGCCCCTGCTTGACGAGGAACGTCGGTATCCAGCTGACGAACGCGTAGTTGACGGTGAAAAGCGCAACCAGCACCGTGATGCCGGTAATGGTGCGGCCCAGCAGTTGCCGCGAAAACAGTTCGCGGAGCTGGCCGTGATCTTCCTGATCGATGCGGCGTGGAGCCGCTTCGTTCGCATAGGAAGTGGCAGCATCCACGCCGCAGGCAGCTTCAATACGCGTCACGATGCCAGAGGCTTCCTCGGCGCGGCCGCGCGATTCGAGCCAGCGCGGCGACTCCGGCATCGACTTGCGCAGGAACCACACGACCAGTGCCCCGCAGCCGGCGATCGCGAACATCCAGCGCCATCCGTAGCGGGGAACGATGAGCCAGCCAAGAAACGTCGAAAGAAACAGCGACGTATTGATGATGAGGTTGAGGATGGTGCCGAAACGGCCACGCCATACGGCCGGAATGAACTCGCTGAGTGTGCCGTAGCCCACCACGATTTCCGCCCCCATCCCAACGCCCATGATGAGCCGGAAAGCAATGAGCCATGGCATCGACGGTGCAAATGCTGCCGCGATCGAAGCGAAGCCGTAGATACCGAGGTTGAACTGATAGCAAAAGCGGCGCCCGAAGCGGTCGCCAAGGACCCCTGAGAGCCATGCTCCCGTCATCATGCCGATGAACGTAACGGACACGAAGGCGGCGTTCAGACCAAGCGTGGATTCGCCGCTGTGGATCATCGCGGCGAGCACGGTGCCCGCAATGTAAATGTCGAACGAATCGAAGTACATGCCGGCTGCGATCAGGCCGAGCAGCCGCCAGTGGAAGCCGGACAGCGGCAGGCCGTCCAGACGTGCTCCTACGCTTGCATAGCCCGGCATGATGACGTCTCCGTCTCTAACGGTCTTTGCCCACGAGCCGCCCGGCACCCCGGATAAGACGGCAAACGTAAAGCTGATAAATCAGTCTATACGTCTGTCATACAATCCGTCAAGAAGACGAATGTTTGCATTGACTGAATCTCCCCGATCGATTGGATAGGAACAAACAAACGGGTCAGAAGTACGACAGTCTCAACCCCGGCTCGGGCCACTCCATCGAAACGAGCTGCCCTGTACCGGACAAAGTGATGTACGCCGTTTTGAGGTCGGCGCCACCGAAACAGATGTTGGTGACCATCGGGTCCGGGAACATGGCCTGCCGCAACACCTTGCCCTCCGGCGTGATCACGGTGATGCACCCCGTCACGAGCGTTGCGACGCAAATATTTCCATATGCATCGACGGCCATGCTGTCGAACCGCTGATATCCCGGCAAGCCGCACACCAGTCGCCCGCCGTGCGGTGACGGATGCGGGTGTTTCCTCGCGCGGCCCGGCGCTTCCAGGTCAAATGCCCACAACCGCCCGGTCTCCGTCTCCGACACATAGACCACCGAGTCGTCCGGCGACAAACCCACACCGTTCGCCGTGACGAGCGGATAAGCGACCTCCACGATCATCGAGCCATCGGCGCGTGCGTAGTACAGGCCCGCATGATCGCGGTCGCGCGTGCGGTTCTTGCCGAAATCCGTGAAATAGAAGCCACCGTCGTGATCGAACACCAGATCGTTAGGACCACAGAGCGGGAAGTCGCCACATCGGTCGTACAGCGTTTTCAATTCGCCGCTTACCGGATCGAGGCGCTCGATACGTCCGCTGGTGTAATGCGGGTGAAGGCCCGCCCGAGTTCTGTTGAAGCCAGCGATAGTCTGGAACAGAAAGCCGCCGTTGTTGCAGATGTAGTAGGCACCGTCGGGTCCTACGGCGAGGCCATTCGGCCCGCCGCCTATGTTCGCAATCACCGACACTGCGCCATCTGGCGCAACCCGGCTGACCGTTTCCCTTTGTATCTCAACCAGTGCAATCGAGCCGTCGGCCAATGCAACCGGTCCTTCCGGAAAGAGCAGGCCGGTAGCGAGGACATTGAAGTTTTCCATTGAAGCTCCTACAAGGGTCCGTTGACGCGCAAAGGCGAGGCGTATGTGCGCTCGCTTAGCAGCGTCTTTGATCAGATCGATTACGCCACGCGTGAGGCGCGCGGTGAAGCCGACGGCTCGGCGTTGCGTCTGAAGCTGCCGCCCACGTTTGCGATGCGCTGGCTGGTGCCGCGCCTGACGCGCTTCCAGGCGCTTCATCCGAAGATCGAGATTCAGATCTTCACCTCGCATGAGCCGGCGAATTTTCGTCAGGAGGACGTCGATCTCTCGGTGCACTCGCACCCGTTTCCACCCGACGATACGAGCCAGCGCCGCTTGCTCCGTGAAGTGCTGATGCCCGTGTGCAGTCCCGCGCTGCTGAAGCAGGGACCACCGTTACGTTCTCCAGAAGATCTTGCGCATCACACGCTGCTGGCGTCGCGGCATCGCCCGATGGACTGGTCGCGCTGGCTGGTTCAGGCAGGCATGACAGGGCTGGACGGCGCGGCCAGCGTGCATTTCGACAATGCGGCGCTGGCGTATCAGAGAGCCATCGACAACCTTGGAATCGTGATGGCAGTGCGGGCGCTGATAGAGGATGATCTATGCAGCCGGCGGCTGGTGGCGCCGTTCGATCTTCGGGTGCCGACGCCAGGTGCGTACTACCTGGCTTGCTCGCAGGTTGGCTCGGCGTCGCCGCAATTGCTTGCCTTCGAAGCGTGGCTTGTTCAGGAGGCGCTGGACTTTGAAAAGCCCTCTTGCTGCGCGTCCCGGAGTGAAGGCAGGCGGCAGCTGCAACCGAGGCGCCCGCAAACCTGACTATCAATAGAGACCCAAGGTGCGTGCATGCAGGCGCGCGAGACCCAGCAACGCGTCGATAAACGGCGTCGGCACCTCCGTGATCTGCCCCAGCTCTCGCACTGCGCCCACCAGAGCATCGATCTCAACCGTCTTGCGAGCCAGAACGTCCTGCAACATGGACGTTTTCATCGCGCCTAGTTTCAACGTTACTGCATGCCGATCGCTCGGTTGCTGATCGATGACAATCCCGAATCGCGCACCGATCTCCTTGGCCTCCAGCATGGCACGCGTAACGAAGCCGCGCACCAGATCGTCGCCCAGAATCTTGTCGGTGGTGGCGCCCGTAATTGCACTGATCGGGTTCATCGTCATGTTGCCCCACAGCTTGTACCAGACGTCCCGCTGAATCTGGTCCGAAGCCGAAGCGTTAAAGCCAGCTGCTGCGAACGTCTCCACAAGTTTCGCGACTCGCTCGCTCGGCTGTCCGGATGCCTCGCCGAGGATGAGACCGTTGCCCTGGTGATGGCGGATCACGCCCGGAGCGTCCTGCAGGCAACTTGCGTGCACCACGCAGCCGACGGTCTGCACGCTCGGAATCGCCGCTGCTATGGCACCGCCCGGATCTACCGACGTCAGTTGCGTGCCCGCAAAAGCGGCCCCGAGACCATCGCAGAACCACCACGGAATGCCGTTCATTGCCGTGATGATCGTGGTGTTTTCCGTTAGCAACGGTGCAATGCCGGCAGCAACCGCGGCCATTGCCGGGGCCTTCACCGCGACGATCACAATATCCTGGGGACCAAGGTCCGCACTGTGCTCGCTGGCTTCGACCGTCGCTGCCGTCGTCTTGCCGCCCTCGACGAGTTGCAGGCCGTTTTCCCTGAGCGCGGATAGCGTTGCGCCTCGCGCGATCACACTGACGTCATGACCCGCCTGGGCAAGCCTCGCTCCCATCCAACCGCCGATGGCACCAGCACCATAAATACAGATCTTCATGCTTGAATCCTTGTAGCGGGTTCTAATTCGGGCAAAGCCTTCCGGCCTGGCCATTCTATGCCGCTTCGACCTTGCCACCCAAAGTCCGGTAACGTGACGGCGTCACGCCTATCAGACGCTTGAAAACACGCTGGAATGCGGCGTTCGACTGATACCCCACCATCTCGCCGATCTCGGCGACACCCACGTTTGACTCAAGCAGTTTGTGCCCGGCGAGGGTCATCCGGATATCGGTCAGCATGTCGGTCGCGGAGCGGCCGATCACATCCTGGAACTGCCGTACGAAGGTCGCTCTCGACATATTGCACAGCGAAGCAAGCTGGTCGAGCGTCCATGGCTTATCCGGTGTTTCGAACATCGCCATGACCGCAGGCTGCAGGCGTGGCCGTGCCGCGAGAGCCAGCAGGCCATGTGGGGGTTGCGAGCCGCTGCTTGCAAAGCGCAACGTCAAGGCGAACAAGGCGGCCGAAAGATGGTTGACAAGTGCCTCGCTGCCTGGCCCTTCGTCGACCGACTCCTCACGCATCAACTCGATCAGCCGTGCGAGCCGTGTGCTCGCCAGCGTTCCCGAGGGTTCGCTGCGGCCGTTTGAGGTGCCGCCGGCGCTCTCAGCGCTGTGTACTACCAGGCGTCCGGGCAAATGCTCGCGCAGCAGCCGGTCAGGCACTGCGCCAATCAGAAACCGGCCGCACAGGATGTCCGCACGCGCGCCCGAGCCTTCGTTCTCTGCGATCAGCAACGAGACAGCGTGCCGTTCGACTAGCTGCACCGGTGGACGTCCGCTGCCATCGTGGATCCGATGCGCGCCACCGGTCGGAAACAGCACGATGTCTCCTGCCGTCAGTTGCTCGGCGGGACGACTGCCATGCTCCAGCACTGCCTCGCCCGAAAGCAGGACGTGATACGGAATCTCGCGCACGGTGGCGCTGCCCTGTGCGATCTCCCACGGCGCGCCGAAGTGGCAACGCACGTCCAGACGGCCGCTGACGGGGATAAGGGCAAGGACTCGACTGAGCAGATCCATATGAGCCGCTTGAGCAGATTCTTGAGTCGGTTGAGGATTAGCGCCGAGGGGGTATGCGCCTAGAGTGACAAATAGTCAAGCAGCCTGATTCTACCCGAGCAATGTCTCGATGAGCTTGCGGTGCTCTCCCTTCATCGCATCACGGTTTCGAGGAATTCATGAACATAGTCCAGACCGATGTAGCCATTATTGGTGCCGGCAGTGCCGGGCTGCCGGCGTATCGCGCCGCCAGGGCGGCGGGCGCTTCCGCGATCCTCATTGAAGGGGGACCGCACGGTACGACTTGTGCACGTGTTGGGTGCATGCCATCGAAACTGCTAATCGCCGCTGCAGAGGCGGCTCATGCCGCGCAGCACACGGCCCCGTTCGGCGTGCATGTTGACGGAACCGTCCGCATTGACGGCCGCGAAGTCATGCAGCGGGTGAAGAGCGAGCGCGACCGTCTGGTGGGCTTTGTACTCGACAGCGTCGAAGCGATTCCAATTGCCGATAAGCTGACCGGGTATGCCCGCTTTATCGACGACGGCCTGCTGCAGGTTAGCGACCATACGCGTGTCAGGGCACGCAGCGTGGTGATCGCAACTGGTTCGTCGCCGGTCATCCCACCGAAGTATCGGGCGCTTGGCGACCGCGTCATCGTCAACGACGACGTGTTCGAATGGTCTGACCTGCCGCGCAAGATCGCGGTGATCGGCGCGGGCGTCATTGGACTCGAACTGGGACAGGCGCTCGCCCACCTCGGCGTAGACGTGACAGTGATTGGCGCGCGCGGGCGGGTTGGCCCGCTTACGGATCCGGCCATCAAGGCCTATGCGGAACGCACCTTCCAGAACTCGTTCCGTTTCGAAGCGCAGGCGGAAGTAGAAGCGGCAACGCGTGTGGGCGATGCGGTACATATCCGCTTTCGGACCGGCGCCGGAGAGCCGGTCGAAGATACGTTTGAGTATGTGCTGGTCACGGCTGGACGCAAGCCGAATTTCGAACAGCTTGCGTTGCATAACACTTCACTTACGCTCGATAACCAGGGTGCCCCTATCTATGATCCGCTTACGCTGCAGGCAGGGGCGCATCCCGTGTTCATTGCCGGCGACGCAAATGGGGTCCTGCCGCTGTTGCACGAAGCTGCGGACGAAGGCCGCGCCGCGGGGACAAACGCTGCCCGCTTCCCGGACGTCGCGCCGTTGAAGCGCCGGGCGCCGATCGCCGTGCTGTTTTCGAACCCGGGCATTGCGATGGTCGGCACGCGACACGCCGATCTGGAGCCGGGTACGTTCGCGACCGGCGAAGTCAGCTTCGAAGATCAGGGACGCAGCCGCGTGATGTTGAAGAACCGTGGGTTGATGCATGTGTATGTGGACAAGACCAGCCGGCAGTTTCTGGGCGCGGAGTGGATTGGTCCGGATGCCGAACATATTGCCCACCTGCTCGCCTGGGCCTTGCAGATGAAGCTGACGGTCGATGCGATGCTCGAGATGCCCTTCTACCATCCGGTGGTTGAAGAAGGGCTTCGTACGGCGCTGCGTCACGCTGTGGCGGCATTGTAGTTGCCTTGAACGCGTCACCGTTCAGTGTGCCGGTTGAGTTCGCTTGCGATCGATATCCGGCACGCTGTTCTTATGACGAAACAGATAACTTCCAAGGAGTTTTTGAGCGCATGATGCGCAAATATGTAGTCCGTACCATCCGTACCATCTGTATCAGCGTAGAAGGAATCAGCATGGAAAATTTCAGGCGTTGGCGGTTGGACTGGGTGCCTTTGGGCTTGCTGACCGCGGTGCTCATCACGTTGCCAGCCAGAGTGTTCGCCCAGCAGCCCGTGACGCCGGATCCTATGGAAAAGCCGTTCCTCGCCGAGAACGATCAGGCGATGAAGAAGATGATGGATGGAATGGCCGCCAAACCATCTGGAGATATCGACAGCGACTTCGTAGCGATGATGCAACCGCATCATCAAGGGGCGATCGATATGGCAGAAGTCGAACTACGCTACGGCCACAACGAGCAGTTGCGACGGATCGCGCAGGAAATCATCGTTGACCAGCAGCAGGAGATCGTTGCGATGAGCGTCGCGCTCAAGCGGCCACTACCGCCGTCCGCGCCGGTCCCGACACAGACGCCACAGGCCGTTTCGCATCAAACGCAACCGCAGACCATGAACCCGGGCATGTCCATGCCCATGCCAACGCCGGGCAACCGCCAATAGCCGTCACGAAGATTGCCCCGCTCCCCCGGAGACAGGACCATGAAGCGTATGTCCATTCTGGCCGCCCTGGCCGCGACAAGCCTGGCTCACATGCTGCCTGCCCTCGCCGGACAGGCTCCGGGTGCATCGACTGATCCCAATGCGCCCATCAGTCATCATGATCGTGTCTATGCATCCGAGCAGTTCTCGAACACCGTCTCGATCGTCGATCCCGCGGACAACCATCTGGTCGGCGTGATTCGTCTGGGCGACACATCGCCCACGAATTTCAGTCCGCTTTATAAAGGCCAGGTTCTCGTGCACGGCATGGGTTTCTCCCCTGACCACCGGACGCTCGCTATCGTGGCAATCGGTTCGAACTCGGTGACGTTTATCGACACCGCAACGAATGCGGTCAAACACACAACGTACGTGGGGCGTTCGCCACACGAAGCGTTTTATACGCCAGACGGCAGCGAGGTGTGGGTGACCGTGCGCGGCGAAAACTATGTCGAAGTGCTCGACGCCCAGACCTACGCTGAAAAGACCCGCATCGTTACCCCCGCGGGTCCTGGCATGACGATCTTTTCGACGGACGGAAAATACGGCTATGTCTGTTCTTCGTTCAATCCGGAAGTGGATGTGATTACGGTCGCCGACCATCAGATCGTCGCCAAGGTCACACAAGACAGTCCGTTCTGCCCGAACATCGCCGCGACGCCGGATGGCAAGCAAGTGTGGTTCACGCTGAAAGACACCGGCAAAACGCAGGTCTTCGATGCGCATCCGCCGTTCTCGCTGATCAAGACCCTGGACACCGGTCCCATCACCAATCACGTGAATTTCGCTGTCAACGCGAAAGGTTCGTATGCCTACATTACCGTAGGCGGCCTCAACGCGGTAAAAGTTTACCGCACCGACACATTTGCTCAGGTCGCGACGATTCCGGTCGGCAACATGCCGCACGGAGTCTGGCCGTCCGGCGACGGTACGCGAATCTACGTCGGACTCGAAAATTCCGACACGATGACCGCGATCGATACGCGCACCAATAAGGTCATCGCGGTCGTCCCGATCGGACAGGCGCCTCAGGCGATTGCCTACGTCTCGAATGCGGTGCCGGAGGGCGACGGCACGCAAAATACACAACCGCTAGGTTTATCCGGACACGCAGCGCACCTCTCGATGGTGGAAGCCGGTCATACAGGCAACGCAGAGGCACCCACCAGCGTCGTGCTTTACGACCAGGGCGTTGTGCTGGTCCTGCAGGCTTCCGTAACCGGACTTCAGCCGAAGCAACCCTACGTGCTCGGACTCAGCAACGCCGCCGATGGCAGCGGACCGGTCGAACCGATTGCCCGCTTCATGACAAACCCGGCGGGATCGGCAATCGTCGATACAGTGGGGCAGATCCGGCAGATCGTCGCACCCGGGGCATCGGACACCGCAGCGGTCGCGGACAAGCGTCGCTACCTCGTAATCGCCCCCGTGGTTGATGGCAAGCCAGGCGACGTCGTGCAGATTCAGTCGTTGTAACGGGGAGGTGTTTGCCTCTCCGTTACAACGTCGTTCGTATGAAGATTGACCGCATCTCGGACGCTTACTTCATAAACAGCTTTCCCAGCAACAGCAGCCGTAACGTAGCGACGAAGAGCGCCAGAATGGCGACGTTAAGCAGCACAAAAAGCGGCAACGCAAGGACATCGACCGCCGGGTGAGCATGTACGCTCGCGGCGTGCATGCTGGCGAGCACGAGCGCGGTTGCCCCGAAGCTGAACGCCCAGTAGCCGGCCGAGAAACCCGTCTCCACGAACCAGTGCAGCAGGCGCGACAGCAGCAGTAATTGCAGCACCGCGTAGCCAAACAAGCCCAGAAACACCATGTCGATGCTGTTATGGGAAATTGAAAGGTACGCGATCGAAGCCACCGCAGGCGGCGCAAGCTGGATGCCCAAGGTGGGACGGATCGCATGCGCCAACGGTTCGGATGTGTAAAGCCGATGGGTAATGACCGACTCGAGCGCCAACCACGAGAAAAGGCCCGCGCCAAAAAATAGTTTGGCGGCGTCCGCGTATCCAATCGAGCTCAGCGCGATGGAAGACACGAAATTGCCCGCCACGGTAGGCAGATACATGACGGCTGTCGTGTCTTCATGCTTGCGGCCGCCACGCAATAGCGCGCCGGAGCGGTACGTAGAAAACCCAAGTTGGCCTGCCGCGCCCAATAACACCAGCGCGGCCCCCGCGCTATCGCTCCAGGTAGCCACCCACGCGCCGACCAGCACCGTCGAGACTGGCACGAGCCCGATGAAACAGCAATGTATGGGGTGTTCGAACTCCGTCATCGCGTCATCGTGATCGCGCATCCACTTGGTGGCATAGCCAACCAGCAGAGCAAGCCACAACAGTGCGGTGAGTGTGAAAAGTGCCTCGCCAATCCTCGCGTCCACGCCCCAGACCACGTGGGCAAAACGCCAGCAATTACTCAACCCCGCCATTCCCAGGACGATTCCGAACGAAGAGGCCGGAACGGCGAAGTGACGCACTTGCGGAGACACCGAAACAGTGGACATGAGTTCCTCCGAGGGCTGATGTCGGCGGGAATCAGGTTTGCCCGTCCGGACGTATCAACACTATAGGCGCCACTGTTCGGCATGCAACTGGAAGATAATTGCGGCACGTCACCGCCTGTAAACGATCGCTGCAGGCGAGCCGCTCGAGGCCGTCTTCAGTTCAACTCACGTAATCGCCCCGATCTGCCACGGCACGAACTCGTTCTGTCCGTAGCCGTGGACCTCGCTCTTGGACATCGTGCCGGAAGCGGTGGCCAGTATCAGCTCGAAGATCTCCTGCCCCAACTCGTCGACGCTCTTCTCGCCGTCGAGGATCGTGCCGCAGTTCAGGTCAATGTCTTCTTCCTGCCGCTTCCACAACGCGGTGTTCGTGCCCAGCTTCAACGACGGTGAAGGCGCGCAGCCATATGCGGAACCACGCCCCGTCGTAAAGCAGATCAGGTTGGCGCCGCCCGCGACCTGTCCGGTTGCCGAAACGGGATCGTAACCGGGCGTGTCCATGAAAACGAGGCCATGTGCGCTGACCGGCTCGGCATAGTGATACACATCGACCAGATTGGTCGTGCCGCCCTTCGCCACCGCACCTAGCGACTTCTCCAGAATAGTCGTCAGGCCTCCTGCCTTGTTACCCGCCGAGGGATTGTTGTTGAGATCGGCATTCATCCGCGCGCAATAGTCCTCCCACCAATGAATGCGTTCGACGAGTTTTTCGCCCACTTCCACCGAGACCGCCCGGCGCGTCAGCAAATGTTCCGCACCGTACACCTCCGGCGTCTCGGAGAGAATCGCGGTGCCACCATGCGCAACCAGACGGTCGACCGCCGCGCCAAGCGCGGGATTCGCCGTGATGCCGGAATAACCATCGGAGCCGCCGCACTGCAGGCCGATCACAAGATGGCTGGCATCGACCGGTTCGCGCTGCACCTGATTCGCTTCGACAAGCATCGCCTTGACCGTTTCGATTCCCGCGGCCACCGTGCGCGCGGTGCCGCCAGTGGCCTGGATCGTCATCGTTTTGAGTGCGGCGCCTG
>NZ_JAMFSB010000022.1 GCF_026225065.1 Paraburkholderia sp. | reverse complement strand
CTCAGTGATGATCCGAATACTCGGCACGCGCCACCGGCACCGAAGCCACGTGCGCGTACTGGAACGCAGGCATGGCCTTGATCGCTTCACGCGTGCCGCCCGGCAGCGTCAGCTTGCCCTTCACGAAGTCGAGCTGGTCGATCGGAATCGCCACATCATGTTGTGAGACACCCGCAAACTGATGCGCCGCGATGATCGCGAACGAGGCCGACTTGTCCGGCGCAACGATGATGTCGTGCACCACACCGATCTGCTCGCCGTTATCGTTGACCACCGGCTTGCCGAGAATCGCCTTCTTCACGCTCCATCCGCGTACGATCAGCTCGGACTCCGATACGCTGATGCCGACCGTTTGCGAGCCCGCCACCTGGGCATGCGCCTGAAGGCATGCCACACCCAGTGTGGAGGCAAGCAGGAGAGTCATCGCGAGTTTCGATTTTTTCATCATCGTTCTTCCTTATAGAAAAAGGGCGTCACAGCGTCACAACTGGTGGACACAACTAAAGGGCACCCTGTGTCAGGCCGGCGTGTCGTCGTCCTGGGCAAGTGCGGCGGCAAGAACCATTTCGTTGCAGTTGGCCGGGCGGTTGCGCCCACGCGCACGCGGCTTGAAGATCGGGTCGCCCCGCTCGATCCGTTGTCCCGTCAACGCGCAGTAACCGGAGCTGCGGGCCACGACCTGATTCCAGACCTGATCGATGTAATGGCACATCGTCGGATCGCACCAGGACACCAGCG
Source organism: Paraburkholderia sp. (assembly GCF_026225065.1). Taxonomy (GTDB): domain Bacteria; phylum Pseudomonadota; class Gammaproteobacteria; order Burkholderiales; family Burkholderiaceae; genus Paraburkholderia. The sequence goes on along the minus strand of NZ_JAMFSB010000022.1, from coordinate 7,842 downwards.
CCTGGCCCTCGTCCTGACGCTCGATCGACGTAATCTTGCTATCGCAGTCGCCGGCCGGCACACCCTGTTGCGCACCGCGCGGCTTGCCCGCACGGTTGCTCGGGCGTGACCCGCAGCCCGCATGTCGAGGCTGCTCCGCGAACATTTCATTTTTGACGCCGTGCGATAGAAGTGAGACGACCTGGCTCCACGGGGTAACTTGTTCCATGTCGGTATGCCTCTCAGTTAACCAAGGGGAAATGGGCCGGAACTCCTCCGGCCGCCGATCATTTGACGCTAGTGCGGCCAATACGGCGCGGCAATGTTGATGCTGCGTTGGACTTGCTTATGTCGGTTTTTGCCTGGTTGCGGGCCCGCGGCGAGGCCGCGGATCCGTTGCTACGTCATGCGTAATAACGATGACTTTACGACTGGAGGAACGCGAGCAGATCGGCGTTCACCTTGTCCGCTTCGGTCGTGCACATGCCATGCGATGCGCCCGGATACACCTTGAGCGTGGCATTCTTGATGATCTCGACGGACTTGCGGCCCGACGCATCGATCGGCACGATCTGGTCGTCGTCGCCCTGCAGGATCAGCGTCGGCACATCGATCTTCCTGAGGTCAGCGGTGTAGTCGACTTCCGAGAACTGCTTGATGCACTCGTACTCGCCTAGTACCGAGCCGAGCATTCCCTCGCGCCAGAATTCGTCGATCACACCTTGCACGACCTTTGCATTCGGCCGGTTATAGCCATAGAACGGTAGCGCCAGATCCTTGAAGAACTGCGAGCGATTGCCTGCAGTGTTGGTGCGGATACCGTCGAACACTTCCTTCGGCAAGCCGATCGGATTGGCCTCGGTCTTCAGCATGAGCGGCGGAACCGCGCTGATCAGGACCATCTTCTTGACGCGCTTCGTGCCATGACGGCCCACATAGTGCGAAATCTCTCCGCCACCGGTGGAGTGGCCGACGAGCACGGCATCCTTCAGATCGAGTTCGTCGATCACGGCGGCCAGATCGTCCGCGTAGGTGTCCATATCGTTACCGGTGCCGGTCTGGCTCGAACGGCCGTGGCCGCGGCGATCGTGGGCAATCACGCGATAGCCCTTTTGCTGCAGAAACAGCATCTGCACGTCCCACGCATCCGCGTTGAGCGGCCAGCCATGCGAGAACACGACGGGCTGCCCCGTGCCCCAGTCCTTGTAGAAGATCTTTGCGCCATCCTTGGTAGTAACGTAATTCATGGAACGTACTCCTGTGTGCGAGGTGATGGCCGGCGCCGCTGTTCAAGGCGGCGCCAGTGGCGTTGGCAACGGTGGAAAAACACGGAAAGCGTGACAACTGCTACGATTCTTGCGCCGGTTTGTCAGGCGCCAGCAGTTCAGTATAGGCTGTGCTTACAACATGACAACCCGGTGTCCGCATTCGTCTGGATTAATGTCTATATGCGCTACCACCTGCTCCGCTGGATCAACGCAAGTTGGTTTTCGCCAGTTCGACGATCTCGTCACCGCGTCCGCTCAGAATCGCGCGCAGCATATACAGACTGAAGCCCTTCGCCTGTGACAGCTCGATGGTGGGCGGCATGGCAAGCTCATGCTTGGACGTCACCACGTCGACGAGTGCCGGCCCCGGATGTGCAAACGCCTTTTGCAACGCCGCCTCGACGCCTTCCGACTCTTCGACGCGAATGCTGAAAATACCCGCGCCCTGAGCGATTGCAGCAAAGTCCGTCTTGCTGAGATCGACATTGGTATCGAGGTAGCCGCCCGCCTTCAACTCCATCGAAACGAAGCCCAGCAGGCTGTTGTTGAACACCACCACCTTGATTGGCAGATCGAGCTGGCGCGCGCTAAGCAGGTCGCCTAGCAACATCGACAGGCCACCATCGCCCGACAACGACACCACCTGGCGCTGCGGATGACCGGCCTGCGCGCCGAGCGCCTGCGGCATGGCGTTGGCCATCGACCCATGATTGAACGAGCCATGCAGTTGCCGCTTGCCGTTCATCGTCAGATAGCGTGCGGCCCACAGCGTCGGCGTGCCGACGTCCGCGGTGAAGATCGCATCTTCGCTCGCCACCTGGTCGATCATTCTGGCCAGATACTGCGGATGAATCGGCCGGCCCGGGCCTGCGGGCGTGGCCAGCTCGTCGAGCCCCTTGCGGGCCGACACGTAGTGCTTGCGCGCGTTGTCGATAAACTTGCGGTCCGTCTTGCGCTGCAACTTCGGCAACAGCGCGCTCACCGTTTCCTTGACCGTGCCCACGAGTCCGAGCGCGAGCGGCGCACGTTTGCCCAGTTGCGAGCCCTTGTGGTCGATCTGCACGACCTTGGCCTCGGGCGGATAAAACGGCCGATAAGGGAAATCGCATCCCAGCAGAAGCAGCGTGTCGCACGACATCATCGCGTGATAGCCCGAGCTGAAGCCGATCAGGCCGGTCATGCCGACGTCGTACGGGTTGTCGTATTCGATGAAGGGCTTGCCGCGCAGGGCGTGGACAATTGGGGCGCCGAGCGTGTCCGCCAGCGCAACCACCTCGTCATGTGCCCCCGCCACGCCGCTGCCGCACATGATCGTCACGGCTTCGCAACCGTTCAGCATGTCCGCAAGCCGCTCGAGATCGGCTTGCGCCGGCACGATGGTGGAAGGTGCGCTGCTACTCCAGCGCGGAGCTTCGGCGGGCCCTTCGCTCAGCGCGATATCGCCCGGCAACACGATCACGGCTACACCGCGTTCCTCGATGGCGGTACGCATCGCGCGCTCCAGCACGCGCGGGAACTGCGACGCGTTGGAGACCAGTTCGACAAAGTGGCTGCATTCCTTGAACAGATCCTGCGGATGCGTTTCCTGAAAGTAGCCGAGACCGATTTCCGTCGACGGAATGTGTGCGGCGATCGCCAGCACCGGCTGATGGTTGCGGTGGCAATCGAACAGCCCGTTGATCAGGTGCAGATTGCCGGGGCCACAGCTACCGGCGCAGACGGCGAGCTTGCCGGTTGAGGCGGCGTCTGCGCCTGCTGCGAATGCCGCGACTTCTTCATGACGCGTATGCATCCAGCGAATCGAGCCGACCTGGTCGAGGCTGTACGCCAGTCCGTTGAGACTGTCTCCAGTCACGCCCCAGATGCGTTCGACGCCTGCGGCTGCGAGCGTTTTCGCCAGATAGTCGGCGATGGTGTGCCGGGCCATAAGCTACTCCTTGAAGACCGCGTCGATCGAGCCGTGCGAATCAATCCGCGCACCTGATCTGAGCGGTCCTGTTAGTTGATGGTAAGGAAGGGGCGACGGCTGAGCCGTCCGCCCCCGGAAACTTCACACCTTGCTACCTTCAGAGTACCTGCCAGAGTCCGCTAGATCGTCAAGTCATGCAGCTTGCGCATGCCGTCGCGCAACCAGTCGAATAGCGAATGCTCAGTCACGACTTGCGCCTCGGGCGGGCTGCCGAGCTGAAGCAGTTTGTCTTCCCGCTGTGACAGCACATGACACATCTGTTGTCCGACATCGGGGCGGCGCTTCAACACGGGCGTGAGATCCGCTTTGTTCAAACGGTAGATCACCGTGCGCGTCAAGGCAATGAGTTTGGCCCGCACCGGCAGTCCTGCCAGCACGCCCGCCTCTCCGACGGCGTCGCCTGGGCCGAGACGGACCGGCTCGACGACGCCCGAAGGCGTCGTCACTTCCACCGACACCACGCCCGATTCGACAATCATCAGATAATCGGTCACCGCGTCGGACCCGACCACCAGGTCGCCGGCCTCGTACTCATGACGCGACAGCTTGCTCGACAGACCCGCCAGTTCATCGACCTGCAGCGTGCGAAACAGATCGATACGTCCAAGCAGGCGCTGCAGCCGGTCGACCGCCAATTGCGGCGGTGCAGGAACGCCCAACGGCCGCAGTTCGATGCCGGCTGCATCGAGATGCCGGTAGCAAAGATCGTAGAGTTCGTTTGTGACAGCGGATTTTTTTGCCATGTCGTCGACATAGGCCGTCACTTCATAGCGAATCGAGTCGACCGACGCCGACTTGACCAGCGCGTACGGTGCAGGCGTTTTCAGCACCGTGCCGATGCCCATCAAGGCCTGCTCCAGCGCGTCGAGCACCCGCGCAGGGCGTTCCTGTGGAGAGATTTCCAGCGTGATCGACACGCCGTGCAGCGTCGCAGGCCGGCTGTTGTTGACGATCTTGGCTTTGGCCGCCACGCTGTTCGGCACGATCACGATGTTGCCCTGCGACGTCAGCAGGTGCGTGGCGCGCCAGTTCATCTCCATGACCTGGCCTTCCACACCGTCGACGCACACCCAGTTGCCGATGTGATAGGGCTCGGTCGTATTGAGGACGATGCCGGCGAACACATCGCTCAGGGTGCTCTGGATGGCGAGACCCACCACGATCGCGAGCGCGCCCGAGGTGGCCGCGAGGCCTCGCACCGGAATGTTCAGCACAAAGGCGAGCGATGCGACCGCGGCGGCGAGAAACACCAGCGCCCCCAGCACGTCCTGGAAGAGCCGCTCCTTGTGCCAGCTGCGCGAGACGAACACCGCGTCGAGCGACTGCGTGAGCAGGCGCGCGCCATTGAGCCACCAGAGCACTTCCAGGATCTGGGCGCCCAGATGACGCAGCCACGACTCCGGCCACGGCGCAGGCGATAGCGGATTCATGCCGAAGCCGAACAGCACGGCACTGTAGAAAGCGAAGATCACGAGGCGTAAGACGAGGCGCAGCGTGTCCTGGCGCGGAAAGCCGGCGCGCCAGAGCGCGATGTCCACCGCCAGCAGCGCGAAACCGATAACGAGCGGATCTTTCACGACACTCTTCCCCTATGCGGTAGGCAGGTGCATGACGGCTCAGTGTGGAATCGTCAGGCGTAAGCGTACGGGGAATTGCCGATCTTTGCTTCGTTTGGTGTTGATGCGGTCAGCTTTGACGCGGTCAGCTTGACGGGGCCGCCCAGGCGCGGTCGGCTTCGACGCGTTCAGCTTCGACGCAGTCAGCCCTGACTCTGACTTTGGCTCTGGCCCGACGCCGGCATCACCGTGACCGTGACAGTCAGCGACTCCGCCCCCTGCCCCGTCCGCACGCCCGACACCGGCATCGCGTCGCGGTAATCGAGGCCGGTCGCGATACGCACGTAGCGGTCGTCCGGGCATTTGTCGTTAGCCGCGTCGAACCCCACCCATCCCAGGCCATCGACATGCGCCTCGGCCCATGCGTGGCTGGCACCGTGCTGCTCCAGGTCATCCATCAGCAGATAACCCGAGATATAGCGGGCCGGCACGCCGATGCTGCGCGCCGCGGCGATAAAGACATGCGTATGGTCCTGGCAGACCCCGTGCCCTTCGCGCAATGCCGTCTCGGCATCCGTGCCGACCCCGGTGGCGCCAGGCACATAGGCAATCTGGTGGTGGATGGCGTTAGTCAGCCTGTGCAAGGTGTCCAGTTGCCCGTCGCCCGCGCGCACGGTGGCGGCCAGCGCGTGCACGCGCTCGCCTGCCTGAGTGAGCGGAGTTTCGCGCTCGAAGATCCAGGGCGGCGCGATCTCATTGATGAAACCGTAGATGCCGGCCATGTCCTGGGTCTCGACCGTGCCTTCGGCGACGATCACGATCTCGCTCTTGTTGCGTTCATGCCGCACGAGATCGACGCGATTGCCCAGACCATCAGTCCAGCTTACGGTCGGCTCGACGCCGTCGACCGTCACGCGCCAGTCGAGCACGTTCTGCCCCGGACCGGACTGGGGACGCAGCCGCAGCCGCTGCAAGGCATAAGGAACCGGTTGATCGTACTGGTAGTGCGAAGTGTGGCGAATGGCAATACGCATGGCCGTACTCAATCGAAGTTGTAGGTCTCGGCAATTTCAAAGCCGAGCCGGTTGTTCTGCGCGATAAAGCCGGTGAGAAACTCGTGCAGGCCACGCGAGAAAATACGCTGGACCGAGTTGTCACTGAGCGTGGCGAGGGTTCTGTCGGCGGTCGAATGGCAGTTGTGAGTCACCCCATAGTCCTGCGCCAGAAAACGCAGGTTCTCGACAATGTTCAGGTAGCAGAAGTTCAGCGAGCGCGGCATGCGGCCGTTGAGAATCAGATAGTCGGCGATGTTGACTGGCTTGTACTGCACGTCGTAGACCCAGCGGTACGAGCGGTGTGCGTCGACCGAGCGCAGGATCGACTCCCACTGATAGTTGTCGAGCGTCGAGCCGACGTACGACACCGAGGGCAGCAGCAGATGATATTTGACGTCGAGAATGCGCGCAGTGTTGTCGGCGCGCTCGATGAAGGTGCCGATGCGGGCAAAATTGAAAATCTCGTTTCTGAGCATGGTGCCGTGAAACGAGCCGCGAATCAGTGCGGCCTGACGTTTGATGCGGTCGAGCGTGGCCGGCAATTCGCTGGACGGAACCGGTGCGGCCAGCAGGCCCTTGATCGTCATCCACGCTTCGTTCACGCTTTCCCACGTCTCGCGCGTGAGCGCCGTGCGCACCATGCGCGCGTTCGAGCGCGCCACTTCGATACTCGCCAGCACGCTCGACGGATTGTCGATGTCGCGCAGCAGGTAGTCGGAAACCGTCTCGGCCGTGCAGACGTCGTGCTTCTGCCGAAAGCCCACTTCCGTCCCGGAGGTGACCACGACCGACGACCACGTGGCCGGTGCGTCGGAGCTACGCGTGAGCGACATGCGCAGTCCGGCATCGACCACCCGTGCGATGTTTTCCGCGCGCTCGATATAGCGGTGCATCCAGTAGAGCCCGCTTGCTGTGCGTCCAAGAAGCATGTGCTGTCCCGATCCTGTTTCTGTTTGTTGCTGCCTGTTGCTTGCCTGATGCCTGATGCGTGTTGCCTGTGCGTTGCGTGCTTTCTGCCGGCCTGGCGGCCCTTAGTCGGCTTGGTCCGCTTAGTCGGCCAGCACCCACGTGTCCTTGGTGCCGCCGCCCTGGCTCGAATTCACGACCAGCGAGCCTTCTTTCAGCGCCACGCGCGTCAAGCCGCCAGGCGTGATGCGAATCCGGTCCGACACCAGCACGAACGGCCGCAGATCCACATGGCGCGGGGCGAGTCCCTTCTCGGTCAGGATCGGCGTGGTGGAGAGCGCGAGCGTCGGTTGCGCGATGTAGTTGTTGGGACGCGCGCGCAGCTTGGCCGCGAAGTCCTCGCACTCCTTCTTCGATGCCGCCGGTCCCACCAGCATGCCGTAGCCGCCCGAGCCGTGCACTTCCTTCACCACCAGTTCATGGAGATGGTCCAGCACGTATTTGAGGCTGCTCGGTTCGGAACAGCGCCACGTCGGCACGTTTTCGAGAATCGACTGGCGTCCCGTATAGAACTCGACGATCTCGGGCATATACGAATAGATCGCCTTGTCGTCGGCAATGCCGGTGCCGGGCGCATTGGCAATCGTGATGTTGCCCGCGCGGTAGACATCCATGATGCCGGCCACGCCCAGCACCGAATCGCCGCGGAAGGTCATGGGGTCGAGATAGGCGTCGTCGAGGCGCCGGTACAGCACGTCGATTGCGCGGAAGCCTTCGGTCGTGCGCATCGCCACGTGACCGTCCACAACCTGCAGATCGCTGCCCTCAACCAGATGCACGCCCATCTGATCCGCAAGGAACGCATGCTCGTAGTAGGCGGAGTTGTGAATGCCGGGCGTGAGCACCGCGATGGTGGGGTTGCCGTGATTGCCGCCTGGCGGGCAGACGGCCGCGAGCGATTCGCGCAGCAACTGCGGATACGCTTCCACGGGTTGCACCTTGACCTGCTGAAACAGCTCGGGGAAGAGCTGCATCATGGTCTCGCGGTTTTCCAGCATGTAGGACACGCCGGAGGGGGTGCGCGCATTGTCCTCGAGCACGTAGAACTG